>JANNVN010000322.1:0-12235 GCA_031414435.1 Gemmatimonadaceae bacterium
GCACCGACCTGGCTGGGCCACGCTCCGGAAACTCGAATTCGCCGACGTATCCGGATCCCGCCAGCTCGATCCGCAGCGCATGCTTCGCGGCATCGAACAGTTCCGCCTCGCCACGCAGTGCCCCCCAGTCCCAATGCAGCCGATTTGCGTCCAGGCGGAACGTGATGGTACCCAGCCCATCGTTTCGATACGTGCCGGCAAAGTCGGCGAGCGCGCGATCCATCGGCCGCTGTCGCGACGCGCGCACTGAATCCGACTGCGCCACCTGACGGGGCGCGCGTGCAACCTGCGCCCTCAGCGTGTCGAGTCGCGTCGCAACGCGGGCCTCTGCGTCCGGACGGCCTGCCTCGAGGTCATAGGCATACGCCGCCACGATGTCAGTCGCCAACGAAGCGACCCTGCCCGTGGTCAGTGCCACTACGCCGATACGGCGCCCCGGGAGCATCGACAGATGCGAGCGAGTCGACGAGTAGCTGCCAAAGCGGCTCACCATCCGCTCGCCCTCGTAGGTACCGATATCCCACCCCGCGCTCCACCCGGCTCGGTCGAAGAAGGCAAACTGCTTCGATCGATCACGCGTCTGCGCGGTGATCTGTGTTTGCGACTGCACGACCGCCGCCTTTGGAAACACTCGCCGTCCTTCGAGCATGCCACTGTCGAGTTGCACGGTCACCCAGCGCGCGAGATCATCGAGCGTGGCGAGATGCCCACCGGCGCTGTTCATCGTCGCGTCCGTTTTCACAACGGGCATCGTCGGCTGACTACCATCTGCACGAAGGTCATGGGGCATCGCGATGCGATCGCGATCGAGCCCACTCACTCGCGCGAACGTCTGCTGCATGCCAAGAGGAGCGAACATCCGCTGCGCCATGAAGCGCCGCCACCCTTCCGGACGAACCGCATCAATCGCCATCGCCGCGACGTTGTAGCCAAAGTTCGAGTACACCAGGTCGGAGTGCCCCGCTGGTGCCGAGTAGCGCAGGAGCCCCGGCCAGGCGGTCTCGGGCATTGCCCCGGTGAATGCCGCTGACATGACGATCACACCGTCCGTGAGGTGGTGCGCATGTGACAGAAATCGGCGCAGCGTGAGTGCGTCTGCGTTCACGTCCGGGTGCCACTGCGCGCGCGGCAGCACACGGGTGATCGGCGCCTCGAGATCGAGCGCCCCCTCACCCGCAAGGAGGGTGACGGCGAAGCCGGTGAACGATTTGCTCGTGGACGCGATGTACCAGAGCGTGTTGGGCGTGACTGGTATCCCGCGAGTGCGATCAGCCTCGCCATATCCCATCGACAGAATGGTGCGGCCATCCATTACAACGGCGACGCCAAGCGCCGGCGCTAAGCCCGTGGCGACGATGCGGCGCGCAAGCGAGTCGACCGCGCGGGCGACTTCGTCACTGGATGGGCGGACTGGCTGCGCCGGCGAGGTCAGCGGCATCACAGACAGGAGCGTGACGGCGAGAAACCGGGCGCGGCATCGCGGGGAACGACAGATGGTGAAGCACATTGCAGACCCTGGAAAGTCGGAGTCAGTCTGATCCTACGTTTCATGCCGAAGTATGCTGCGTCAGCGGTAGCCGGACTTGAATCGGCGCAACCCTGTTGCACGGACCGGCATCGCATCACCCCGGGATATTCCGAGATTTCCCAAGCCGCGACGGAGACGCGCCGGCGGCTCCCCACTCAACGTCGACAGCTCGCGATTCAGGTGCGACTCGTCGGCGTAGCCCACGGCGTGCGCAATTGTGCTGAGCGTGGAGTGCCCGCCGACCATCGCGTCGATGGCTGCGCGCTGTCGCAGGAAGCGCAGCTCATCGCTCACGCCGTGGCCGTACCAACGCCGGACGCATCGCGCCAGATACACCGGATGTACACCGATCCGCGACGCGACATCGCTGACGCGCGTACCAGCGCGCCATGTGTCATGCAGTTCATCGACGGCATCAGCGAGCCATCGGGGTGGCGTGCCGCGCGCCTCACGAGCCCGGCGCGCCGTGATCATGGCCAGCAGATCGATGACATCGGCGTGGTCGCTCGCGAACGACGTCGCTCCCGTGCTGGCCTGCGCGACGAGACGAAGGAACGGCCGCGCCAGCGTTGCGGTGTGACTCCAGAACCAGGGCAGCGAGCGGTCACGCGCGTCGATGATGTCTGCCAAGCCACCGCCAGCAAGCGACAGCTGCGCAATGGCAACGCCTTCAGGACCGAACTGGTCTTCGTGCAGAACGCCGGCGTCCTTGACCACGACCGAGAGTGCACCGGCGGTCGCGTCGGCACCTCGCACCGATTCCCGGAGACGCCCGCTGAGCACGAGACTGATCTGCAGGTGATCGTGTGCATGCGGCCGCTGGTGCAGACCTCCGCCATACGTGGAGGCGCGGAAACGCAACGTGTTGAGCATGCGTCACCTACGCCGTGCGTCCAGACCGGGTTTCGCGGCCAGGCCACGCCCCCAGCAGGCTCCCGTCCCGTCGGCGCTTCGGCATCCGCGATGGCACTTCCGCGATGGCACTTCCGCGATGTACTGCAGCGCTGCGGTGGCGTGTCAACCAGATGGCACACGGCGATCCGTGCACCGTGGGCCGGCGGTAAGTGACATGGTTCCTGCGGTACAACTCGCACTCACGCAGCCACGCTCCAGCTTTCCATTCGCCAGGCGCGCACGTGACGTCCCGGCGTGATCAGACGCCAGCATTCGCCAACCGCATCGTCACTCCACGCCAGCGTGCCAGCACCGAGCGTCACGGTCACTGAATCGTTGATCACCAGGGTTGAGTCGTCGGCCGCGAACACGGCGCGAAGATGCGCGTCAGAGTGCCAGCTCTCCGCCGGTAGCAGACGCCGCATGGCGCCCTGCGCCGTCACCGTTCGCACCATGAGGTTGAGGTCCTGCGTGCCCCGGCCGAGCAACGTGCAGTCCGGCGCGCTCGCACCGTCGAAGTGCAGTGGATCGCCTGTCTCGGACACCACAGTCGTCTCACCCGGGAAGCGAAGCATGACGTCATCGCCGCTCACGACAGCGAACCAGCGCTCAACGCCTGGATACGGGCTGAACGGCCCATCCCGGTCGATCTGCGCGACGCTGATACGGACTTGCCACTCCGCTGGCGTCGGCCAGGCCAGCAATTCCCGCGTCGAACCACCACCGTTACGCCACGCCTGCGGCGGCACCGCTTCAAGCCGGACTGTTTGCATCGCGCGCCAACTCCCTGGTTCCAGTCCCCGACTGATCGGTGCCCCTGTTCCTGAGCCCAAATCAATCGCTCACCCTGATTGCCACCAGTGGTTCCCGATGGCTGCGCGAAGATGTGCCGCGGACGTCGGCTGCGACCCTACGTCTGCACGGCGGCCTGTCCTTCAGGCGGGCAGCCGGTTCCGCCGCGCCAGCACACGCCCGCCCTACCCCCGTGTACTCCCATCCCGTCGCCGCTTCGGCGTCAGCGGCCGCACCTCAACGATGTACTGCAGCAGGTGCGGCGGCGTATCAACCAGATGGCGCACGGCGCCCGCCACGTCCTCCGGCAAGCACATCCAACTGGTGTCCGTTCCCACCGGGAACAGCTCTGTTGCCACGCTGCCTGGCATCACCACGCTGACCTTCACGCCGGACTCGCGCACCTCGAACAGCAGTGACTCGCTGAACCCCATCACGAAGTGCTTGGTACCCGCGTAGCACGAGCCGCCTGCGAAGGTGTTGCGACCGGCGATCGAGCCGATGGTGATGACATGTCCGCGCTGGCGCTCGACCATGCCTGGCAGCACTGCACGCGTGACATGGTAGAGCGCATTGATGTTCACGTCCACCATCGCGTTCCATTCCGTCGGTGCGAGAGACAGCAAGGGTTTGATCGTCGCGACACCGGCGTTGTTGATCAGCACATCGCAGTGTACTCCGTGCAGAGCCGACTGAACTGCCGCAGGGTTGGCGAGGTCGCACGGAATGCGCTGCACCGTGGCACCTGCGGACTCGGCCTCCTGTGCAACGAAAGCCAGCGCATCAGCTCCGCGCGCGGTGAGAATCAGGTCGTGGGTGGGCGCCAGCGCGAGGGCAATGGCGCGGCCGATGCCACGGGAGGCACCGGTCACAAGGGCGGTTTGGCGAGAAGTCATGCCGGATGATACACTGACACGGCCACCGGGATCGACCCCGGGTCAACCTGGTGGCCTGAGTCCCACGACACCGCAACAAAGACAAGAACGACGACACCACACCAGCGAGCGTCAACCATGCCGGCGATCACCCTGCACCCGCTCGATCAGGCTGCCGCTGAAGCCCTGGCGCGCGATCCCGCAGCCTTCGCGAATCACGCGGGAATCGAGATCGGCCCGCACCAGACGTTTGCGGTGGCGATCGCCGAGGCTTACGCAGGACTCCTGACATCCAACCGTGCCGTGATGCCGTGGATCGGCTATCTCGCGCTCGAAGCTCCGATGCGCCGTCTCGTCGGAACCTGCGGTTTCAAAGGCGGACCCAGCGCCAACAACGCAGCCGAGATCGCTTACTTCACCTTTCCCGGTGAGGAAGGGCGTGGCATCGCGACGGCGATGGCGGAAGCGCTGGTACGCATCGCCAGCACTGCAGAGCCTCCGCTGCATACCGTCCTCGCACACACACTCCCCGAGCAGAATGCCTCGTGCCGTATCCTCGAGAAATCGGGCTTCCGCCATGCGGGAACCGTGGTCGATCCGGAGGGTGGATCTGTGTGGCGCTGGGAGCTGCTGATCGGCTGACGCGATTGCCCTTTCGCGCGCGCCAGTGGAGTGAACCAGATCGACCGACGCGCTGCGGCACTGCTGCAGGAGGGTTCAGTCTGCCGGGCGAGTCTGCGGCACACCCGATCTGGCGAACTTCAACGTCACCACGATGGCGAGAATCACAGACGCCGCACGGAACACGTTCCCCCAGGTGCCGCCAAGTGCATTCGTGCCCATGCCGAAGACACTCCAGTATGCATTCATCAGCATGTGCAGCACGATCGGCAGCCACAGGTTGTAATTCCATCGGATGAACAACCATCCGAACAACATCCCGCCGGCGAATGTGACGGCGAAGATTCCGGCCGCCGAAGTCAGACTGCTGGCCTGATAGAGGTGTGCAAACCCAAAGATCGACGCTTCGGCGAGCGCACCCATCCAGAGCTTCCAATTCGCGTACCGCGAGAGCTGCCCGAACAGAAAGCCACGAAACAGCACTTCCTCCGCGAGCGCGGCGAGCACGCTGTAGGCGATCAGATCGGCCACACTGAACGTGAACGACTTGCTCACCGCCGCGTAGCCGACGAGCATCGGCAGCGTGATGAAGAAGCCCCACTTGATGCCGTCCCGCAGTCCTTGCTTGAGACCAAGTTCGTGAAGGACGTTCCGGAACCCATAGCGCAGGCCCAGAAACAGCACTGGCACTCCGATCAGCCAGACGCAGGTGAAGTAGGCATAGCGCCAGTACTTGTCTGGGAACGGTAGCTTGACGAGCTGATCCAGCCAGCCACGGCCATAGAGACCCACGAAGAAGACGGCGAACGTCACGATGACGAAGCCGAGGGTTTTGCTGGCCGTGGTTTTCACGTGGCGTGACCGGTGGCGAGAGGGTACACCCGCTGCGGTGACCAGGGCGGTCGCGGCGCATCGCTGCCGAAACCGGTGCTGTTGCGGGACGTACGGTCGGAGGCAGGAGGGTCCTGGCGCGACTCCAATAATGGTACAGTACCATTTTGATCTTCGCAAGGCACCTTGAGGTGTTGCCGGAATCGGGGTCGGCATAGCTTGCGCGTGTATGCCCAAGCCATCTGCCGCATCTCCGCCCGTCAGGCACGCACAGGTCGTCGCACTGGTCGCTCGTGTTGGCGCCGAGGTGGTCGGCGATCGCATTCGCCGGTTGCGCATCGGCATGGGTCTCTCCATTCGCGACGTTGCGGCGCGCGCGGCACTGAGCAAGACTTCGGTCGTGCGACTTGAACAGGGCCTCGCGTGCCGGCCCGCAACCTTGGTGCAGGTCTGTGAAGTCCTCGGCATCCATCTCGAAAGACTGGAAGATGGCGAGACGGCGGAAACGGGCGCGGTGCATCGCGCGGGCGACGATCGCTGGTTCGACATGACTGATGTCGCGGCCGGGCCTTTGCCGCTGACGGTCACGCGGGGAGCACGTACGCCGCGCGTCACGAAGCAGGTTGCAGTGGCGGTGGACCTTCTCAAGAGCCGGCTCGCGAATGGGCGCGTCCTGCCCACCATTCTCGAGGTGCATGCAGAGAGCGTGGCACGCAGCCATCCCGGCGAGGAATTCGTGTACGTGCTCTCAGGTCGCCTGCGTCTGCGCGTAGGCGCGACGGTGTTCGACTTGAAGACTGGAGAATCGGTCTGCTTCTGGAGCGGCGAGCCGCATCAGTATGCGCCAATTGGACGCGGGCCCGCGCGCGTGCTCTCGATCCGCGTCGACGGCTGAGGCCCGAGGCGTAGACGCCTCGAGGCAATCCGTCGCGCAGAAGGCGGAGTGCCGCTCCGTGCCGTGCTGCAGGCGTATCGCTCGGGGCATCACAGTTTCAGGGCGATCATGTGCAAGGTGATCGGCACACTCTCATCGTCGCCCGCCGCGGGAATGCGCGCGACCATGCTGCTCTCGGACTACTGCATCGAGTGTACTGATCTGATCAGCGTCGTCCGGACGGAAGCATATGTCGCCGAGGATGGGAGCCTCGCCAGGGTCGCCGGTCGTCGACGGCAAATGATCACACGAATCTGCGGCAGGAGTTCCGACCGTGACGCCGACCACACGTCGCCTCGAGACGCGACGGAAGCATGGACTGGTGCGACCGGTGCAGCCATCGGTAAGCGCGTCAGGACCTGCTCGCTCAGACGGAGGGGTATGAGCCGAGCCGACGCTCCGCATGGTCCGCTGTGGGGCCCACCGGAGCCCATCTGCAGGCGCGCTTCCATGTTCGCGAGGTGTGTCGCTGCGGAGAAGCTCGGACAGCCGGGCCCAAGGTCCGGATATAGCCCGCAGGAGCGCGGCACAGAATGCTCCCGTCCACCATCGACACCCTCATGGTGACGACGCGTGCAGCGCTCATCCTCGCCGAAAACGGCCGCAGCGGACATGCACCGGGGGGCGTCACCCGTCGTCCGCTTGCATCTCGACGCAACGACGGCACACCGCCTCACTTGGCGAAGCCCAGCTCCGGCAAACGTCGGTCATGGGTCTGATGCCGCCAGAACGCGAACGCTCGCCTGCGCGATCATCCAGTTCTCCTCCGCCGGAATGACGAACACACCAGCGCCAGAGGTCGCATCGGAAAGGTCGGATTCGCCGGTAGCCTTCAGATTCCTGTCGGGGCACAGTGTGACACCGAGGAAGCCGAGCGAGGAGCAGATTGCCGAACGGACGCGTGGGCTGTGTTCGCCAACGCCGCCGGTGAACACCAGAATGTCCAGCCCGGCCATGCTCGCCGCCATCGCCGCAATGCCCTTCCGCACCTGGTGGACGAATACGTCGAACGCCAGCCGGCAGCGCGTGTCACCGGCATCCATGCCGTCGAGGATGATGCGCATGTCACCAGTGGTCCCCGACAGTCCGGCCAGTCCGGACTGCTCCTGCAGCAGCTGGTCGAGTGTCGCGACGGTGTGACTACCGCTTCTCAACAGATGCAGCAGGATGCCGGGGTCGATGGCACCGGAGCGATGGGCCATCGGCAGGCCGTCCAGCGGCGTGAAGCCCATCGTCGTGTCGACCGATCGTCCGTCATGAATCGCCGCCAGCGAACAGCCGCTGCCGAGGTGGCACGTCACGATCCGCAAGCCAGCGGTGGGTCGATCGCGCAGCGCGAGTGCGCGCTGGGCCACGTACTCGTGATTGATACCATGAAACCCGAACCGGCGAATTCCTTGTGCGATCCAGTCAAACGGGCCAGCGTACGTATACGCCGCAGGTTCGAGTGTTTTGTGAAACGCGGTATCGAAGACCGCCACATGCGGCACGTCGTCACCGAAGAGCGCAATCGTGGCCCGTACGACGTCGATGGCCAGCGCGTTGTGCGCGGGCGCGTGTTCAGAGGCACGTGCAATTTCGTCCAGTATCAACGGTGTGATGCGTACGGCGTCACGGAGCGTGGCGCCGCCATGCACGATCCGGTGACCGATGACATCGATAGGCTGTGCCGCTGGGGATGCTGGATCGACACTCCCGCGCAGAACCGGCGCGAGCAGTTCATCAAGCACTCCGGCATCGCCACGAGCCTCGGCCGACCAGACCAGCCCCCGCGGCGCCTCACCTGATCTCGCCGCAGACTGGACTTCGAACGCGGCGGCTTTGAGGCTGCTCGAACCCGCGTTGAGCGCCAGCACCCTCATTGCGACCAACGCCAGTCGCGCACATCCGGCATGTCATCGCCGTGGGCACGGATGTATTCGTGATGTTCCGCGAGTCGCGCTCGGCAATACGCGACCGTCGCCGCGCCCGCCTCGGTTTCCGCGACATCCGGCAGGCGTGCCAGCACGTCACACACGAGGTGAAACCGGTCGAGATCATTGAGCACCGTCATGTCGAACGGCGTTGTCGTTGTGCCCTTCTCCTTGTAGCCACGCACATGCAGGTTGCCGTGATTGGTGCGTCGGTAGGTGAGCCGGTGAATCAGCCAGGGATACCCGTGGAACGCGAACACAATTGGTCTGTCTGTGGTAAACAGTGCATCGAAGGCATCATCGCTCAGCCCATGCGGGTGTTCGCGTTGCGGCTGAAGGGTCATCAGGTCCACGACATTCACCAGGCGCACGCGCAACGCAGGAAGGCGGTCCCGCAATATTGCCGTTGCCGCGAGGGCTTCGAGCGTGGGCACGTCGCCAGCGCACGCCACCACCACGTCAGGATCGCGTCCGGAGTCGGTGCTGGCCCATTCCCAGATGCCGATGCCGGCCGCACAGTGACGCTCCGCCGCCGCCATATCCAGATATTGCAGCGCGGGCTGCTTACCCGCGATGATCACGTTCACCTGATTCCGGCTTCGCAGACAGTGATCCGTGACTGAGAGCAGCGTGTTCGCATCCGGAGGCAGATACACGCGCACCACGTCTGCCTGCTTGTTCACGACGTGATCAATGAAACCGGGATCCTGATGACTGTTGCCATTGTGATCCTGACGCCAGACATGCGACGTCAGCAGATAGTTCAGGGACGCAATCGACGCCCGCCACGGGATACCGCGAGACGTATCCAGCCATTTGGCATGCTGATTGAACATGGAGTCGACGATGTGGATGAACGCCTCGTAGCATGAGAACAAGCCGTGCCGTCCGGTCAACAGATAGCCCTCCAGCCAGCCCTGGCACATGTGCTCGCTGAGTACCTCCATCACGCGCCCGTCATGCGCCACATGGTCGTCGGTCGGCAGGATCTCGGCCATTGATGTTCGATCAGTCACCTCGAAGACGGCATCCAGCCGATTTGAGGTTGTCTCATCCGGACCCATCAGCCGAAAGTTTGCCGCACGGGCGTTCCTGCGGATCACATCGCGCAGGAATCGACCCATGACGCGTGTCGCCTCGTCGAGCACAGCACCAGGCGCCAGGACGGACACCGCGTATGCCCGAAAGTCTGGCATCTCCAGATCGCGAAGAAGGAGGCCGCCATTGGCGTGCGGATTCGCGCCCATGCGCCGCGCTCCGACTGGTGCCAGCGCCGCCAGCTCAGGACGCAACGCGCCATCAGCATCAAAGAGCTCCTCCGGGCGATAGCTCTGCAACCACGCTTCCAGCAATGCCAGATGCCCTGGAGTCTCTGCCAGGCCGGATAGGGGAACTTGGTGTGAGCGCCACGAACCTTCCGTTTGCTTGCCATCCACCATCGCAGGACCGGTCCACCCCTTCGGTGAGCGGAGAACGATCATCGGCCAGAGCGGCCGAGCCTGATTGCCCAACGCTCGCGCGTCGTGTTGAATCGCCCGGATTCGACGCATGACCGTGTCCATCACCTCGGCCATCAGCGCATGCATCTGTGCTGGATCATCTCCGCTCACGTAATGTGGTTCGTAACCGTAGCCGCGCATGAGCGATGTCAGCTCCGACTCCGGAATCCGGGCGAGTACCGTCGGGCCGGCAATCTTGTAGCCATTCAGATGCAGAATCGGCAGCACGGCGCCATCGCGCGAAGCGTCCAGAAACTTGTTGGAATGCCAGCTCGCGGCAAGCGCACCGGTTTCCGCTTCGCCATCGCCAATCACACAGCAGACGAGCAGGTCCGGGTTGTCGAAGGCCGCGCCGAAGGCGTGCAGCAAGGCGTACCCGAGTTCACCGCCCTCGTGAATTGATCCCGGCGTTTCCGGTGCCACATGGCTCGGGATGCCCCCCGGATACGAAAACTGTGTGCACAGCGCGGTCAATCCGTCCAGGTCACGCGACACCGCCGGATACACCTCAGAGTACGTTCCCTCCAGATACGTATTTGCCACCACACCCGGCCCACCATGCCCAGGCCCTGCGATGAACATCGCGTTGACGTCGTGCTCACGGATGACACGATTCATGTGCGCGTAGATGAAGTTCAGCCCCGGCGTCGTACCCCAGTGTCCCAGCAGCCGAGGTTTCACATGCGCCAGTGTCAGTGGCTCACGTACCAGGGGATTGGCACGCAGATAGATCTGGCCAACGGAGAGCAAGTTCGCCGCGCGCCAGTAGGCGTCGATCAGGAGCAGGGTCGCGTCGCGTGTGAGGGCCAGATCAGCTGGCTGGTGCACGACAGTTGTCACAGTCGATTTCCGGAACGGGTTGGTTCGCCACGGAGGCGATGTGCGCATACGAGGAGAGCTGAGGCGCAGTGTGACGAAGTGCGGTGAAACCGGCTGCCGTACTCGTGTGTGCATTTCCTGCAATCAGGTCGCGTTCGACGAAACTATAGCCGATTGATCGTTTACCACGCAGATCTTTCCCCAATCGCGATCAATACGGGCAGCGACACATGATGCGGCACGGTCTGTGCTCCGTCAAAATGATGCACAGCAGAGGTCAGCGCACTTGGCGCAGCGACCTCGTACGTACCGCATCCACACTACCGAGGTCTTGTGAAAGCCCAAACAGCTCAGCGAATAGTGAGCGTGGTGTTGCCGCTTCTGGTCGCCATGACGAACACACGATTGGCAGGCGCGCAGGTTCGACCCATCGTCCGTGACACGACAGGACAGCGTTCCGGCGCCATGCCAGCGGTCGCTGGCATGCAGGGCATGATGGCAGGTCCGCACCACGCACTGGCGATGGCCTACGGCGAGAGCCTTGCAACGTTCGCTCGAGCCGTGCATGCGGATGCGAGTCGGTCCAACATGGTCAGCACAGAGCTCGCCCGACCGGCGACCGCTGAAATGCGACGGAGCTTTGATCAGATGAAGGCGCACCATCAGGCCCAGATGTCGACCGTCGGCACCACCATGCGTATGCCGATGGCAAAGGATTCTGCTGCCGCCATGATGCGCCCGGCGCGACCAGACTCCATGATGACAAAGCCAATGTCAAAGCCAATGCCAATGCCGACACCGACGCGCACCGATTCCATGCAGCCAATGAAGATGGGTGACATGCAGGCGCAGATGACCGCAATCGAGGGCCACCTCGGCATGCTCGAAACCGAAGTCAGGGGCAGCGCGCCAAACGCCGCCAAGGTTGCCGAGCACGCTGCGGAGATCCTGAAACTGTGTGAGTCGCGGATGCGCTCGCCAGCCGATTCCGCCGGCAAGATGGGACGGCCCGGCGCGCGCTGAGACGAGTGGCGCAACGGTTCACGACAGGATCATGACGTGACGCGACCCTGATGCCGGACGCTACGTGGCACTCGCGGGAGATTGACGATGTCGCCCGCGAGCTCGGCGCGAGCACGACAGACGGGCTGACTGGCGCTCTTGCGGCTGCGCGGCTGAGTGAGCACGGCGAGAACGTGCTCCCGAATGCGCGCCAGCGTTCCTCGCTCGCGATAGTGATACACCAGTTTCGCAGCCTGATCGTCCTGCTGCTCGTGGTCGCCAGTGGAATCGCCTTCGTCGTAGGGGATACCACAGAAGGCGTTGCGATTCTGGTCGTGATCGTCCTCAACGCGCTGATCGGGTTTGGCACCGAGTGGAAGGCCGCCCGTGCGCTCGAGTCACTGCGCACGCAAGCAGTGCCCGTGGCTCGCGTCCGCCGCGACAGCAACGAGGTGGAGGTTCCGGCACGCGAACTGGTGCCCGGTGATCTGGTCCTGCTCAGTGCGGGAGATCGCATTCCCGCAGAT
>JANNVN010000323.1:0-23794 GCA_031414435.1 Gemmatimonadaceae bacterium
GCTGAGGAACTCCGTCCCCATCAGCTCAGGAACTCCGTCCCCATCAGCTCAGGAACTCCGTCCCCATCAGCTCAGGAACTCCGTCCCCATCAGCTCAGGAACTCCGTCCCCACCTGCCAGTCCCCATCAGCCAAGACAACGGATCCCGCACTTGCCAGGATTCAGCCCACCCCCCACTTCGGAGCGCGTCGCACGGCACCTCACGTGAGAGCACACAAACCCATGAAACGGTTACACTTGACTCATTCCCAAGCGTTCCGTACCATACGGTCACGGATCCGAGTGGAACGTTCCGCCGGCTGCGTCGTCTCATGAGTGACCTGTCGATCAACCGGTCAGGCCTGCGCCTGATTTGCGTATTCGCTGTAAGTGTCGCCGTCGTACGTCCTGCAGCAGCGTTTCTTCCGGAGTCGTCGTGATTCTCAAGCTCGCCTCTCTTCTCACGCTTGGTATAGCCACCCTGCCTGTAGCCCCGCTTGGGTCTGCTGGTGAAGGCTTGCCGAAGGCAACACCGGAATCGGTGGAGATGAGCGCGTTGCGGCTTGATGCGATCACGCGGGTCGTGCGCCGCGGGATTTCCGAGGGTGGCTTTCCTGGCGCCGCCGTGGTGGTTGGACGCCGTGGATCTGCCGTGTACTCACAAGGCTTCGGTCGGCTGTCGTGGGGCGTGGACGCGCCAAGCGTGTCGCCCGATCGCTCGGTGTATGATCTGGCGAGTCTGACCAAGGTCATCGGCACCACGACTGCCATCATGCTCCTGTATGACGAAGGCCGGATTCGTCTCGATGACAAGGTCATCACCTTCTTTCCGGAATTCGGCGGCGGCGAGCGAGACAGAGTCACGATTCAGGATCTGCTGACGCACCGAAGTGGATTGCCGGCCGGCCGCGATCTGTGGCGCGAGGCCTGGTCGCCCGCCGACGCGCAGCGACTCGTGTTGCAGACGCCGCTCGAGTACTCCCCGGGGACGCGTTACATCTACTCCGATCTCGGCGCCGACATACTTGGCTTCATCGCGGAACGCGCCAGCGGTCGCAAGCTCGACGAACTGCTGCAGGAAAAGGTCTTCACGCCGCTCGGCATGACCGAAACGTGGTACCGTGTGCCTTCTGGCGCGCGCACCCGCACCGCGCCAACCGCGACGATGTCAGTGCGCGGCTATTCACTGCAGGGCGATGTGCACGACGAAAACGCGCACGCGCTCGGCGGGGTTGCCGGACATGCCGGACTTTTCAGCACCGCCGGTGATCTGTCGGTGTTCGCGACGATGATGCTCAACAAGGGGACGTACCTCGGTACGCGCATCATCAGTGACTCGACGGTCGAGCGCTTCACCGCCCGCACCGCCGGCTCCCGCGCACTCGGCTGGGATACCTGCGCCGGACACAGTGGCGTGGGCTGCGGTCGCTACATGTCGCCACGTGCATTTGGTCATACCGGATTTACCGGTACCTCGATCTGGATCGATCCCGAGCGCGACATGTTCGTCGTACTGCTCACGAATCGGGTCTTCGAGTCCCGTGCCCGTCGCCCCGAGCGCGTCATCTCCGACGTTCGCGCCGACCTGTCCGATGCCTCAGCGTGGGCCGTCACGGCACCCGCGCAAGCCGTGCAGCTCGACGGCGATCCCGAATTCCGTGCCGACTACGCCACCGGCTGGAACCCTGCGCCTGAAGTCCGCTATCGCTCCGTCGGTTGCAGCGTCAGCCGCGGGCGGGCGCTCGCCCGCAAGTCATCTGGTCGTGGCAGCGCAAAGTCACGCCGCGCCGCGTGTCGCGCGGGCTCGAGTCGTGCCAAGTCTTCAAAGCGGGTGGCCGTGTCGTCTTCACGCGGCCGCGCGGCAGCTTCACGCTCCGCCAAGGCCCGCCCCGCATCACGCAGCACGGCCAGTTCGCGGCAGCGCAGTGCGGCCGCCACCCGATCGGCGTCTGCCCGCAAGGCCAAGGCCAAGCCGGCTGCGAAGGCAAAGAAGCGCCGCTGATTCAACGCCTGCGCGCGACGCCCGCGCGCAGTGGCTACGGCGTACCCTCGGCGCTGCGAACAAACGCCGCGTAGGTCTGCTCGATGGTCCACGAGGCCAGCATTGACGACAGTCCGAATCGGCCCGACACCTTGAAATCACCGACCGTACGCGTGGGCAGCGCGACTGGTGAGTCGTCCACGCTCATCGTGGTATACTCGACCTGGCCGTGACCCGCAGCCTTGCTGTTTCTGACGTATTCGTACGTCACGGAACGCGTCAACCAGGTGCTCCCGTCCAGAATCACAACGCCGCGTACTCGATTCGCGTCACGCTGTCCTCGCGCATCCCGCCGCGGCGCGAACGCAATCCGCACGCTGCCATCGGTACTGTCCCTCCATGGTGCGCCATGACAGTGAAACGCAGCGAATGACGCGTGAGTCAGGTCGCCTTCGTCGAAGACGCGAATGCTCAGCGTACTCCCTGAGCGCGCAGTGTAGCTGCCATCGCGATACCGACTCGTCGAATCGCGCCGGCGTGGGTCGTTGATTTCCACGCTGTCGGTCACGCGTTTGCGCGTTGCGCCCACCGTGCGATCCATCGTTATGACGCGCCGGAACCGGCGCTCGTACCTGTATGACTCGCGCAGCAACCGTCGCGACTCGATGCCCTTCACAACTTCATCCCACAGCATTCGTCGGCCGCGGTCGCCGGTACACTGCTCAAGGCACAGTCCTGCGACTCGCGAACCACCAGCACGGCAAGCTGCTGCGGGATCCGTACGAGGCGAAGCGTCACCGCGGCGCGCAGCGTGTCACGCAGCACCTGAACCGAGTCCGCGCGGAAACCCACGTGGCGCGCCGTGATGATCACCGGCCCATCGGGAATCGGATGCGTCAACGTGCCTGCGCTGCTGGTGAGTCGGCGGGCGCTGGCCGAATCGCTACCGACCGGACGGACGGCGACACTCGCCAATCCAACCGGCGCGCCGTCGCCGTCGATGACGCGGATCAGCGCCGGCTGCGCCTGAGCCGGGGTCGGGACGAGCAGGCAGCTGATGGTCGTCAGACACGCTGCGGTCCGCACGAACGGCATAATCGGTCTCTTGAGAGGGATCCCAGTCCGGACTCGACCGCTCTACGGGTCGGCCAAGAGCTGGGTTTCTCCACGAATCGCGCTTCTCCGAGTAGATTGCTCCCCATGGACACGAAGCCGGAACAACCAATCGACAGCCCCGATGCCACCGGTGCGGCCAGCGTCGACGGCGCCGAAGCCACAGCTGCGCCTGGCGCGGGCGGCGTAACGCTCGATCAGGCCCGGCTCGTGCTTCGGCGCGTCAAGGATCCCGAGCTGAATCTGAACATCGTCGACCTTGGCCTGGTGTACGATATTCAGGTTGAAGGCGATGACATCAATGTCGACATGTCGCTCACCTCACCGGGCTGTCCGTCCGGCCCGGAAATCATGGGTGAAGCGGAGAAGCAGCTGCGCACGGTACCAGGTGTGGGCGACGTCAAGATCAATCTCATCTGGTCACCTCCATGGACGCCGGATCGTATCGAACCGCGGGTGCGCACGTACCTCGGCTTCTGAGCACTCTGGTGCACAGGCATGCCATGATTGGTGTGCTGTGCGCGCTTGCCGCCTGTGGCACCGCTGACAAGAAGGGTCCACCTCCCCGCATGGCGGCTACCGGGGCCACCTACCGTGGCCCGGCACCACTGCCCTCATGCCCCGGCACCGGACACTGGGAGTCATGCACTGTCTTCGATCGACTCGAGCGCGCCGGCCTCGCTCCGCAGCGTGGCGATACCGTGCGCTTCCCCTTTCTGCGCGCGGCTGGACAGACCTGGCGCCTCGGCAATGCGACGATTCACGTCTTTCGCTATCGTGACAGCGTCGACCGACACTCAGACTTCGTAGCGCTCGACAGCATCCATGCACGGCCGAGCGGTGACACACTCACGACATGGCCGGGGACAGCGACGTTGCTGGTGAATGACAATCTGCTGGCGATTCTGCTCAGCGAAAATGGCGAGCAAGTGGAACGCGTGAGTCTCGCCCTGACCGCAGGCCCGCCGCCGAAGGCGGGCCCTGCCGCACCGAAATGACCGTCATGCGTGCTCGCTCCATCTCACTCGCCCTCGCCCTTCTCGCCGCAGGATGCGCCCGCCCGGTGCCGACGCCGGTGCCGCCCGCACCGCCGCCGACGCCTGCGCCGCCGGCGGCCCCACAGCCCGCAAAGCCCGGCGAGGTAATGGTCGATCCGAGGCGCGTCGATGCGCCGAGTGAGATCCGCACCGGATTGCGTGGCGCCACGTCGTTGCCGGCGCCACCCGCGGTCGCCCGCGAGTTCCGCGCGATCTGGGTCGCGACGGTCGACAATATCGACTGGCCGTCACGCCGTGATTTGCCAACGGCGGAGCAGCAGCGTGAGTTGATCGCCATCCTCGACCGCGCGAAAGAGCTGCACATGAATGCGCTGGTGTTTCAGGTGCGACCGGCGGCCGATGCGATGTATCCGTCGAAGCTCGAACCGTGGTCGGCCTACCTGACAGGTGCGCAGGGGCGTGCACCCGCGCCCGCCTGGGATCCGCTGGCCTTTGTGGTGCGCGAGGCACATGCACGCGGCCTCGAGCTGCACGCCTGGTTCAATCCCTATCGTGCGCGGCACCCCAGCGACAAGTCCCCGCTCGATCCGACGCATCTGGCGGTCACGCGCCCTGCAGTGGTCAAGAAGTACGGCCAGTATCTGTGGATGGATCCGGGCGAGCCATCGGTGATCGAGAAGTCGGTCGCGGTGGTCGAGGATGTCGTGAAGCGGTATGACGTCGATGGCGTGCACATCGACGACTATTTCTACCCGTACAAGGAACGCGACGCGCGCGGCACGCTCATTTCTTTTCCTGACGAGCGAAGCTACGCGGCCTACACCGCACGTGGCGGCACGCTGGCACTCGACGACTGGCGCCGTGAGAACGTCGACACGTTCGTGGAACAGATGTACGTGCGCGTGAAGCGCGCCAAGCCGTGGGTGAAAGTCGGCATCAGCCCATTCGGCATCTGGCGCCCAGGTTTTCCCTCCGACGTGCGTGGCTTTGACAGCTATGCCGAGTTGTATGGGGACTCACGGAAGTGGCTGCGCGAAGGTTGGCTGGACTACGCGTCACCGCAGCTGTACTGGCCAATTGCGAAGGATGGTCAGCCGTATCCCTCGCTGCTCAGTTGGTGGGCCAGCCAGAACGTCAAGAATCGCCATATGTGGCCGGGCAACTACACCAGCCGCGTTGGCACCGCAGCGGCGTGGACGGCGGATGAACTGGTGAACCAGATCGCGGTCACACGTCGACAGGGCAATACCACTGGCAACGTGCATTTCAGCATGTCGGTGTTCATGCCGCCGAAGAACGCGGAAACGCCCTCTGCGATCGAGCGACAGCGGCTCGCGACGCGGCTGGTGCGCGAGACGTACGCTGCGCCAGCGCTCGTCCCGGCATCACCTTGGCTGGCCACTGGTCCGTCGACACTTGCCGCTGCGACCGTGCGTGAGGAACGTGACGTGCGAACAGGTGCCACGTTCCTGCTCGCTGCCGCACCCGCTACGCAGGTTGTGCGCACGTGGGTGGTCTCGCGCTGGGATGGCGCACGCTGGAGCAGTGAACTGCGTCCGGCGGATGGCCCGGCGCTGACGCTCGCCATTGCCGCCAACGGCGGCGACGGGTTCGGCTACTGGATCAGCTGGATCGACCGCATTGGTGTCGAAAGCCCGCGCACTGGCTGGCTCCGCACCAGCGACAACGTGTCTCGTACGATCGCGCCATGAGGTTGTTCGTCACGGGCCAACGAACTGCCTGACGCAAAGGCGCAGAGAACGCAAAGGCGCAGAGAACGCAAAGGCGACAACGTCTCTCGTGCAATCGCGCCATGAGGTTATTCGTCACGGTCCAACGAACTGCCTGACGCAAGGGCGCAGAGAACGCAAAGGCACAACGCACTGCCTGACGCAAAGACGCAGAGAAGGCAGAGAAGGCAGAGAAGGCAGAGGCGACAACGAACCGCCTTACGCAACGGCGCAAAGGACGCAAAGGACGCAAAGGACGCAACGGCGTAATGGAAAGACGCGGCGCCACAGCATAGGCGACTCACAGCAGAAGAACTGCGCCCTCGCCCGAACTCTCCTGCGCCCACTGGGGTCTGTCGGGAATTCTGTGTATGACCCACACTCCGAAACGAACCGCACCGCCATCGCCGTTCCTTCGTTCGATCGCGCTTCCCGCGCGATCTCCCCCCCCCCGCATCCGCACTCCCTCTTGCGCCTTTGCGCCTTTGCGTTAAGCAGTCGCAGTTGCAGTCGCAGTTGCAGTCGCAGTTGCAGTCGCAGTTGCAGTTGCAGTTACAGTCGCGGTTACAGTCGCAGTTGCAGTCGCGGTTACAGTCGCGGTTACAGTCGCGGTTGCAGTCGCGGTTGCAGTCGCGGTTACAGTCGCGGTTGCAGTCGCGGTTGCAGTCGCAGTTGCAGTCGCGGTTGCAGTCGCGGTTGCAGTCGCGGTTGCAGTTGTGGTCATTGTGAGACTGCCGTCACCGCACGTTCCGACGTGCCGACGACGTCGTCGCTTTCTGCGAAAGCGTCAGTCGCGGTACGGCGACTCAGTGTCGGAGGCGGGTACCGTCGCCGCAACCGGCTGACTGCCGAGCTTCGGCAGTGAAGTCGACGGTACTGCGAGCGCACGCAGGATGCCCGGGCCCAGCAGATCGGCCTGCCAGCGTCGAAGATCGGGCGTCTCGTACAGCTCCTCGATCGTCGTTGGCATGCGCCGCGCAATCGTCTCGAGTTTTTCGCGAGAGCAGAGCACACCCGGGTCGAGCTCGAGCCGCGTTGCAACGTCGTCACGGACCGCCCGGACCCGCGCCGCACGGTCATCAAACTCCGGATCCTTTTCCCATCGCGGTGCCTTCGGGAATTTCGGCAATGCCGCTTCGTCCAGCGCCATCGCGCGCGCCACGCAGGCGAGCACGATATCGCCGCGTTGATCAAGCACGCCGCGCGGCATGCCTTTGATCACGCCAAGCGCCTGTCTGGTGGTCGGCTGCACGCGACAGATCTCGAGCAGGACTTCGTTGCTGACCACGCGAAAGGTTGCGCGATCCAGCTCTTTCGCGACCGAATCCCGCCAGGGAACCAGCTCGCGCAGAATGGCCAGTTCCCGGCGCTTGAGATCGCGGGCCCCTTTGACCTTCAGATACAGCATCGCTGGATCATCGGCGGTCCACTGCGTCTGTTCCAGACGTGCGAATTCCTCCGCCGCCCAGCCGAGCCGGTCTTTCGCCGCGAGCTCGGCATGCAGGATGTCGCGCAGCGCCAGCAGATACATCGTGTCTTGCGACGCGTATTGGAGCATTCCTTCGCTCAGCGGCCGGAGACTCCAGTCGGCACGCTGGAACTTCTTGTCGAGGGAAATCCCGAAGTGCAGCTCGAGCAGCGCCGCCAGGCCGAAGGCCTTGTAGCCGAGCAGTTGCGCCGCGATCCGTGTATCGAAGATGCAGCGGGTCGCCCACCCGTAGTCCTGACGCAGCAGGCGCAGGTCGTAGTCGGCATCATGAAAGACGATCTCGATGTCCGGGCTCTCGACCAGGGGTCGCAACGCGCTCAGGTCGCCTGTCGGCAGCGGGTCGACGATGGCGGTGGCCGTTCGGGTCGACAGCTGCATCAGGTAGACGCGATCGACAAACCGGTGGAAACTCGCGCCTTCCGTATCCAGCGCGATGCTCGGCGCCTGGGCGATGTCTCGGGCGAATGTGGCCACCGCCGCGGCGGTATCGAGGTACTGCATCACGTGACTGGGCGGGCGTGGTGGCATGGGGGAAGCATAACCGCCCCGGGCCATTCAGGCTGACGCCGTGGCAGATTGCAGGATGGAACAGACACTCGCCCTCCCGCACGGCCTCCTGGCCTGGGATGACATCGGACCGCGGCGTGGCGGCCTGGCACTCGTCCTGCTGCACGGGTTTCCGCATGATCGCGGCCTCTGGACGGCACAGGTGGCCGCGCACGCCGACGCACTCCCGAACACCCGCCTGCTGATCCCGGATCTCCCAGGCTTCGGCCAATCCACGCCCCTCGCGTCGCCCTCGATGGACGCATACGCCGACGTAATCGCGGCAATGCTGGACGCGGCCGATGTGCCGCGCGCGGTGATTGGGGGACTGTCGATGGGTGGCTACGTCGCTTTCGCGTTTTGGCGCCGCTACGCCGCGCGGGTCCGTGCGCTGGTGCTGATCGATACCAAGGCGGCGCCCGACACCGACGCGGCGAAGGCCAAACGCCTCGACCTGATCGGGTCAGTGCGACGGGACGGCGTCGGCGCCATCGTCCCCGGACTCATCCCAGCGCAGCTGGGCGTGACCACACGCAGCACGTCGCCAGAGCTGGTGGAGCGGGTGACGGTGATGCTTCGTCGTGCACCGGCCAGCGGAGTCATCGGCGCCGCCGCTGCCATGATGCACCGCGCCGATTCGATACCCACGCTGGAGACGATCACCGTCCCCACCTTGGTGCTGGTCGGTGAGGAGGACACGCTGACACCAGTCAGTGACGCCGTCGAAATCTCGTCATCCGTGGCACACAGTCGCCTCACGATCGTGCCTGGTGCCGGCCACCTCGCGCCGCTCGAACAGCCTGCGGTCGTCAACGCCGCGATCGCCGAGTTTCTCGATGTCGCCGTCGCTGACTGAAACCCGCACATCACCGCGCTCAGCCAGGGCGGTGACGATCGGAAGGCCAGTGTCTGTCTGTCACGTCGCCAGCGGCCCGTTCCGTGCGGAGCGCCGCTGGCGGCTGCCGACCGCCGCGATCAGCGCGTCGGGCGGCCCGGTGGGGTCGGGCTCTTGAAGACGTCGCGATTGATCTGCACGTACTTCTGCATGGCCGCCGGCACGTCTTCTTCAGGGAAGATCGCGGTTACGGGGCATTCGGGCTCACACGCGCCGCAATCGATGCATTCGTCGGGCTGGATGTAGAGCTGATCTGGCCCTTCATAGATGCAATCCACGGGGCAGACGTCGACACACGCCTTGTCCTTGGTATTGATGCAGGCTTCGGTGATCACGTACGGCATGTGTGCAATCCGACG
Source organism: Gemmatimonadaceae bacterium (assembly GCA_031414435.1). Taxonomy (GTDB): domain Bacteria; phylum Gemmatimonadota; class Gemmatimonadetes; order Gemmatimonadales; family Gemmatimonadaceae; genus JACMLX01. The sequence continues at coordinate 9,091 of JANNVN010000323.1, forward strand.
ATAGAAGGGCTGATGAACGCGGCGCGCGAGGCAGATCCGCGCAGCAAAACCGGAAGGAACCGGACACGTTGGATTTACGACTTTTTCGCGCGGACGCAACCGTGCCGCCGAAGGGTCGACCCTGGAACGGCGGACCAGTTCAGCTGCGCCAGGGGGGAAGATCTCCCTTCCGCTTCAGCTCCGGATTCCACCGATACAGTGTGCACGTGCGGCCAATCACCTGCACCACCTCCGATCCAGTCTGCTCAGCCAGCTGGTGCGCCGCCACTTTGGGCGTCACATCAGTGGTCTTGGCGAGTTGGACTTTGACAAGCTCGCGGGTCCGCAGGGCATCGTCGAGGGTCTGCAGCACAGTCGGTGTGACGCCCAGATGCCCGATATGGACCGCCGCCGTCAGATGATGTGCCTCGCCGCGCAGCGCTGCGCGGTCCTTGCTGGTCATGGTCATCGCAACGCTCCCGGCAGCTGAAGAAAGGGCTTCGGATCGATCGGAACACCGTCCCAGAGGCGATCGCGGTCGAAGAGCCGCATGATCTGAAAATGAAGATGTGGGGCATTGGGCGGCGCATTCCCCGTGCTCCCAACGTAACCGAGCACGTCCCCCCTTCGCACACGTTGATCGACGCGCAGCTCGGGGACATAGCCATCGAGGTGCGCGTAGTAGTACACGAAGCGCTCCTCGGGGTCAGTCGCATAGATGGTGATGCCCCCCAGCGCATTTCGCGAGAGTCGCCGGATCACGCCGTCATCGGCGCTCAGGACGAGCGTGCCTCGCGGCGCCATGATGTCCGCCGCGTTGTGCTGCCGTCCACCTCTGCGACCATCGAGGAAACTGTCGCTGACGTCGGCTGGGTATCTGCCCTCGACCGGTACCGCGAGCACCCGCTGACGGAGCCGCTCGATGTCGTCACCCGTGACGACGCCCTTGCTGTCATCGTAGAGCGCGGGATCGGCTGCGGGCCCAACCGACGGCGGCGCCGGCCTTCGAGCGTCCGGCCGTGGCCGTGAGTCGATTGGCGGAGCGCCTGACGCACTCCGACATCCCGAAGCCAGCAACACTACAGCAACGATACAAATACCCGGAAATCTACGCCTCAACGTCGGCACGCCGGGCACTCGCCTCGGCCGAAAAACCGTCGGGGTAGCGCTTCCGGAGCTTGTCGACGTTCCGCTGCGCGATGTCGTCCAGCGAGGCACCGATCGCTGTTGCCATCCCTGCCACGTACCACATCACGTCGCCCAGTTCCTTGATCACCTCGTCGGTGTCGAGCGGCTTGCCGTGAAAGAGGTGCTTCTTGAGCATGTCCGCCGTTTCTCCGGCCTCGCCGGCAAGTCCAAGTGCCATGTTCGAGAGCTGGTCGGCAGGGGTACGGGTACCGATCGTCCGGGCGGCGAATTGCTGGTACTCGTCGAGAGTCATGGGTCGCGGATGGAACAGTTGAGAGAGTGAAGCCAGCGAACGCGCTAGAATTTACGCGACGCCGGGCCATCTGTGACCCGGGACCTCTTCTCTTCGAGCACTCTATGCCCATCGCGACCATCATCGTCGGCAGCATCCTCTCGCTGCTCGGTGTGATCGGCTACTTCTTCAGTGAGAGCCGCAGCCTCACGGCCCTGATCCCGCTCATCTTCGGCACCATGCTCGAGCTCTTTGGCGCCTTGTCATTGCGGCCCGAGTTCAAGAAGCACGGGATGCACGGCGCCGCGATCATCGGCCTCGTCGGTGTGCTTGGCTCAGCCCCCGGTGCGCTCACCTTCCTGAAGCTCATCACTGGCACCGACGTCGCCCGGCCACTCGCGGCCAAAGTACAGGCCGCAATGTTCGTGACCTGCGCGGTCTTCCTGGTCCTCTGCATCAGAAGCTTTCAGGAAGCACGAGCGCGTCGCAACAGCGCACCCGCCTGATCGGCACCGACGCCTGCAGTCGGCCCGCAGTCGCATCCTCACGCGTCCGTTAAGGTGCACCGTGCTCACACGTCCTTCGCGATGCGCCGTGCTCACGAGTCTGGCGCTTCTCGCAGCCTGCGCTGGCGAACCGAATCCTGGTCGCAACCTCGACTCCGCGGCCAGCGCGGCGGTCCCGCCCGCTCCATCAGCGCTCGACTCCGCGGCGACGCTGGCCTGGTTTGCGCAACGTGTCGCTGCGATCGAGCAGGATACCGGCCTGCTCGACCGCACCGAAAAACCAGTCGCGCTTGGCGCCGGGACCTCAGGGCTTGTGACCGCATGGCGGGCCGGACCCGTCTGGCGACGGCTTCGCGTTCAGGCCGAGGGGCCAGGGTTCCGTTCCTCCGACGACTATTGGCTGAGTCGTGGCGTCTTTCTCGGAGCCCGGCTCGAGATGATCCGACGAGATCGACCGGGTGAGGTGGACCAACTCTGGTTCCGTGACGGTGCGCTCTATCGGTGGACCGACCCCGCAGGTCGACGACTCAATCCCGCCGCCCGATCGACGCAGTACGAAGTGCAGCGGATGCGTGCGCGATTCGACAGTCTGCTGAGCATCGTTGCGGCCGACGGCGCAATTCGCAAGCCGACCCGCTGACGAGCGCGGCAGGCTTCGCCTTGTGTGAATCGGCGCCGCAGTCAGCGAAGAATTGCGCCCCAGATCAGCGGTTGCGTGTTCATGCTCTGGCCGCGGTACTGCGGACGGAATCCAAACAGAATGGCATGACCACGGCCAACGCTGACATCCACCAGTGCAGCGCGGCCGTTGAGCTTCGCGCCGCCAAGCAACCAGCCTGACAACAGTGGGTCACCCGAGGGCGGGTAGGCTGCGACGGCAACGGCGCGCGTGCTGTCGGTGATCTCGAACGCCGGGCTGTCTTCGAACCAGGCTGCCGGCACTGGAGCCGTCATCCGCTTTGCGATCGGATGGGTTGGATCAACCGTGATCGCCATCAACGATCCCGGGGCGTAGAAGTCGTTGCTCCGCACGCCGGCGAGGACGTTCTTCACCGGCAGATCGAGCGCCGAAATCGCATATTCGCTGGCATCGTTGAACGCGATCATCGTGCCACCATCCTGAACGAACGCCTTCAGGCTGGCGGCACCCGCATCCCCCAGGCCGCCGCGCAGCGAGTCGGGGTACGGCGCCCCGAGCCCGCGGCGGATCTGAATGGGGCTCTGTTCGGGAAAAATGATCACGTCGAACCGTGCCTTCAGGCTGCCGGCGCGCAACTCGGCATCCAGTACCGTGCGATACGGAATGTGATTGACGTCGAACAGCCAGCGGGTCCAGCCTTCGTCCATCGACGCGCCGTAACTCCGATAGATCGCGATGCGCTTCGGCGACCGTCCGCTCAGGCCGGCCACGGTGAACTTCGGTTCCGGCACCTGCGGCAACACGTCCGTCATCGGCGGCAACGCGCCACGCATGGTCTCGACCGTGACGCCGAAGAGCAGCGGCAGCGTGTGCGCCGTGACGTCGTACGGCCGCTTGGGCGGGCCACCCGGATACTCGCTCAGGTTGGGATACTGCTGTCGCTCGAGCAGCGCCTTGGCATACGATCCGAACGGCTGGGCGGTGGGGACGACGTAACTGCCCGCGGGTATCGACTCGTGCACTTCCACCTGTCCATGCTGCAGCGTCCAGATCAATCGCCTGAGCGCCTGTGTGTCTCGCTGGACGCGCGGAACGATGAACGCCGCTGGCACATCCGTGGTGGTCCACGGATGATCGGCAGCCAGCGCACGATCACCGATGGCCAGGTAGCTCTCCAACCATTGCCGACGGTCGCGCGCGACCTGCGAGAGCATCGCCCATGAGGCACTCGCCTGGTAGGACACGATGTCACCGATCGTCCAACGCCCGCCGGGCCAACGTGCAGGGAAATTCCATGAGGTCACGCGGGCATCGTAGCCACGCGCGGTGCCAAGCAATTCCGGTGGCACATCGATCGGCGTGGCCAATCGCGCGCTGGCTGTTTCAGTCAGAATGCGCACGCCGTGATGGTTGAGCGAATACTGCCGCGCGGGCGACCACTGATCGTACAAGGCGTTCGTCGCAACACCGGTCTTGCCATCCGCCACCATCCGCCACCCCATCGCCATACCGAGCGCGTTGGTGCTGGCAGTCAGGATGGGATCGATGTTTGGCTCCACCGGGTCCATGTACGGCGGAATGAAGATGCGTCCGCCGTTGGCGCCCTGTTGATGGATGTCGTTGACGATGGCTGGTGTCCACGGCGTATACAGCGAATCGACCACCATTCGCTGTTCCACTTGCGTGAATGCGTACCAGTCGCGGTTGTTGTCGTGACCCGTGTAGTGATGATAGAGGACTGGTGGTTGTGATCCCTCTGCGGGCGTTCCGACCGTGCTGCGATACCAGTCGCCGACAATGTCCACCCCATCGGGATTCTGGCTCGGGACGAGCATGATGATCGTCTGCTTCAGAATCTCGCGCGCGTCAGGCGTATCGCCGCGCACCAGCCGGTCCGCGATCACGAGGGGCGAGAGGAAACCTCCAACTTCCGTCGAGTGAATACTGGACGTGATCAGGACGATGTTGCGCCCGTCGCTGAGGAGCCGTTCGCGATCGTCGGCAACACGTTTCCGCGGATCGAGGAGCTGGTTCTGGATCAACCGATAGTGCTCGAGGTTCGCGAGATTGGCCGAATCGCTGATGAACGCCACGATGAATGGCCGGCCCAGCGTGGTCCGGCCCAGCGTGCGAACCTGGACATGCGGACTGGCGGCATCCAACGCCGCGAAGTAGGCCGTCACCTGCGCCCATGTCGGGAGTTTGCGGTCGGTGCCAGGCTCCCATCCCAGCATGCTGGCCGGGGTTGGCACGCTGGTGCGCTGCGCCGGCAGTGCACCAGCGCCGGTCAACGCAAGCAGAACAGCAAGCATCCGACGCATCAGCAGCTTCTCCGAGCAAATGTGGACGGCGACGGAGTGGTTCTCCTTCGACCAGTAGGCATCACAAGGCAACAGCGCGACCTGCACTGATACGCACCGGGTGTCCGTCAGCGTTTCTCGAGCGTAAAGCCACTGGCGAAACGGGTGAACGAAATGGAGTCCGTCATCCGGAGCGCAGCCCACGTCTCCATCGCAGGGCGGAGACTGCGGACGATGATTTCGTTCGTACCATCGCCGTTCACGTCAGTCACGCCCAACAGTTCGTGCAGCGGATACGACAGGTCACGGAGTCGGCCACCTCGCGTCTTGCCGTTGGCACGCACGAGCACTACCCGTTCGATCGATTCCGGCGTGATCTCGAGCGGGCGGATGCTCAGCAACACGCGAAAGTCTGCAAAGCACCCTCGCAGCAGACTGATCGCCTCCTTCGGTCCAGGTACGAAGCGCGCGACCGCGGCGGCGATTGCAGCCGTATCTCCAGGTGCACAGGTTGCGGCACTGGCCGCATGCACGGGCACGGCCGGTGTTCCGCGCCACTCGATCGGCAACGTGCGCTCACCGCTGTCGAGCATGCGCGCATCGAGCAGTGCGAGAATACGTCGTCCGCTCATCTGAAATCGCGTCACCTGCGTTGCAATGGTGCCGGTTCGTGTATGCATGCTGAACACCATGCCCGGACGGACGGGACTGCGTGCGTCGAGCATGCGCTGGAGCGCGGCGCGCGCCGACTCCGACGTGCCGACGCCCCCGTCGATCCGGCCGACGTCCATGCCGGCCACGCTGTCGATCTGCTTCGCCATGAACCATCGCTGAGTGCGAGGTACGAAGACGGCGCGCTCGGCCAGCGCGGCCGCGTCGGCGTCGAGGGTCGAGCTCGGGGGCGCGGGAAGCAGCGACAGTACCATCGTCATACTGTCGGGTGGCGAGCTGACGACGGGATCCGGCCGTTCTTCCGGAATCGAGTCAGCAGCTGCGCTGAGACTGTCCGGTGTGACGGGCGCCGATCCTCCGTTGCTGGCGGTACCGGAGCATCCGGCAGCCGCGAGGACGAGCCCTGCGCCGACGCCAGCGAGCCGGGCGCACCGCATTCAGCCGAAGAACTTCAGAACGGTGTCGACGAACCCGTATCGCCACGCGAGAACGCCAGCGATGCCGGCAAGGAGCAGGAGTGCAAATCCGGTGATCGCCTTCTGCCAGATCCGACGTTGACGGACTTCGCGCTCTTCGCGCCGCTCCACGACGCCAAGTTTTCCAGTGGGCACGCGGCGCGTGTAGTGGTCCGTCCGCATTGCGTTGGCAGTCTCGAGGGCGCGCCGGACCGGTGGATCGACCGTGAACCACAGCACGGTTCGGCCGATCCCGATCGCGTCGCCGTCGGCCAGGCGGGTCGACTTTTCGACCTTGTTGCCGTTGAGCAGCATGAGCGCCCCCACTTCGGGCAGCAAACGGACCGTATCACCATCGCGCTCGAGCCGGGCGTGCGTCCGGGCCACCTCCGGCTCCTGCAGCAGCACGGTACTGCCCGCTTCGCGCCCGATCGTGGTCGGCTCCTGCCCCAGCGCGTAGACCCGATCCCGCCGGGCATCGCGCAGCCACCCCGAGCCGGTTCCGGTCACGGACGGCGGCGCCTCCGACTCGAACCGGAACTCGTGGGCGCCCATCAGGATGACGTCGCCGGGCTGCAGGCGGTGCGGTTCGCCGGTGAGCAGCGCACCGTTGACCGAGATTTCGGCCTCGCTGCTCGCGCGACTGATGGTCGGCACCCCATACGTGTTATCACTCATGACCAGCGCGTGCAGCCGGAGCAGATCCGGCTCACGGATGCGCCAGGATGCTTCGACGCCGCTGCCGATCGAAAGGACGCCCAAGCCAAGCGGTCGCGTCTGTTCGCCGAAGATAAGATGGGCCATCTGATCGCTGAGGGGACACCGAGGTACCACTTCCACCGCACCGTCGGAATACGACTGCAAGACGGTAAAGATAACCGTTGCGCGGCCGTAGCGGACGCTCGTAGCGGTTTCGTCGCGGGTCGCCACGACCTCCCGATCGGAACGAGAGGCTTGGCGGGTGCACGTCCAGTAGCCATAATGGTAGGCGTACTTCGCGCGCTCTGACTCACTTCGGCAACTCTCAGGACCCGGATGCGCGACCCCGCCTCATGAACTCCACCGCGCTTCCATCCACCCTGCCCGCTGAGGCCTACGCCCGGGATCTCGGGCGCCTCGGCAGCACTGGGCCGCTCGGCCCGGCCGATGACGCATGGCTGATGCTCGCCCATGCGCTCTGCCGTTTCACTGCGAGGTCCCCGAGCTTCGTCGCTGAGACGGCTCCCACGGTTGCCGATCAGATCGCCGTCAGCGCGGTCGCAAGCGGCGTCGATGGCGAGTCGACGATTTTCCGTGCGGCGAGAGCGCTCCGGCGTCTCGAGGATCACGCGGTTCGGAGCGGAAAAAGCGAGGATCCGGCGGTCGCGGAGTTGGCCGTGGCGACGCAGGCAGTGGCTGAGGAGATGGAACTCGCCGGCGCCTTCGAATTGGCGTACGCGATGCTCGTCGGTGTCCTGGGCGCCTTCAGCGCGCGGCTTGCGCCGCGCTTACAAGGCAGGATTTTTTCGCATCTCGGTCGAGCAACGCGGCAGCTTGCCGCCTACGACTTGGCTCGCGAGATGTACGAACAGGCGCTGCGCATCGGTCACGAATGTGATGCGATGGATGTGGTTGCACGAGCAGAACTGGGCCTTGGGTCAATGGCGGTGAACCACGGCAACTATCCTCTCGCACGCGAACGGTTCGGTTGCGCCCTGCTGCATGCCGAACGCGCAAATGAACCCGACCTCATTCGACACGCGCACCACGGGTTGCTCAACTGCGGGATCGCGTCGGGTGATCTCGATTCTGCGATGGTGCACGGCTGGAATGTGCTGCGCCTCTGCCTCGCGCCTGACCCGCGAGCCGAGGCGCTGATTAACATGGCCGAGATCTGCCGCCTGACCGGTGAACACGATGCGGCGTTCCGCACGTTCATAGTGGCGATGGAATGGACGTCACGCGCAAGCCTTCGGGTGCACGCCATCAGCGGCGCGTTGCGGTCGGCAGTGTCGCTGCACCGATTTGCTGAGGCGCGACACTATCTGGCCCTGCTCGAAGCGGAGCTTCCGGCGATACCGGACACGCACACGCGAGCGGGTCTCGGCGTTGAGATGGCCGCAGCGCTTCATGCCCTGGGCGAGACGACGACAGCTCTGGCACGGCTCACCGAAGCTCGCGCGCTCGCAAGCAAAAATTCCTACCACGAATTCGTGTACCTCGCGGACCAGGCGGCCGCCGCGTGGCATCTTGCTGCAGACTCAGCCACGGTTGATTCCGCCAGTCCCCGACGCAAACGCCGGCAGCGATCGGAGCCCTTCCGAGAGGTGCTCCGTTCGCTGAATGGCCTGCTTGCCGCATCATCCTGATCAGTGCCGTGGCTCAGTTCCAGGGAATCGCTGGTGTCGTGCTCTGAACACTGGTCCATGGAGTCGTCGGTCCGCGCTTGGTCGTATCCACGTCCGCGCTCACTTTGTCCCTGGTGTCGAGATCGACTGGCGCGGTCGGGCCGGCGGCACAGGCCGAGAGACCAGCAGCGGCGAGCATGAGTGCAACAACGGTCATCCGTGGGCGAAGCGTCATCATGGCAGTGTCCTGAGTTGGGGTTACCACAAGTCTGCCGACGCCGGCGGCGCTCACCGCACACGGTGGGGGCATAACCCTCACCGGATGGGAAACCCGGAAACTTCCGTTGCTCACTCACACCAGACTCAACCACACCAAGGCGTCAGCACGAGTAGTTGCGGCCCTGATCCGCGACCGGCACGATCTGGCACGACTGTCTGAGGCGCTGCGTCCCACGGCCGGAGCGCCACCAGCTGGCATTCTGTGTCCATTTGACCGGATCGACTGTCTCGTGAGTGCGCTCGAGTGTCGACACTTCGACGTGTTGGTGATCGAGCCGACCGACGGCACCGGCCAGAAGACGGAAGAGACGATTCGCAGTATCCGAAGGCGCTTTCCGCGTCTCGCGGTGCTGGGACACGTGATCATGAAGCCCGGCATGTCGGCTTCCGTGCTGTCGTTCGCGCGGGCTGGCGTGCATGAACTGATCGTCGCCGGCATCGATGACTCGGCGGCGGTGCTGCGCACTGCGCTGCTGCGCGCGTCACAACGATGCCTGGCCGAAGAGGTCTATGCAGAAGTGAGCTCAGCTCTGCCGCGAGAGGCCGCGCAACTCGTGCGCTACTGCATCGAGCATGCGAGTGAGTCACCGACGATCGATGATATCTCCCGTGCCCTCGGCGTCCATCGGCGCACGCTGGTGAATCGCATGCAGAGTGCGTTGCTGCCGCCGCCGAGCGAACTCTGGGCGTGGTCGCGCGTGCTGCTTGCGTCCCGGTATCTGGAAATGCCAGGACGTTCTGTCGAATGGGTCGCACTCACCGTCGGATACCCTTCCGGCAACGCGCTGCGCAATGCGCTCAGGAAGTACACCGGGCTCGCGCCGAGTGAGCTCCGCGAGGCGGATGGCTTTGCGCGGGTCACGCTGGCATTCCGGTCCGCCCTGCTGACGTCCGCACGCCATCTCGGACCAATGATGCTGCCGTCCAGTGCGCGCCCGAGCATGCGGCGCAGTGATTCATCAACCGATGCAATGACTGCGATTCGGCACGCGGGATAGTTGTTGGCAACGTCGGTGACGCGGGTGTCTGGCGCTCGGAATGCGCCGCAAGACCCGCCGACAGCGAGGTCGTCGAGGGACCTGAATTGGAGCGCGAGCGCCTGAGCCGCCGTGACGCTCGCTACTCTGGCGCCCCGCGCAGGATACGCCGCGCGCCGCGTAGAAGATGGCCATCAGATGTGTTGCGGTCTTCGAAGCCCACGTTCGATGGACGCGGCCGGGAGCGAGCCTTTGCTGCTCAGGCCGCGGGCAAGGGGCGGAGATCCGGCGGAAGCCAGTCCGCCCGAGCCTCGCGGGAGAAGAGGCGCTGACGGGTATAGTGCCGAAGCGGAAGCTCTCGATCACCCCACTCTGCATACAGCAGATTCGCGTCATCCGCGACTGATTGAAGCGCCGGGTTACGAAGGACGTGCAGCTCGACGACCTGCATGTAGAAAACGGTCAGCGTCTCGTGATAACCGCTGTCCGGGGTGCTCTCGATGCCGACGGCTGCATTGAAGCGGAGGATGGCGCGTCGGATCGCGGGCAGTCGCTCCACGGGGCTCAATTGTCTGGCAACGTTCAACGCGACGGTCAGATGTGCGCGATGATTCCAGGCGAGCCGCGGGAGCGTACCGTCGGCGAAGGCCGTGATGAAGATCGCGACGTCGGCGTCGGCGGCAAATGGAGCGGCGGTGAGCGCATGAAGGTCCATACCGCCAATCGTATTGCCGTCACCCGGATTCCGGGGCCTCAGCGGGGCAGGAGGGCCACACTGTCGACGGAGATGAAGCTCCCGGCGTCAGATTCGGGCATGCCGAGCTTCACGAGGCGCGGATAGCCAAGAATGGTGTCGTACAGGATCTGGGAATTCGTCGGACGCGCCGCGAGCTCACTCCGGATCAGGCCGAACAGCGAATCGATCGAAACACGCTCGCCGACGGGCTCTGCAGCACCCGTGGTGCGGTTCGTGACGGCGACGACGGTGCCATTGCGAACGGTGACCGTCCTCGGGGAGATGTAGTCGATCGGGCAGTAACAGCTGATACTGCTTTTAAAGCTGTAATCTACTGTTCGCACGGTACGCCACCGTGCCAGTGCCTGTTCGAGTGCCACCTCTGCATCCGTGGGCTTGGCGGCGCCGGTGATCCCCGAGCAGGCCGCGAGGCACAAGCCGAGGAGGGGTCGGAGGAAGGACAGAATGGCAGTCGGGGGCGTGAGCATCTGGCTCTCGGGAGATAACGAAGACAGTTGCCGATGGTACCCGAGCTGCCGCCAGCGGGTCACGGTCGGTCGTGTCGTCGAGGGTAACCGCCAAGCTGATTCGTCAACAGTTTTGTTGACGAATCCGGATAGCCGAGTACTTTTGTCCGAATGGAAGAAATGGGGACGTCCTTGGTCGGGTATCGCGGCGTTCAGGCCGAACTGCTGCTGGCGCTGAAGAAGTACCAGCCGCAGACCGCGCGCGAACTCGCGGCTCGGTTTGACGTCACACCCAACGCCATGCGTCGCCATCTGGAAACGCTGGAAGCCGCCGGCGTGGTCCACCATGCCCGGGAAGTGCGCGGTGTGGGCGGTCCGGTCCACGCATTTTCGCTCACCGGCAGTGGAGAGGCGTTGTTTCCTCGGTCGTACGCGAATGTGTTGCTCGAGACGCTCGAGTCGCTGGCCGATGAGCACGGGCGTGGCGGTGTCGGCGACTTCTTTCGTCGGAAGTGGACGGCGTTGGCCGCCGAGGCGGCGCCAGCGCTGCATTCGCTGCCGTTGGAAGAGCGGGTTCAGCTCGTCGCCGAGCTGTGGACGTCGATGGGGTACATGGCGGAAGCTGACGTCGACGCCGAGAGCGGGCTCCCGGTGCTGCGGAAGCACAATTGCGCGATCCGCGCCGTGGCGGAGCAGTACCCGGAAGTGTGCGGCACCGAAGCGGAGTTCATCGCGGGCGTGATCGGGGTGCCGGTCGAGCGGCGCGAGCACATTCTCGCGGGATGCAATACCTGTGTCTATGTCCTGGGCGGCGCGCCGGTGGCGCATCGCCAAGCTGAATTGGCAACAAGCAACGCCGGTGACCGGCGTGGAGAAGCGTGACGCGATGAGCAGCGAAATCGAGGCCCTGGTTGGCCGTGAATATCAGTATGGATTTGTCACCGACATCGAAGCCGACACGATTCCGCCGGGATTGAGCGAAGACGTCGTACGGCTGATCTCGGCCAAGAAGGCGGAACCTGAATGGCTGCTCGAGTGGCGCCTGAAGGCGTATCGTCGCTGGCTGACGATGACCGAGCCGACGTGGCCGAATGTGCACTATCCGGCCATCGACTATCAGGCTGTCCGCTACTACTCGGCCCCCAAGACGGCCAAGCCGCTCGGCTCACTCGACGAGGTGGATCCGACGCTGCTCGAGACCTACAAGAAGCTTGGCATTCCGCTCAACGAGCAGAAGATGCTGGCCGGCGTAGCCGTCGACGCGGTGTTCGACAGCGTGTCGGTCGGCACGACGTACAAGGCCGAACTGGCCAAGCACGGGATCGTGTTCTGCAGCTTCAGCGAGGCGGTCCATGAGCATCCGGAGCTGATCCGGAAGTATCTCGGCAGCGTTATTCCGTACAGCGACAACTTCTTCGCCGCACTCAACTCGGCCGTCTTCAGCGATGGCAGCTTCTGCTACATCCCGAAGGGCGTGAAGTGTCCGATGGAGCTGAGCACCTATTTCCGCATCAACGCCGCCGACACGGGCCAGTTCGAGCGCACGCTGATCGTGGCTGAGGAAGGGGCAAGCGTGAGTTACCTGGAGGGGTGCACCGCGCCGAAGCGCAGCACCAACCAGCTGCATGCGGCGGTCGTGGAGCTGATTGCCCTCGATGACTCGACGATCAAGTACAGCACGGTGCAGAACTGGTACGCCGGGGACGAGAACGGTGTCGGCGGGATCTACAACTTTGTCACCAAGCGAGGCAAGGCGATGAAGAACGCCAAGATCTCGTGGACGCAGGTGGAGACGGGTTCGGCGATCACGTGGAAGTACCCGAGCGTGATCCTGCAGGGCGACAACTCGGTTGGCGAGTTCTACTCGGTGGCCGTGGTCAACAACATGCAGCAGGCCGACACCGGCACGAAGATGATCCACATCGGCCGCAACACGAAGTCGAACATCGTCTCGAAGGGCATCAGCGCCGGCCGCGGGCAGAACAGCTATCGCGGCATGGTGAAGGTGTTGCCGAAGGCTTCTGGTGCGCGCAATTACACGCAGTGCGATTCGATGCTCATTGGCAATGCCTGCGGCGCACACACCTTCCCGTACATCGAAATCAACAACAACACGGCGACGCTCGAGCATGAGGCGTCGACGACGAAGATCGGTGAAGACCAGATCTTCTACCTGAAGCAGCGCGGCATGAGCGCGGAAAACGCGGTCAGCATGATCGTTGCCGGCTTCTGCAAGGAAGTATTCAAGGAACTGCCGATGGAGTTTGCACTCGAGGCGCAGCAGCTGCTTGGCATCACACTCGAAGGCTCCGTCGGCTGAGCCGCCCTGGCCTCCCGATCATTCATTCACGAGACACACGCGCATGCTCGAAATTTCAAATCTGACGGCCACGGCCGGCGGCAAGGACATCCTGAAGGGCATCACCCTGTCGGTGCAGGCGGGCGAAGTGCACGCGATCATGGGACCGAACGGCAGCGGCAAGAGCACGCTGGCGCAGGTACTGGCGGGTCACCCGTCGTACGAGGTCACCGGCGGCAGCGTGCTGTTCGAGGGGGAAGATCTGCTCGATCTCGAACCTGAGGAGCGCGCCCACAAGGGGGTGTTTCTGGCGTTCCAGTACCCGATCGAGATTCCCGGTGTGAGCAACGCGTACTTCCTGCGCAGTGCCTACAACGCGATGCGCGTGGCACGCGGCGGCGAAGAGGTGGATCCGATGGAATTCCTCGACGTGATGGAAGAGAAGCTGAAGATCGTCGAGATGGATGATGCGATGCTGGCGCGCAGCGTGAACATGGGTTTCTCGGGTGGCGAGAAGAAGCGCAACGAGATCCTGCAGATGGCGGTGCTGGAGCCGAAGCTGGCGATCCTGGACGAGACCGACTCCGGGCTCGATATCGATGCGCTGCGCGTGGTCGCCGAGGGCGTGAACAAGCTCCGCCGTCCCGACAACGCGGCGATCGTGGTGACTCATTATCAGCGGCTGCTCAACTACATCGTGCCGGACTTCGTGCACGTGCTGGCGGGCGGGCGCATCATCCGCAGCGGTGGCAAGGAGCTGGCCCTCGAACTCGAGGAGAAGGGATACGACTGGTTGCTGCAGGAGGCACTGGCGTGAGCACTGCGCATTGGCAGGCGGCCTTCGCCGCCCGCTCGGGTCGCGAGGAACCGCAGTGGCTCACGCCGATGCGGCGCAGCGCGATGGCGTCGTTCAACGCACTCGGGTTTCCGACGCCAAAGCTCGAGGATTGGCACTACACCTCGTTGTCGTCCATCGCGAACGTGCCGTTCAGCATCGGCGCCCCGTCCTCGGCGACGACCGTGGCGGACCTGACGGCGTTCATGATCAATGCCGACTGGCCGACGGTCGTACTGCTCAATGGCACCTACTCGCCATCACTCTCGTCATTGGACTCGCTGCCCGCCGGCATGATCGTGACGGAGCTGTCGCGGGCGTGGCAGACACATCCTGATCTGGTGCAGCAGCACTTTGGCACGATTGCCGTCAGCGAACATGCGATGACGGCACTGAACACTGGCCTGATGCAGGATGGCGTGCTGGTGTACGTGCCGAAGCGCGTCGTGTCCGACATACCGATCCACATCCTGCATGTCACGGACTCCGCCGGCGAATCATCGGCGAAGTTTCCGCGGACGCTGCTGATTGCAGATCGATTTGCAAAGGTCACGGTGCTCGAAAGTTTCGTTGGCTTGGCCGACGTGGCGTACTTCACCAACCATGTGGCCGAAGTGGTGGTCGGTGAGAATGCCACGGTCACCCACAGCAAGATCCAGCGCGAATCGGACCGGGCCACGCACGTCAGCACCACTGAAGTGCACCAGGCGCGCGACAGTCACTACGTGCATTTTTCGATGGCGATTGGTGCGACGCTGAGCCGCACGAACGTCTACACGGTGCTCGACGGTGAGAACTGTGGAGCAACCCTC
>JANNVN010000324.1:0-9280 GCA_031414435.1 Gemmatimonadaceae bacterium
CTTCTTCCGTCTTGGCGCCGCAGGCGGCGAGGACGAGCATGGCGGCAAACGTGGCAATACGCTTCATTGGGAAATCTCCTGGATATCCAAGGTGGTGACAAACTGAAGCTTCCGGTCGGCGGGCCCGCCGGCTGGAAGCGAGAGCAAGAAAACGCCACCGGCTCACGATGTCAAGTGCAACAGGGTCATTTCGCCCGAAAACCCCCTCAAAGATCTGCCGGATTGTGCCGAATACAGCCGAAATTGCCACGCCTCAAGTCCGAGGTGCCTGCCCGCACGACTGCCCGGACACCTGCGCGACGCTCGTGACGGTCGATGCGACTGGCCGCGCCACCCGGATTCAGGGTGATCCGGCTCACCCGGTGACCAGCGGCTTCCTCTGCGCGAAGGTGAATCGGTATCTCGAGCGGACGTATCACCCTGATCGCCTGACGACACCGCTCCGCCGGATCGGGCCGAAGGGGAGCGGCGAGTTCGCCCCGTGTACGTGGGACGAGGCGGTGACGGCGATCGCGGCCCGCCTGAACGCGATCCGTTCCGGCCCGCACGGCCCTCAGGCGATCCTGCCGTACTCGTACGCCGGGACGATGGGCCAGATCCAAGGCAGCTCGATGGACCATCGTTTCTTTCATACGATCGGTGCCAGTCGGCTGAACCGGACCATTTGTGCCGCCGCGGGCCAGGCCGGCATGAAGATGACAGTGGGCGGAAGCATTGGCGCCGACATCGAAGGCGTCCCACAGAGTGATCTGATTCTGCTCTGGGGCACCAACACCCTGACCGCGAATCCACACCTCTGGCCCTTTATCCTCGACGCGCGGAAGAGCGGCGCGCGCGTGATCTGCATCGACCCGATCCGGACACGTACCGCCGAGCAGTGTGACGAGTGGATCGCACTGAAGCCGGGTACCGACGCGGCGCTCGCATTGGGGATCATGCACGAGCTGTTTGCGCATGGGTGGCTCGACCACGACTACATCGCACGGTACACCGTGGGCGTGGATGCACTCCGCGCACGCGCGGCCGAGTGGCCGCTGGAGCGCGCCGCAGCCGTCACGGGTGTGGAGGCGCACCGGATCGCCGCACTGGCGGCCGCGTATGGCGCCGCAAAGGCCGCCTTCCTGCGGCTCAACTACGGGCTGCAGCGTCACGCGGGCGGCGGGATGGCGGTTCGCGCGATCGCCTGCCTGCCGGCGCTGGTCGGTCACTGGCGGCGGCCCGGCGGCGGCGTGAATCTCTCGAGCAGCGGCACGTTCGCCTTCAACAAGGATGCGCTGCAGCGGCCGGATCTCGGCCCTGCCGCGCGCACCATCAACATGTCGCTGCTGGGCGACGCGCTCACGTTGCCCGACGCGGGGATCGGTGGGCCGCCGGTGCAGGCCCTGATCGTGTACAACAGCAATCCCGCGGCGGTGGCGCCGGACCGATCGGCGGTGCGACGCGGTCTCGCGCGCGAGGATCTCTTCACGGTTGTGCTGGAGCACTTCCAGACGGACACCGCCGACTGGGCAGACTTCGTCCTGCCGGCCACGACGCAACTCGAGCACTGGGATGTCCACACCGCATACGGACACCTCTACGCCACGCTCAATCGTCCGGCGATCGCACCGGTGGGTGAGTCGCTGCCAAACGCGGAGATCTTCCGTCGACTCGCGGCCGCGATGGGGCTCACCGAACCGTCGTTGCGCGATGACGACGTCACGATGATCAGGCAGGTGCTCGCCTCGAACCAGGCGCAGATGCGCGGCGTCACGTTCGAGGCGTTGCAGGAGAAAGGCTGGGTGCGACTGGACGTCCCGCGTCCATTTCTGCCGTTTGCCGAAGGTGGGTTCCCGACGCCGAGCGGGAAGTGCGAATTTGTCTCGCCGCGACTTGAGGCCATGGGCATTGATCCGGTACCAACGTATACGGCACCGTACGAGTCGCTCGAGACCTCGCCCGAACTCGCAGCACGCTTTCCACTGCAGCTGATCTCCAGCCCCGCCCACCAGTTTCTCAACACCACGTTCGTGAACATCGGATCGCTTCGGCGTGCCGCGCGCGAGCCGGAGTGCATCATGCATCCCGATGACGCCGGCCTGCGCGCGCTGAGCGAAGGTCAGATGGTGGAAATCGCAAACGATCGCGGAGCGTTTCACGCCCGGCTGAAGATTTCCGACGGGATCCGGCACGGCGTGATCTGGGCGCCGTCGATCTGGTGGACGAAACTGGCCGCTGATGGGCGGAATCCGAACGACACGACTTCGCAGCGACTGACGGATATGGGCGAGGGGCCGGTGTTCTACGACAACCTCGTTGAAGTCAGCGCGGTCGGGTAGCGCGGCGCGAGGGGAGGCGCGAGAACGAGAGACGCAACGGCAATAGGACGCGCAGACCCAGCGGCCACGGCACACGCACACCCAACAGCGACAGCAAGCGCAAGAGCAAGAGCAAGAGCACGAGCACGAGCACGAGCAACAGCAACAGCAACATCAACAGCAACAGCAACAGCAACAGCACGAGCGAGAGCAACAGCATAAACGCAAGCGCGCTTCGCGCGCCGCAAAGGCGCCAAGGCGCAACGCGGTGGTACATCGAGGGAGCGCCACAGCGAGCGCGACGACGCTCGCAATCTGGGTTTATACGAACGGCGGAGTATTGGGACATTGCGGTGGGACAGTCGAGGAGGGGGGGCGGAAGTCACAGGATTGCCCGTGAACACGGCGTGCGAGCTTGCGCGCTTTTTCTCTCCCGATCCATTCACCGAACATCGAGCAGCGTGCTGAAGCACTCCCATCAACGCAGCCGCAAACGCACCCGCAAACACACCCGCAAACACACCCGCAACATTCCGCAACACGCCGCCGGTCTCATTCGAAGCAGCGCCCCACGCTCTCGGTGGACCCAACGGACAGAGGCTTGCCGCTTCGGGGACTCTTTGCGGCTTTGCAACTTTGCGCCTTTGCGTCATGCAGTGGCAGTGGCAGTGGCAGTGGCAGTGGCAGTGGCAGTGGCAGTGGCAGTGGCAGTGGCAGTGGCAGTGGCAGTGGCAGTGGCAGTGGCAGTGGCAGTGGCAGTGGCAGTGGCGGTGGCAGTGGCAGTGGCAGTGAGGCAGTGATGGGTGCAGGTGGCGGGTGCGGACGCGAGTGCGGGCGGCCCTGTGAAGGCCGATGGGCGGCATCGACCCGTTGCCAGGACGACTATTCTTCGAATGCCGCCGCGGTCAGTGGAAACGTTCAGGACGGCGCAGGGCGTTAGCGCTGCAGTAGCTCTTCATTCCCGCACTCGGAGTACGACGTGTCCCAACTGCCCAGCACCCTCGGCGCGCTGAAGCGCTCCTCCTGGGGTGAGCCAGCCCGCGCCAGACGATCGGTCAAGGATGAGATTCGCAGCAATCTCCTCGCCCGCGTTCGCGCGGGCGACTCCTTGCTGCCGGGCGTCATCGGCTACGAGGACACGGTGCTGCCACAGCTGGTGAATGCGCTGCTCAGTCGCCACAATTTCATCCTGCTCGGCCTGCGCGGACAGGCCAAGAGCCGCATCCTGCGCGCACTGACGGCGTTGCTGGATGACGAAATGCCGATCGTCGACGGCAGCGAAATCAACGACAGCCCGTTCGCCCCGATCTCCAAGTACGCCAAGACCCGCCTCACCGACGCTGGCGACGATACGCCCATCGCGTGGGTGCATCGCGACGAACGGTACATCGAGAAGCTCGCGACGCCGGATGTGACCATCGCTGACATCATCGGCGACGTGGACCCGATCCGCGCAGCCCGCGGTGGGCACATGCTCAGCGACGAGCTCACCATTCAGTTCGGGATGCTGCCGCGCGCCAACCGCGGGATCTTCGCGCTCAACGAACTGCCAGACCTGTCCGGCAAGGTGCAGGTTGGCTTGTTCAACATCATGCAGGAAGGGGATGTGCAGATCAAAGGCTTCCCCGTTCGCCTGCCGCTCGACGTCATGCTCTGCTTCACCGCCAATCCCGAGGACTACACGGCACGCGGCAAGATCATCACGCCGCTCAAGGACCGGATCGGCAGCGAAATCGTCACCCACTATCCGCTGACGGTGGATCTGGGCGTGTCAATCACGCGGCAGGAGGCGTGGACCTCACGGGATTCTGTCGCGGTGCACGTGCCAGGCTTCATGTCCGAGGTGGTGGAACGCATCGCGTTCGAGGCACGCGATGACAAGCGCATCGACCGCCGCAGCGGCGTGTCGCAGCGGATGCCGATTTCCGTGCTCGAGAATGTCGTGTCCAATGCCGAGCGTCGGGCGTTGCAGACGAAGGAATCCGTGGCTGTGCCGCGGATGAGCGACGTGTATGCTGCTCTGCCAGCGATCACCGGCAAGATTGAGCTGGAGTATGAAGGAGAACTGGTGGGTGGCGAGAAGATCGCGCGCGAGCTGATCCGTCGCGCTTCGGATGCCACCCTTGCCAGCATCGGTCGCGAATTCTCGAGTGACGAAATCGTCATCTGGTTCGACGAGGGCGGCGCACTGCAGGTCTCGGACGACGTCGCCGCGAGCACGATGGTCCAGGCGTTCGAGACCGTGCCCACGTTGCTGAACATCGTGCGGGCACTGCGCCTCGCGGATGTGGCGGACCACGGTACGACGGCGGCGGCATGCGAGCTGGTGCTTGAAGCACTGGTCGCGCGCAAGAAGATCAGCAGGAGCGATACGGGGCAGTATGGACGCGCCATCCCGGAGAAGCGTCGGCGCCCGAGCGACGATTTCTGACGACCGCGTCAGTCCGCTTGGGCCCTGAGACGCCCGTTCCGCCTCCTCCAGCGGAGCGGGCGTTCCCCTTTTGCCCGGCAAACTGCCGACCTCGACCATTCGAGGATTGACTCGCGCGTTGTACGGTTCTTGCGACGAGATTGTTCTCTGTTTCCCGGGATCAATCAAGACCTTTCCGCCGTGTGACCGTGCTGCCCCTCGCAAGCCTGCGCAGTCGTCTGTTTGTGGTCGTCGCTGCCGCCATCACGCCGTTCGTGCTGTACGCATTGCTGTCCGGCGCGCGGACGAAGAGCGTCGCCGCATCGGCGGCGCGTGAGACGACTCTGGCGCTGGCTCGCGCCTCTGCCCGCACGCTCGACGCACACCTCAGCGCCGTCGACCAATTGCTCGATTCAGCGACGGTGTCGGTGCGGCTTCCTCGCAGCACCACGCGCCCACTGTCGTCGCACGGGCCGGCGGATGCATTTCTGGACAGCAGGCTGTCGATCGCGATGCTCGACACCAGCGGGCGCCGCATTGGCGCGCTGGTCGGTGCCGCCGCCCGGATTGACAGCATTCCCGTGGCGCGGCGGAGAACGCTGGTTCTGACCGCATTGAGCAGTGTGCTGCAGTCGAAGAATCGCGGCGCGGCGTCGTCGACATATGTCGATGAGGGTGTGGTGCGCAGTGAGGCGGACTCAATCGCGATGATCATCGTGCGACCCGTGGTGCGCAGCCGCGCCCGTTGCGATTGTCTGGCCGACGCAAACGGCGCGGTGGTGGCAGCGCTCTCCGATGGGGCACTGCGGACGCTGCTCGGAAGTGACTCTCTGCCGGACGGCGGCGTCTCGGTGCTCACCGGCCGCTCTGGAACACAGCTCGGTCGGACTCGCACACCGGAACGGTGGACTGAGCGCGATGCACGCGACACCGCGGTGCTCGCTGCGGGTGTGGAGCGGGAGGGTGTCCTCGATCTCCAAGGCCAGGACGGGATCAGGCGCTCGGTCGGTTTCGCCGCGCTCACGCGATTGCCGTGGCGGGTGTATGTCGGCGTTCCCCGCGCGAGCAACACTGGCGGCTTTGACACTGCACTACGCGATGCGCTGCTGCTTGCGACACTCTCCCTGGCCATCGCGGCGCTCGGCGTCATCGTGGCGTCGCGAACGTTCAGCGGACCACTGCAGACCCTCGTGTCCGATACCAAGCGCCTTGCGGCTGGTGCACTCTCCCACCGCTCCGACGTCGCGAGCAACGGCGGGGAGCTTGGGGCGCTCGGCGCCGCGATGAATTCACTCGCTGAAACACTCGAGGCGAAGCGGAAGGCAGTACACGAAGATCAGCGACTGGCGGCAGAAATGTTCGAGACATCACCCGTGGCCACCTGGGTTGCCGATGCATCGTCGGATCCTTCGACGACTGGCAGGATCTCGATGGCCAACTCTGCCGCGTACCGACTCTTTGACTTCGGCGGCGGCGAGCTCACTGGTCGGCGCGACACAGAGCTGCTTGGCGCCTCGTGCGCGGAACTCCTCAAAGCATCGCCGGCGATGCTCGAACAACCGGCCCGCGTGATCCGCTCTGGCCGTGGAACCATCAGGGTGGCCGATGGCACACCACGTGAGTGCGATCTCCAGGTGACCTTCGTTCCGTACGCGAAACATCTCGTTCGCGTCGTGACGGTGATGGAATCCAATCCACACGCCGGCGCGCCGGCATCGCCGGCATCGCCGGCAACTGAAGCTCTTGTCTCGGCGACGACGGACGGCGCGCTCGTGTCCTTCGCCGGCCACGTTGCCAACGACTTTTCGCACGTGCTGCACGGCCTGGCGGGATTCTCGCAACTGGCCATCGACAGCGCCGATGATCCGGACATGCATCAGATCGCCATCGAGCGACTCCGCGACCTATCGGCCGACGGACTGTCGCTCGCGCGCCAGTTGCACTCCTATGCGCGGCATGATGAACTGCACCTTGAACTGATGGACGTGAATGCGATGCTGTCGGAGGCGGCCCAGATGATGGCCGATTCGTTTGGCAGTCAGATCGAACTGGACGTGCAGTACAATGTCGTACCCGCGCTGATCTCGGCCGACGTGTCGCTCCTGCGGCATGTGGTGACCACGCTGATCTCCAACGCCCGTGACGCCATGCCGGCAGGTGGGACGCTCACCCTCTCGACGACACTGGTGGACGTGCCGCTCGAGCCGTCGGCGAAATCCGAGTCGCATGAGTCGCGATACGTCGTCGTCACGATTGCGGACACCGGCATGGGTGTGACTGCGGCAGCACGTCAGCAGATGTTCGAGCCGTACTGGTCAACCAAGCGGCACCAGAGCGCCGGCACCGGGCTTGGACTTGCCGCCGTCGCTGGCATCGCACGTGAACACGGCTGGGCGATCAGCGTGGACAGTGAACCAGAGGTTGGCACTGTGTTCTCGCTGTGCATTCCGCACGCCGGGAGTGCCAGCTCCGGCGACGCCGAGCCAGCGGATCAGTCCAGCCTCGAAACGACTCCCGCCCGAAGCCTGTAGCGCTGTCCGGTCACCGGGTCAGCACCCTCGCCATCACCGGTCAGCGGTAATGGAAGCCGTTCGCCGTGTTCACTCATCCATCCGATCTGTCGCGCGGGCACGCCTACCATCAGGGCGTACGCGGGCACATCGTGATTGACCACGGCACCCGCGCCGACGAACGCAAAGGCGCCGATCGTGACACCGCAGACGATCGTGCAGTTGGCGCCAAGCGTCGCGCCCTGATGCACCAACGTGTCACGATACTCGTCCTTTCGTGACACCGCCGACCGCGGGTTGTACACGTTCGTAAAGACCATGCTCGGACCGCAGAACACGTCGCGCTCCAGTGTCACGTTGTCATAGATCGAGACGTTGTTCTGCACCTTGCAGTTGTCCCCGATGACGACGCGATTGCCTACGAAGACGTTCTGACCGAAGGAGCACCGCTCGCCGATGCGAGCGCCGGCGGAGATGTGCACCCAGTGCCAGACGCGCGAACCGTCGCCGATCACCGCGCCGTCATCGACGATCGCGGTCGGGTGAATGGTCACCGCCATCGTCAGTACTCCAGCGGCAGCGCGACGCGCTTGCCATCGCGCGCACTGAGGTACGTGGCAATCAGCAGTTCCAGCGAGTGCAACCCTTCACGGCCATCGGTATCAGGCTCGGCCTCACCGCGCAGTGAACTGATCACGTTATCATAGTAGAGCGGGTGTCCGAAGCCATACACCGACGTCGTGTCGTAGCTCGCCTGCTCAACCAGCGCATCATCCGGGTCGCTACCTTCGAATTCCCAGTGCTCGATCTTGTTCACCGCCACGCCGCCGAGTCGGACCGTGCCCTTCTCTCCCAGAATCGTGATCGAGCCTTCGAGGTTTTTGGGATAGGTGAGCATGGTCACGTTCATCGAGCCGAGCGCGCCGGTTCGCCAGCGAATCGACAGCACGCCAGTGTCTTCCACCTGAATGTTGCGGGCCAGTGTCGCGGTGTAGGCCTGCAGGCTTTCAACAGGACCGATGAGCCAGTCGAGCAGGTCGACGTAGTGGCTGGCCTGGTTCATGAACGCGCCGCCGTCAAATTCCCACGTGCCGCGCCACGCCGCGTTGTCATAGTAGCTCTGTGGTCGCGTCCAGAAGACATTCACGTTCACCATGAAAATCTTGCCGAAGCGCTTCTTCTGCATGGCGCGCTTGACCAGCTGCAACGTGGGGTTCCGGCGGTTCTGCTTCACGACGAACAGGTGCACCCCCGCCGTGTCACAGGCGGCGACCATCGCCTTGCCGTCCTGCCAGCGGGTTGCCATCGGCTTCTCGGTGATCACATGCCGCCCCGCCGCCGCGACCGCGATCGCCTGCGCCGCGTGGAGCCCGCTGGGCGTGGCCAGAATCACGGCATCAACCGCCGGCTCGTGCGCCAGGAGTCCCTCCAGCGAGTCATAGGCCGTGGCGCCGGTCTGCTCAGACGCCGCCTGGCGTCGCTCGCTCACGACATCGCACACCGCCACCAGCTCGGCACGCGCACTGTGAGCCTGGATGGCGCCGATGTGGCTGGCCGAGATCCGACCGCAGCCGACCAGACCGAAGCGGATGGGGCGCCCGGTGATGGGAAGTGCGCGCGAGGGGATGACGAGGGACATGACGGAGGGGACGGGGTGAAGTCGAGGACGGCAAAATAGCCCCGAGGCCGCCGTTTTGGCGCGGCGACTGGCCGGCATCCGACGTTCGGGCGCTGTGTCCCAACGGGCGACTCCCCCGCGAGGGCACGAGTCCTCGGCCCGGGATGTTATGATCCTGAGTGCGTCGCACATCAGGTGCGTCGACTCGCCGACGCGGAGGGAGCATGAAGTTCCACACCTATACCAAGTACAACCCCGAGTTGGCGGATGCGGTGGATCTGCAGGCGCTGCTCGACGGCCTGTCGGATTTCCTGCTCCAGAGCGGCTTCGCGGAGTCGGCGGGTTACAATCCGCATTGGGGCAGCGATGAGGACCCGGCCGATCGGTCGATCGATGCGCTCAAGGAAGCAATCCTCAATGCGCTCATCGAGAGCGGGCAGTTCAC
>JANNVN010000325.1:0-12777 GCA_031414435.1 Gemmatimonadaceae bacterium
ATATCGATACCATGGCGCGGCTCTGTGCGGCCATCCCGGCGCTGCGTCGTGTCAACCTCGGTGGCATCCATCACCGGGCGGGACGCGCCCAGAAGCTCCGCTACATCTTCCTGACCGCATCGGAGGAATCGGAGTTGCGCGTGTTGGCGGCAAACGGAGTCGACATCTCGGCGCAGGACGTCCCCGCGGCACGGGCGATTCCGCTCGCGCAGGTGCTGGCTGGCGAGGCCCTCACGTGATCGCTGACGTCCTCGTGCTCGGCCTCCTCGGCGCGCTGCTCGGGTTGGACGTCGTGAGTTTTCCGCAGGCGCAGATTTCGCGGCCGATCGTGGCCGCGACTCTTGGCGGAGCCTTCATGGGCAACGCCGGTGTTGGGATGGTCTGCGGTGTGCTGCTTGAATTGTTCGCGCATGAGACACTTCCCTTTGGCGCCTCGCGGTATCCGGAGTGGGGCTCCTCATCGCCGATCGCCGGCGCCGCCGCTGCAACCGGTGTCGCGGCGGGGGGTGGGGCACCGATGGCGCTGCTCTTTGCCGTACCCTGCGGCCTGCTCATTGCGGCGTTCGGCGGGTGGACGATGGTCAAGCTGCGTGAGTTGAACGCCCGTCTTGCCAGACGACGGCTCGAGGCGCTGGCGCGCGGATCGGCGAGGACGGTGGCCGGCCTGCAGGTCGCTGGGGCCACCGCTGACCTGGCCCGAGCCGCCAGCGTTTCAGTGCTTGGAGCAATCTGCGCACTGCCAATCGCGCGGTGGATCGCCACGCGGCCAGCGCCGCTCGCTCCGTATGCCATGCCGCTCCTTGCATCGCTCGGCGGTGCCGTCGCCGCGGGTGCTGCGTGGAAGATGTTTCATTCCACCGCCGGAACCCGTTGGTTCGGGGTTGGTGGCCTCGCCCTCGGAACCGCGCTCGTGGTGTGGTTGACGCGATAATGAGTGCGAGACCTCCAGTCACACCACTCTCGACGCCAATGGTGCCGGATCCGCAGCTGCCGGCTCTCGCTCGCGTCGCGATGCTCATTCGGCTCTTTGCGGTGCAAGCCTCTTGGAACTACGAGATTCTGATTGGCAACGGGATCGGCTTTTGCGTCGAGCCTGCCCTCCGGCATCTGCCCGGCGGCGTCGGTGGCGAGCGGTATCGCGATGCGCTGGCGCGGCAGAGCCAGTACTTCAATGCGCATCCCTATCTCGCGAGTTTTGCGGTGGGAGCGCTCGCGCGGGCCGAGCTTGAGGGGCAACCGCCGCAACGCATCGAACGGTTTCGTACCGCGCTCTGCGGCCCGCTGGGTAGCGTCGGGGACCGACTCGTCTGGGTCGGCCTGCTGCCGACCTGTTCCTTTGCCGCGCTGCTGCTGTTTGGCCTCGGCGCCTCACCGCTGGTCTGTGTCGGCGCGTTCCTTCTGATGTACAATGCAGGGCACGTGGCATTGCGGATGTGGGGCCTGCAGATGGGGTGGCAAAAAGGGCTCGCTGTCGCTGCCGCGCTCGGCCATCCGATTCTTCGGGCGGGGCCGGACTGGCTCGCGCGGGCCGGCACATTCTTCGCCGGCGCAGCGATTCCGCTGACGGTGATGCGCCTCGTTGATGGCGGCGGGTTGCCGCGTATCGGCGTCACACTGCTGGTGTCGGCGCTCGGTGCGAGTTCGCTGGTGCTGTTCCACGGTCGCGTTGAAGGGTGGCGACTTGCCCTCCTTGCGGGGTTCGCGGCGCTGGTCCTCTTCCTCATCCGTCATGCCTGAGCGCACAGTCGAGATACTCAACCGCAACGGGTTGCACGCGCGACCGGCGGCCGAAGTCGTCAAGACAGCGGCCCGCTACCAGGCGGCAATCACCATCGTGCGCGATGACGTCGAGGTCAATGGCAAGAGCATCATGGGAGTGATGATGCTCGCCGCGGAGTGCGGTGCGTCGATCGTGATTCGCGCCGACGGGCCCGACGCCGATGCCGCCATCGACGCGCTGGCGCTGCTCGTGGCCGGCCGTTTCGGAGAGCATTAATGGAGCGGATGCTGCGCGGCTTACCGGCGTCGCCGGGCATCGTGGCTGGACCGGTGCATCTGCTGCGTTGGGAAGTGCCTGAGGTGCCGCCGCGCGTCGTCACCGAGGCCGAGGTGCCTGGCGAGCTGACGCGATTTCACGATGCTGTCACTCGCGCGCAGGAGCGGCTTCGCCACGTTCGCGACCGCGCGGCGCATCAGGCGGGCGTTGAAGAGTCGATGATCTTCGAGGTACAGATCTCGATGCTCGATGATCGAGCGCTGAATCAGGAAGTCGAGGGCTTCATTCGCGAGCGCCGTGCGGCTGAGCATGCGTTCGATCTGGTCATGCTCGAGTGGCGTCGCCGGTTCGGGCGCGCGTCGGCGCCGATGCTGCGGGAGCGGATCGGCGATCTGCTCGACCTGCATATTCGCGTGCTGGGCATCCTGCTCGCGCTGCCCGACAGCGATCCGGTCGACTTGCCGAAAGGAAGCAACGCGATTCTCGTCACGCACGACCTGACACCATCGCTGACGGTACAACTCGATCGTGAGGCCATCGCGGCGATCGCGACCGACGAAGGCACGAGTACGAGTCACGTGGCGATTCTGGCGCGGTCGCTTGGCCTGCCGGCCGTGGTGGGCCTGCGCGACGCCACCACACGACTGCGCGGCAGCGAGCGGGTAGTACTCGACGGAACGACCGGTGTGCTCGTCGTCAATCCGACCGACGAAGAAATTGCGCAGGCGCGGCTGCGGGCCGAGGCCGCCGCAATTCTGGAGGAGAGCCTGCGTTCGCAGGCAGACGTCGCCGCACAGCTGCGAGGTGGCGACCGCATTTTTCTCCGGGCGAACGTTGATCTCCCTGAGGAGTCCGAGCTCGCGGCGCAGAGCGGCGCCGACGGCGTCGGGTTGATGCGTACTGAGTTCGTCGTGCTCGGCCGGACATCAATGCCTGACGAGGACGAGCAGTATCGAGCGTATCGGCGGGTGGTGGATGCGTTCAGCGGCAAGCCGGTGGTGATCCGCACATTCGACATCGGTGGTGACAAGCTGCCAGTGGGTGGATTCCCAACAGAAGCGAATCCGTTCCTCGGGTGGCGCGCCATCCGGATGTGTCTGGATCAGCCGGAGTTGTTCCTCGTCCAGCTCCGCGCCCTGCTCCGCGCAGCCGCGCACGGTGACGTGCGGATTCTGCTTCCACTGATCGTGAGCGTCGATGAGGTTCGCCACACGCGCGCGCTGATCGCCGAGGCCGCGCGTACGCTGAACGAACGAGGCGCCGTCTTCCGTGATCGGGTCCAGGTTGGCGTCATGATCGAGACGCCGGCCGCTGCCGTGGCAGCCGATACGTTCGTCAATGACGCGGACTTCTTCAGCATCGGGACGAACGATCTGGTCCAGTACACGCTGGCGGTGGACCGTGGGAACGTGAATCTGGCGGCGCGTTTCACTCCGCTGCATCCAGCGGTGTTGCGTCTGATCAAGTTGACCGTCGAGGCGGGGAAGCGGCGCGGTCTGGAAGTGGGCGTCTGCGGCGAGATGGGCTCACATCCGCTGACGGCGTTCGTGCTCGTCGGCCTCGGCATTCGGCATCTGAGCGTCGCGCCGCGCGCGCTGCCCCTGATGAAGCGCATGCTGCGCAGTGTGTCGGCGGAGGCCGCGCGGGAGGCCGCCGAGGCGGCGCTGGCGTCCTCGACAGCGGCCGAGGCAGAGCGCATCGTGCGGCGCCTGCTGCAGGCGGCCGCGTTCGATCTGTCGCCGTCCGAGCTCGGCTTGCTTGGCTCGGAGACAGGGGATATTTTGGGATACACCGTATGACATATAAAGATTTCCTTATACCTTTCCCTGACCCCCGAGCCTGTGGCTGAACGCAATCTGTTTACTTCCGAGTCGGTCACCGAGGGGCATCCGGACAAGGTCGCGGACGCCATTTCCGACGCGGTGCTGGACGCCATTCTGGCCAAGGACGAAAAGGCACGCGTGGCCTGTGAGACGCTGGTGACGACGGGGCTCGCCGTGGTCGCCGGTGAGATCACCACCTCCGCATGGGTCGACATCCCGTCGCTGGTGCGACGGACGATCACGGCGATCGGGTACGACGACCCGGAATACGGCATCGACGGACGGACCTGTGCCGTCATGAGCACGATCGATAAGCAGTCTCCCGACATCTCGCAGGGCGTGGATACCGGGGGCGCTGGCGATCAGGGCATGATGTTCGGCTACGCCAGTGATGAAACGGATGAGTTCATGCCGATGCCGATCACGCTGGCGCATCGCATCACTGCCCGGCTCGCCGAGCTGCGCAAATCAAAGGCGATCAAGTGGCTCCGGCCTGACGCGAAGAGTCAGGTGACGGTCGCGTACGACGAACAGAATCAGCCGGTGGGTGTTGATACGGTGGTCGTCTCGACGCAGCACTCTCCGGACGTCTCGCAGCGCACGATTCGCGAGACGGTCATCGAACAGGTGATCATGCCGGTGCTGCCGGCCGAACTGGTGCAGAAGAAGATCAAGTTCCACATCAATCCGACAGGAAATTTCGTCATCGGCGGACCGCAGGGTGACTGCGGGCTGACCGGCCGGAAGATCATCGTCGACACGTACGGCGGCATGGGGCGGCATGGCGGTGGTGCGTTCAGCGGCAAGGATCCGTCCAAGGTGGACCGCAGCGCCTGTTATGCGGCGCGCTGGGTCGCGAAGAACATCGTGAAGGCAGGCCTCGCAAGGCGCTGTGAAGTGCAGGTGGCGTATGCGATCGGCGTGGTTGAGCCGGTGTCGATTCGCGTCGAGACGTTTGGCACCGGCATTGTGCCGGACGTCGAGATCACGCGCGCAGTGCGCGAGGTCTTCGACTTGACGCCGAAGGGGATCACGACGGCGCTCGACCTGCGTAAGCCGATCTACAGTTCGACCACCGCCTATGGACACTTCGGTCGCACACCGGGACAGGTCCGGCACGTGGATGTCACGACCGGAAAGCCATCACGGTTGCACAATACGTTTACGTGGGAACGGACCAACAAGGCGAAGGAACTGAAAGCCGCGCTGCGCTGATGGCTCGGCGACGCCGGATCGGCTCACGTGAGCGCGTGTGCCGTTCCGGTCCCCAGTTGCGTTCTTCCGGAGGAAGTCCATGATAGAGATGCGCGTCGCGCGACTCGGCGTGGACAGCACGGCCAACACGTATGTGCTGGTCCTGCGCGAGTTGCATGGCCCAAGGGTACTGCCGATCTGGATCGGGCAGCCGGAGGCGGAGTCGATCGTCATGGAGCTCCAGGCGGTGGCCCGCGAGCGCCCGATGACGCATGATCTCGTCAAGCAGATCATCCTCGGCCTCGGTGCCACCGTCCGGCGAGTTGTGATCAGTCGCATCGAACGCGGGACCTACTACGCCGAGCTGCAACTGCAACGGGACGACGCGTTGATATCGGTCGACGCCAGGCCCAGCGACTCGATTGCCATTGCATTGCGCACCGGTGCGGCCATCTTTGCCGCGGACGACCTGTTGGTCACGCTCGAGGATGAGGACCAGCCCCTCGCGCCACCGCCGATTCCCGACGGTGATCGATCAACGGGCACCGACATGAGCCCGGATGAACTCAAGGCGTACCTCCAGCGACTCCGACCCGAAGATCTCGGCAAGTTCATGCCCTGAGGTTCTTTGGTCGGCCCGGTGGCGACCGATGTACCTGCACGGCCTCCTGCTGGCGATGCTGGCGATACCCGCCCACAGCAGCGCCCAATCCCGTCAGGCCCCGAGTGATACGCTGCCTCCGGCCATCGCATTGCCGGCCGGGACGCGCGCGGTGGAAGGGCGTGTCGTGCGCCCCGGCGTCGAGGCTTTCGAGCCAGTCAGCGGCAGCTGGGTCACCCTGCACCGCGTCGGCCGGGATCGCGCCGGCCCGCTCGACTCGGTGCGAACCGCCCTCGACGGATCGTATCGCTTCGCCTATCAGCCGAGCGGTGCCGCCGATGCGATTTACTTCGTATCGGCCAGCTACGCTGGGATCGCGTATTTCTCCTCGGGGCTGGCGCAGCCGATGGTGACCGGGCAGGATGCCGAGATTCAGGTGTTCGACACGACGTCGGCTGGCATCGGACTCACGATCCGCGGCCGGCACATCATTCTCTCGGCCAGCACCGGCGGCACCCGCCGCGGCATGATCGAAGTGTTCGAGATCACCAACGACTCGAGCCGCACGCTGATTGGCGTCAATGACAAGGCGCCGACGTTCCGTGTCAGAATTCCTCAGGGCGCCCAGGATTTCAAGGTCGCGCAGGGAGACGTGCCGGCCGATGCCGTGACGAATGTCGATGGCGAAGTGCTGGTCCAGATGCCGTTCGCGCCTGGGCTCAAGCGGCTGTCGTTTTCGTACTCCGTGGATGCCGATGCGTTTCCGCTGAAGATGCCGGTGCAGTTCACGACGGGTGTCCTGGAAGTGCTGGCGGAGGATCCGCAGGCGACGGTCACGGCACCGCGCATCGCCGAAACCGCACCCGCGTCGATCGATGGTCGGAATTTCCGCCGGTTTCTTGGCAATGATGTCCCGGCGAGCGGCGTCCTCGAGATGGATCTGCCCGGCAGTGGCCAGGCGCAGAAGACGAGAATCGTCATCTCGCTGATCGCAGCGATCTCCCTCGCCATGCTGGTGTCACTGGCGCGCGCGTTTGGGCGTCGAGCCGGCCCGCGCGCCGGTACCGCCGCCGCCGCGGCCGCCGCCGCCGATCGCGAGGCGGAACGGCTGGCGCGCCAGATCGCCGATCTCGACGCAAAGTTCGAACGTGCCCGCGATCCTGGGCCGGACGAGCGCACGGTTTACGAAGACGAGCGTTCGCGATTGAAGCAGGCGCTGACGTCGGCGCTGATCAGCCGGGACGCGTCACGGTGACGCACGTCTCCTCTGTTTGCGTCTGAGCATGCCGCTCGTGCACCGGCGGCCTGCGGTGCTGTGGGCGGGGACCGCCATCACGCTGGCAATACTGATCGTTGCCAGTCTCGCGCTGGGCGCGGTGCCGATCCCGCCAACCAAGGTGCTGCAGGCCTTGGTTGGGAGTGGCGATCCATTGGCGATCACAATCGTGCGCGACCTGCGGCTGCCACGTGTGGCGCTCGCGATTCTCGTCGGGTGCGCGCTCGGAAGCACGGGTGCGGCGCTTCAGGGCACGCTGCGGAACCCGCTTGCCGAGCCCTATCTGCTCGGCGTATCCGGCGGCGCGGCCGTTGGAGCGGTTGTCGCGATCACTCTCGGCGTAACGTCGGCGGGGATCGTGCCACTTGCCGCGTTCGTCGGTGCGGTCGCTGCCGTCTCACTCGTGCTCGGCCTTGCGCGCGCCGCCGGTGCAGCGCGTGATCCTCGCACGCTGCTGATGTCAGGCGTCGTGATCGGTGCATTCGCGAATGCAAGCATCATGATCCTGCTGGCTGATGTCTCTCCGGAAAAGGTGCGCGGCGCAGTCTGGTGGATGGCGGGAGCCGTGAGTGATGCCTCATGGCCGCGTGTCGTGTCGCTCTTCGTCTATGTCCTCGTCGGCATGACGGTACTGCTGGTACGTGGCCGGGTGCTCGACGTGCTCTCGATGGGTGAGGATTCGGCCTCTTCATTGGGCGTGGATGCCGGACGCGCAACGCGTGAGGTGTTCCTGGTGAGTGCGCTGCTCGCGGCGGCCAGTGTCGCGGCCGCGGGACTGGTGGGATTCGTTGGGCTGGTCGTCCCGAACATCGCTCGCGCCTTCGGTATCATCCGCCACCGCACGCTGATCCTGACCTCTGCGCTCGCCGGCGCGGCGTTGGTGTTGCTTGCCGACCTGATCGCACGAACAGTGCGCGCACCGCTCGAACTCCCCCTCGGTGCCATCACCGCGCTGATCGGCGTGCCGGTGTTTCTGACGCGCCTGCGGCGGCTTCGATGACGCCGACGAGCGGGATGGAGTTTGCCGATGTCACGCTGGCGTACGCGCGCGGAGCCGCCGACGTCGTCAGGCATGTATCCCTTGTCGCACCGCAGGGTGCCATCACTGCGATTGTCGGACCGAACGGCAGCGGCAAGAGTTCGCTCGTTCGAGGTGTGCTCGGCCTGATGCCGCAGCACAGCGGACGTATCCTCGTCGGTGACGTGGATCTGCTTCGTGCTCCGCGGCGCACCGTCAGTCAGCTGGTGGCCGTGATGCCGCAACGTGAGGCGCTCGCATTCCCGATGCGCGTCCGGGATTACGTCGCGCTCGGCCGTACGCCCTTTCAGGGCGTCTGGGACGCAGTCGCTGCGCGTGACGAGACACTCATCGACGACGCGATGCGTCGCGCGGATGTCGCGGGATTTTCTGCGCGACGCACCGACGAGCTCTCCGGCGGTGAATGGCAGCGCGTTCGACTCGCGCGAGCACTCGCACAAGACACGCCGGTCCTGCTGCTCGACGAGCCGACGACGTTTCTCGATATCGCACACGAGATGGCAACGTTCGAGACGCTGGCTCGAGAGGCGGGCGGTGGTCGGGCCGTGGTGCTGGTCAGCCATACTCTCACGCTCGTCGCGCGATTCGCGGATCAGATCGTGCTGATGCACGATGGTCGTGTCGCCGCGGCAGGGACACCACGTCAGGTCATGCAGGCCGCAACGCTCGAAGCCGTGTACGGCTGGCCGCTGGTGGTCTCGCACGATCCCGCAGTAGGCGCCCCAACCCTTGTCCCGCTGCGGCGCCCTGGTTGACCGCCTGAGACCTGTGCTGGCCCGGTAGATTCCAGCCGTGCCCCCTATCGTCACCACCGCAATCGTTCTTCACGCCTTCAACTACAGCGAGTCGTCGCGCATCCTGCGACTGGCGACGCGTGAAGCTGGGGTCCAATCGGTGCTCGCGCGTGGCGCGCGGGCATCACAGCGCCGCTTCGGCTCTGCGGTCGACCTGTTTGCCGAAGGCGAAGTGCAGTACGAGGCACGAGCTGGTCGCGACTTGCACACCTTGGCGCGGTTCGACGTCGTCCGGTCGCGTGTCGC
Source organism: Gemmatimonadaceae bacterium (assembly GCA_031414435.1). Classification (GTDB taxonomy): domain Bacteria; phylum Gemmatimonadota; class Gemmatimonadetes; order Gemmatimonadales; family Gemmatimonadaceae; genus JACMLX01. Next base: position 8,970 of record JANNVN010000325.1, read on the forward strand.
GCTCGGGACGTCGTTGGCACGATTCGAAGGGGCGTCAGCCCTCGCCGAAGTCATGCTTCGGGTCGCCTCGGAGGATGACACACCGGCGCATGCGTTTGATGCGCTGCGCGACGGCCTCGACGCCATTGCCGCCGAGGATGATGCCACCGTGGCGACCGTTCGGGCGGTGTGGCGCGTCCTTGGCACCCTTGGATTCAGTCCGGCGCTCGAATCCTGCGTCAGGTGCGACGCGGAGCTGTCGCCCGATCTGGACGTCGGGTTCAGCGCCGAGGCAGGTGGAGTGCTCTGTGCGGGGTGTTCACGCGTCGTCCCGTCGCGTCCCCTGCCGGCCTCGGCGCGAGCCCAGATCCGGGCCTGGCTGGACGCGATCCCCGGTACCCTGCACGCCATTGATCCGCCGACGGAACGGGCGCACCGGAGGCTGCTTCGGATCTTCGTGCACGCGCATCTGACGGATGGCCGGGCCCTCAAGGCCTTCGACGCCTGGGCTACGGCCTGACGCTTGCAGTTCTGGTAGAGCGTTCCCCCGCTGAGACAGCTTGGGGGGAGCCAGCGTTCCTTGCTTGACGACGATGCCGCTGTGTCCTAGGCTCCAGTGTCGCTGCAGTACCCCCTTTCCCGTTTTCGAGGTCGATCGGCACCCTTTCTCGTTTGTCTGGAGCGTGGTATGTCTTGGCGGAGATTCGCTCGGCTTCTGGCCGTGTGCCTCGCCGCCGCACTACCCGGAGCGTTACTCGCGCAGGCGTTGGTTGTACCGGCTCAACAGCCGGCGCGACTTCGCCCAGACGGGTTTGATCTCGGGCAGAGTTCTCCAAATCCGACGGCAGGCGAGACCAGGTTCCCCTTCTTTGTCGGGGATCCTCCCGACTGCCGGGACACCAAGCGTCAGTTCAGGGTGACGCTTCGCATCTACAACCTCCTCGCACAGGAGGTTGCGGTGGCCACGCTCGCCGGACCCGGTGGCGAGCTGGAGGGAGCGCGGCGGTTGAATGGAGTGATGCTGACCTGTCGGCAGTATCTTGGGTACTGGGATGGGCGTGTCGAGGGCACGCAGCGGGATGCCCCCGAAGGCATCTATCTGTTGCGGCTCGAAGTGAATGGCAGGGCCATCGTGAAGAAACTGAGAGTAGTGCGCTGAGGGCGCGTTCCGCATACGGGACGCGCCCTTTTCGTCGCCCCGTCAGTTCGGCACCGACAGGATTTTCTGCGCCTTGACCTCGATTGCGCTCCACAGACGCCTCGCGTGCGCCGGGTGCGCCGTCAACTCGGTGGACGTTTTCTCGAGCTGAGCGGCCGTCAGGGCACGCTTGCGGAGCACCGCCTCCCGCCGCTGCGCGCGGAGCGGTCCGGTGACGTTCGGCGCGTCGGCGACGGCCTTGAGCTCGCCCATCACCTGAACGAACGCGCTGTCGGACATCCCGAGATCCGCGGTGCGGCTACGGCACGCCGAGAGGCTGAGCAGGCAGAACAGCGCGAAGCGCATTGCGTTGGGCATATGGTGAGCGTACCAGCGACCCCCGTCAGCGTGCAAGGCCTGCCTGCCCGGCGCAACTTCTGCCATGGTGGCGGCCGTAGGGTCACCTGTCCGGCAGTCTGATCTGGTCTTCGGGTTGCAACAGGACTTGCACGTACAGGTATCGTGTCGCGTCACCCCCTGAGCCCACTTTGCACATGCTGAATCCTGACCGCCTTACCATCAAGTCCGGCGAGGCTGTGAACGACGCTGTGGCGCTCGCGCGCCGCGCAGGGAATCCATTGGTGTACGATCTGCACCTGCTGCTCGCACTGATCGCGCAGACCGATGGGATCGTCGTGCCATTGCTGCAGAAAGCCGGTGTCAAGGTGCCTGACCTGAAACAGCGCGCGGAGACCGAGGCCGCCCGGTACCCGAAGCAGAGTGACGCGCAGCCTCAGGTGTCCCGCGAATTGAATCAGATCTTTGATCGGGCGGACGCTGATGCCAGGGCGCTCGGCGACGACTATGTCAGCACGGAGCATTTTCTTCTCGCGCTGGCAAACGTCAAGGGGACAGACAGTCGGGCGCTCCTCGTCGATCTCGGTGCGACGGCTGAGGCGCTTGCCACCGCGCTCAAGGCCGTTCGCGGCACGCACAAGGTCACGGATCAGTCTCCGGAGAATCGCTATCAGGCACTGCAGCGATACACCCGTGATCTCACCGAAAGCGCACGCGACGGCAAGCTCGATCCCGTCATCGGTCGTGATGACGAGATTCGACGCGTGATTCAGGTGCTGTCGCGCCGCACGAAAAACAATCCCGTGCTCATTGGTGAGCCTGGTGTGGGCAAGACGGCGATCGTCGAGGGCCTCGCCCAGCGGATCATCAATGGTGATGTGCCGGAAGGGCTGCGTGGCAAGAAGTTGCTGTCACTCGATCTCGGCGCACTCATCGCAGGAGCAAAGTTCCGTGGCGAGTTCGAAGAACGGCTCAAGGCCGTGCTCAAGGAAATCGTCGACAGTCAGGGCGAAATCGTTGTATTCATCGACGAATTGCACACGTTGGTCGGGGCGGGGAAGGCTGAAGGGTCGATGGACGCCGGCAACATGTTGAAGCCGATGTTGGCGCGCGGCGAACTTCGCGTGGTCGGGGCCACGACACTCGACGAATACCGCCAGCATCTCGAGAAGGACGCGGCGCTCGAGCGCCGATTCCAGCCGGTGATGGTCCCGGAGCCAACGCTCGACGATACGATCGCCATTCTTCGCGGGCTGAAGGCGCGATACGAGTCTCACCATGGGGTGCGGATCACAGACAGCGCGATCGTGGCAGCCGCGACCCTCTCGAACCGCTACATCGGCGATCGTTTTCTGCCCGACAAGGCCATCGACCTGCTTGATGAAGCGGCGAGCAGGCTGCGCATCGAGATCGACTCGTTGCCGCAGCCGATCGACGAGGTCGAACGGCGTGTGATGCAACTCGAAATCGAGCGCCAGGCGATGCAGAAGGAGACCGACGCTGCGGCTCGTGAGCGCCTGGTGGCGCTGGAACGGGAGCTGGCTGAACTCAAGACGCAGAGTGCCACGATGAAGGCGCAGTGGCAGCAGGAGAAGCAGGCGCTTGGTGACGTTGGTCGCATCAAGCAGGCGATCGATCAGGCCACGACGGATGCCGAGCAGGCCGCGCGCAGCGGTGATTTGCAGCTCGCGGCCGAAATTCAGTATGGGCGGATCCCGCAGCTGCAGCGGCAGCTGGCGGAGGCGGAGTCGGTGGTGTCCGTTCGCGATGGCCGGCGTCGATTCCTCAAGGAGGAGGTGGGGGATGACGACATCGCCGCCGTGGTCGCGAAGTGGACGGGGATTCCGGTGCAGCGCATGCTCGAGTCGGAGCGTGAACGCCTGACGAAGCTGGAGGACGAGCTTGCGCATCGCGTGGTGGGACAACGCGACGCCGTCGCGGCCGTGGCGAACGCGGTGCGGCGCTCCCGCGCAGGGCTGCAGGATCCGAATCGCCCGATTGGCAGTTTCCTCTTTCTCGGTCCAACCGGTGTCGGCAAGACCGAAACCGCGCGCGCTCTCGCGGATTTCCTCTTCGACGACGAACGCGCGATGGTGCGGCTCGACATGTCGGAGTACATGGAGAAGCATGCGGTCGCGCGGCTGATCGGTGCGCCTCCCGGCTACGTCGGATACGACGAAGGTGGGCAGCTTACCGAGGCCGTACGTCGACGCCCATACTCCGTGCTGTTGTTCGACGAGATCGAGAAAGCGCATCCCGATGTCTTCAATGTGCTGCTGCAGCTGCTCGACGACGGACGACTGACCGACTCTCAGGGACGCACGGTCGACTTTC
>JANNVN010000326.1:0-8247 GCA_031414435.1 Gemmatimonadaceae bacterium
CCGGTGAAGAAGAGGTCGGGCCGTCCGTCGTTGTCGATGTCGCCGACCGCGACGCCGGCGCCGTTGTAGACGTAGGGGTCGGTCTGGGCGTTGAGCGCGTCGCTGGTCGTGATGGTGTTGGCGAACGTCACGCCGGTGCGTTCCGGGGTGAGGAGCTCGAACAGGGCGGCACCGTCGCTGCCCCGGTTGCAGCTCATCACGGCCAGCAGGAGGAGCGCGCGCGCGCTGCGCGCTGCGCGCGACGTGAGGAATGCCGGGCGGTCGGACCGGAATGGCATGGCGACGTTCAGAGGGAAGGGGAGTGGCTCGGCAGCAGCGTCGGAACGTGCGCGAGGAATCTGCACCGGCCCGCCTCCTCGCCGACCCGGTATCATGCCGGAGACGTCAGCGCACGTTCGCCGTGTCACGATACACGCGCACGTAGTCGATGCGGTGGTACTGCGGAAACACCGTGGCAGGGATCGGGTTGCCATCGAAGTCGCCGCCCACGGCCGTGTTCATCACGAGCTGCAGCTCGCCGATCGCGATGTTGGACGTGTGCTTGGCGCGCTGCACCCCGTCGATGTACCACAGAATGCTGTCAGCGAAGCACTCGACCCGATACGTGTGGTAGCCGACCGAGAGGGTGGTGCCGCTGTATTCGCTGGTCTGGTGCCGCTGGTTGGGAAACATCCCCCACCAGTGCGTCATCAGGTTGACGTCGGGCGCACTGCCGCGAATCTCCATGACGTCGATCTCGGGTGGCCAGTTGGTGCCGCACCCGGTGAAGCCGGTGCAGGGCGTGTTCACCAGCCAGTTCGCCGGCCAGATCCCCTTGCCCGACGGGATCTGGGTCCGCCACTCGACCGCCTGGCCGATGCGCACGACCCGCTTCGTGCCGGTGCGCACTTCGCCAGACGAATACTGCCGGTTGCCGAAGCTTCGTCGCTGGCTGCGCAGGACCAGGTCCCCGTTCTCGATATAGACATCGGTCGGGGTGTAGAACTGCAGCTCGTTGTTGATGTTCGCCGCCCCGTCCACCACGATCCAGTTGGACGTGTTCACCGTGGTATCATTGAACTCGTCGGCCCAATCGAGCGCCCACTGCGCGGGTTTGAGCTGACGAACGACCGGCGGCTGACTCGGGGGGGGCGGAGGCGCGGACGGGCTGCTGCCGCAGGCCACACACAGGCTGGCGATGATGATCGGAACGATGCGTGTCATGCGTCCTCGTCGTTGATGCGTTCCGCGGCCAAACCAGTTGCCGCACGTTCAGGATGCTGCCGATTCCGGCCCAAAATGTATCCGAATGACACCCGCGGCGCCCTGCCTGGCTCACCAGGCACTGAGGGCGTGGTGGCAGGGAAGGGGGCCGGGAGCGGTACGCGTGGCGGTCAGGCACACACCCACCAATTCCTTGGCGTCCGCCCACACGCCAGATTCGAACGCGGCAGGCAGCCCGCTCCCTCTGCGAGGACCAGATGCGCCGATCCCTGATGCTTTCCGTCGCTCTCCTGTGCGCGTCCAGAGTACAGGGACAGTCGCCATCCCTGCCCGGCCGCCTGTCCGTCCACTGGGAGGAACTGACCGCCCCCGATTTCCGTGAGGCCATCGGTCGCGCGCAAGGCACCTGCCTGCTGCCGTTCGGCGTCATGGAAAAGCATGGCCCGCACCTCCCGCTCGGCAACGATCTGCTGAACGTGCGGTACGCCGCGCTGAACGCCGCGCAACAGGACTATGCGGTCGTCTTTCCGGCGTACTACTTCGGCCAGATCTTCGAGGCGAAGCACGAGCCCGGAACCGTCGCCTACAGCCGCGGACTCCAGCTCCAGCTGCTGCAGGAGACCACCGACGAGATGTCGCGGAATGGCTGCAAGAAGGTGATCATCGTGAACGGTCATGGGGGCAACAACAGCATGCTCTCATATTTTGCGCAGACGCAGCTGGAGTCACCGCACGACTACGTCGTGTACGTGCAGGGGTTCGCGCGGAGCGGACCGGGCGAGCCGAAGCACCGCTCGGACCCCGCCACAGACTTCCACGCCGGGGAGGGCGAAACGTCGATGAGCCTGATCGCGCGCCCCGACCTCGTGCACCTCGACCGGGCGCCGCAGGAATCAGGCGCCGATCAGGCGCGCCTGACGCTGCCAGAGGGGCTCTATGCCGGCATCTGGTGGTACGCGCGATTCCCGAATCACTACGCCGGGGACGGCGCGGTGGCGTCGCGCGAGCTCGGCGAGTTCGCGGCGAAGACGTGGATCAACGCGATCGTGCAGGCGATCCGCGCGGTAAAGGCGGACCAGACGAGTCTGCGACTGCAGACGGAGTTCTATGGGCGGAGCAGGAATCCGTTAGGGACGCCCAGGTAGTGCGGAGTGGGCGTCGGTCGCGGTATCGCGCTGTCGCGCGTGGCCCGGTTGTGTGGTGCACGCCGTCGCGGCGCGCACGTGAAGCGTCGCGCGCCTGTCGGTCGTACATTGCCTGCATGACCCAGCGAACGGAGTCCCCTGCCGGGCACGTGGCGTCAACGTCCATGGCGACCCTCGTCGGCGTGCTCCTTGCGCTCGCCGCCAACTTGACGCCCGCGCTCGCGCAGATTGCGCCGCCCGCCCGTGACGCCCGCACTTACGCGCTCTACATCGGCACCTACACGCAGGGGTGGGCATGCGCAGAGCAGCGCGATTGTACCAGCTCCGGGATCTATCGCGCGGAATTCGACGCCGCGACGGGCGCGCTCGCAGCGCCGGTGCTGGTCGCGAAGACGGTCAACCCGTCATATGTCGCCGTTCACCCGAGTGGTCGTTTCGCGTACGCGGTCAACGAGGTGGGAGACTACATGGGCCAGGCCACGGGCGCGATATCGGCGTACCGCATCGAGGCAGGTGGCCAGCTCACTGCGATCGGCATGTTGTCGTCGTTCGGCGGGGACCCGTGCTACGTCTCGGTGGATGCGGCGGGCCGGCATGTCTTTGTCGCCAACTATGGTGGCGGCAGCATCGCCAGCTATCGCATCGCGACGGATGGCACGCTCACCGTCGCGTCGACGATCCCGCAGACCGGCTCAGGGCCGCACCCGAATCAGAAGGGGCCGCACGCGCATTTCATCGCCGAGTCGCCCGCGAAGGGTCGCGTCTATGTCGCTGACCTCGGAAGCGATCAGGTGCGCGTGTACCGTGTCGACGCGGCGACAGGGACGCTGACGCTCGTGGCGGTACCGCCGGGCCACCTGCCCCCCGGCAGCGGACCGCGCCACATCGCGTTCCACCCCTCGAATCGCTACGCATACGTCAACAACGAACTCGCGTCCACTGTGACGGTCTTCGCGCACGACGCGGCCACCGGTGCGCTCTCCCCCGTGCAGACGCTGCGCACGGTGCCTGATGGCTTCACCGGCGCGAACAACACGGCGGAAATCCAGGCGAGCGCTGACGGCCGCTTCGTGTACGTCGCCAATCGCGGCCACAACAGCATCGCGGTCTTTCAGGTCGACGCGACGTCCGGCACGCTCACGCTGCTCGACGTCACCCCCTCACTCGGCGACTGGCCACGCGACTTCAAGCTCGATCCCACCGGCGGGTTCCTGCTCGTGGAGCACCAGAAGTCGGACAACATCGTCGTCTTCCGCATTGATCGCGCGACGGGCCGGCTCACGCCGACGGGGCACGAACTGCGCGTGTCGAAGCCGGTGAGCATCGCCTTCGTGCCGGCGGCGAAGCACTGACCTGTCTGTACGCGCCATCGCTCCCTCCACTCCCATTGGCCCATCGTCTCATGAAGCACGCCTCAACGCTCGTCACGCTCAGCGTCGCCTTGCTGGCAATGGTTCTTCCCACCGAGTCTGCTGCCGCCCAGACCGTAGCCGCCCAGCCGGCGAGCGCGCACACGCTGATGCACGTGGTCACGTTCAGGTTCAAGGCGTCAGCCACCGCGCCGCAGATCGATTCGGTCGTCGCGGCGTTCAAGGCCCTCAGGACGAAGATCCCCACGATCCACGAGTTCTCGTGGGGCACGAACGTCAGCCCCGAAAAGCTCAACAAGGGATTCACGCACGCGTTCGTGCTCAGCTTCGGTAGCGACACCGATCGTGACGCGTACCTCGTGCATCCGGACCACGTGGCGTTCGGCAAGCTGCTCTCGCCGATCCTCGACGATGTGTTCGTGATCGACTACTGGACGCAGTGATGCGGGAGATCACAGCGTGGCGTGTTTGACTTCGGTGTTCCGCCGATGCCGCGTTCCCGCGCTGCTATTGCTGCTCGTTACCTCAGCCACTGAGGCGCAGTCAGTTGCGTCCTCCGCCGCGCGCACGCCGCGGCAACGCACCTACGCCAATCCGATCGATATCGACTATCGCTACAACTTCGAGCAGATCAACCAGGGCATCTCGTATCGCTCGGGGGCGGACCCGGTCATCGTGGTGCAACACGGCAAGTACTACCTGTTCGAAACGCTGGGCGGCGGATACTGGGAGTCGAGCGATCTGGGCACGTGGCGACACATCACGCCAACGCGCTGGCCGATCACCGACATCGTCGCGCCCTCGGTACTCTCGGTGCGCGACACGATCTACCTGCTGCCCAGTACCACGAGTCCGCTCCCCATTCTGATGCTGACGCAGGCCGGCACGGGACGTGTCGAGTACTACAACCGCCTGATGCCGTGGCTGCCGATGGCGCGCGATCGCGAAGGAGCCACCTTCGCCAAGCCGGATTCGGTGCAGCCGGGCCCTTGGGACGCGCAGTTCTTTCACGACCCGGACACGGAGCGGTGGTTCCTGTACTGGAACTCGTCGAACGTGTATCCGCTGCACGGCATCGAGTTGGACAAGAGCAAGCGCCTCATCTACAAGGGTACGCCGAAGTGGCTCTTCGGTCTCGAGCCGGCCAGGCACGGGTGGGAGCGATTCGGCCGCGACCATCGCGACACCACGATCGCGCCGTTCATGGAAGGCGCCTGGATGACCAAGCATGCGGGCAAGTACTACCTGCAGTACGGTGCGCCCGGTACGGAGTACAACGGCTACGCCACCGGCGTGTACATCGGTGATGCTCCGCTCGGTCCGTTCACGTATGCACCGTACAATCCAGTGGCGTACAAGCCCGGTGGCTTCGTGCAGGGGGCCGGGCATGGCAACACGTTTCAGGATCTGCACGGAAACTGGTGGAACACCGGCACGCCGTGGATTGGTGTGAACTGGAATTTCGAGCGACGAATCGGGCTGCACCCCGCCGGCTTCGATGCCGACGGGCAGATGTATGTGGATACGCGCTTTGGTGACTATCCACACTGGCTCCCCGACAAGGCGTGGCGCACCAGTGACGAACTCTTCACCGGCTGGATGCTGCTGTCATACGCCAAGTCGGTGACGGCGTCATCGGCGCGCGACAGCTTTCCCGCCGCCTCGATCACCGACGAGAATCCGCGCACGTACTGGGTGGCCAGCCAGAACCGTCCCGGCGAATGGCTCACGATCGATCTTGGGTCTGCATTTGATGTGAAGGCGATTCAGGTGAACTATGCCGACTACAAGTCGGGGCTCTTTGGCACCGATTCCACAGGCGTCACGCAGTTTCGGCTGCAAACGTCAGTCGACGGCAAGACGTGGCGCGAGGCCGCCGATCTCTCGCGTGAACGACGTGATCGCCCCAACGCCTATATCGAGATGCGTGCACCGGCTCGGGCGCGCTACGTGCGATACGACCACGTGCACATTGGTGCGGCCAATCTCGCCATCAGTGACATTCGCGTGTTTGGCAACGGATCCGGTCCGCGGCCGGCAACGCCAGCGCGCCTGAGCGCGCAGCGCGACCGTGACGAGCGTAACGCGACGATCACCTGGGTTGAGGTGCCGGGTGCCACCGGCTACAACGTGCGGTGGGGTGTTGCGCCCGACAAGCTGTACCAGACGTATCAACGATTCGTCGACAATGGCAGCTCGCTGGAACTGCGCGCGCTGTCGCTGGGCGTGAGCTATTGGGTGGCGATCGAGAGCTTCAACGAGCATGGCGTCTCGGCACTGAGTGCGCTGGTTCCGATCAGATAGCACGGCGCTACATCCCGACGATGCATCGCGCGGTGGTGCAGTGCTCCCCGGCAGGGCAGGGATGATTGGTGGCGTTTCACGCGGCATTCGACGTCATGCCACTCAACCCTGATCACTGCGCTTCGAAGTTGACTTCAGATGGCCCCGGTTCCGGCCGCGGATCACGCGGACCCTGAACGCCCTCATCGACGCACCCGACATCGCGACGTTGCCTGTCGGACACTTTCTCATCGTCGGCGCCGAGCCCCAACGGTGCTCACGACAGGCTCGACGGCGGGCCAGCCTGCCCGCCTTTTGCGACAGGAACGGCTCTCTCGCTCGCCGACATTACGGGCCACATCCACAGCGGTGAAGCGTCAGCGCCGGCACAAACAGCGGGAGTGCGACCGAGAATGCGACGCCTGCAGCAAATGCCACCCGCCGGTAGCGGGTGACGTCCCGCGGCTTGAGGGCCCGCTCTACCGCGTGCCCCAATCCGTAGCAGAGGTTCGCGATCCCTACAGCGAACAGGTAGGCCAACGCCTGGAGAGCAATCGTGAAGATTGTGATCTCCGCCTCTGGATCACACGCGCCCCCGACCTCGATGACCGCGGCGTAGAGCAGGAAGCCGAGCAGGCCAGCGCCGACCAGCCACGCGTTGTATTGCGGCAGACGCTGAGACCACCACACCTCGCCCGCGCTCTGGTGAGACTCTGACGTCGCCATGTGTGAACATGCAAGTCGGCCAGTAAACACCAGGCATAGCCTGCGCAGTACCGCGCATGTTGATTCTATCATGCACCACCGGTGGCGGTACTGCGTCAGCCACATGTCGTTGTTAGGAAACGCGCGACCAGCTTCGGACGCGCCTGTCGTGATGCACGAGGATTGCTTAGGCAAGCCAGATCACCACGCCCACGCTGTCCGACGCAGCCTGCTCCATGAAGCCGCGCAGCCGCGAGAACGCCTCGGTGAAGTACTCCCATTCTTCCTCGGTGCTGTCCCGAGGATCGATACGGCGCCAGTCCAAGTTGGGGTACAGATCCAACTCGTCCATGCGAAACGCGTCGAAGCGCTCCGCCAGCTCCGGCGGCCCGACACTGGCGAGTGCCGTCAGGGCACTGACGCCCTTGGCATGTTACGCTGCCGATTCACGGCCGTTTTGCCGGCCTGTCGCTCCCTGGGTCTTGCGGAGCAAAGCGGCTACGGTTGGTGCCCGGAACGTGGTGGGACGATTCCCCCTCGTTTGCGCTGCTTTGTAACCAGTAGAAGGCTGAGGCTCGCCGCAGTCAGCAGGCCAAGCGTGTAGATACTCCCTTCCGGCCCCTCCCAGGCACCATTGAGATAGGCCGGTCCGACAGGCACTAGCTTTACTATCAATGCGGGTAGTCCGACATCTAATCCCGTAACTGGCACAGCAAAGCCGGTGCCGGCAAACCAGTTCCAGCCGGTGTGCCAGCCCATCACTCCCCAGAGCGAATTTGAACGGCACGCCCACGCGCTAGCGAAAATCGAGAAGACGAAGACCATGGCCGTCATCAACAATGGTTGACGAGGTGAAAAGTGCAGAAAGGTGAACGCGGCGGCGGTCAATATGAAGGCGGCGCTCGTGTTCCAGCGCCGCATGATGGTTGAGAACAGCCAGCCGCGAAAAACGTATTCCTCCACGCTCGATTGCACGGCAAAGCAGACTAGCAACAGGGCGATCCAGCCGAGTACAGCGGGGCTGGTAAAGGCTGGGGCCAGATCCGCGACACGGTATCCGCCAGAAAGCGCTATCGCAATCACGATCGCGCCCATCATGGTGATGCCAACTGCCAGTCCGATCAGGAATTTTCGCAGCCGTTGCGCCCCACCAAATCCGACGCTTATGAGACTTCGCTTTTCGATCCAGCGCACCCAGCCTAGTACCAAAAGCCCGAAGCCGATGAACGAAGCCAGCAGAACGCAAAACGCCAACGGCCCCGATGGTGCTCCCTTCGCGTCAACCAAGCCCAGATATTCAAATCCAAAATCAAATGGCAAGCTCCCGGCGGCAACAAGGAGAACGCAGACAAATGGGGCGGCGATACTCGGCGGTATCCAGCCCTTTGGTGTCTCGTCGGAAAAGATGATCTGTGTCATGTCGCACACGCTAACCGCCCGCCGAAGACGCTATAGAATGATCGTGCGGAACAAGTCCGAACGAAGCCATTCTTTTGGCGTGAGACCAACTGCCTTGCGGAATGTGCGGCTAAAATGGCTCT
>JANNVN010000327.1:0-10879 GCA_031414435.1 Gemmatimonadaceae bacterium
GTAGTAGTTCGTGTGCGGATGCAGCGTGCGCCCCTTGCGGTCGCGCCACTCCTCCTTCGTGCCGTAGCGGCCCTTCTTGTTGACCTCGAGTGTATTCCAGTTCTCGGGCTCGCGCGGCACATAGTCGCCACGTTCGAGGAGAAGAACACGCATCCCGGATGGTGCGAGTGCGTGGGCCAGCGTACCGCCGCCGGCCCCGCTGCCGATGATGATGACGTCGTAGTGCGTATCGTTGTGCATGGCCACGTCGGGAGTTGCGGGCAAATGGTTTCGTGTGACGGGGGTAATACGAGGCAACATCGAAGAGTTCCCGACGGTCGTGTGTCACGCCCGCGTATCCGCTGGACTGAGGACAGGGCGAGTCTTGAGGTGACGGGTCACGCCAACGTGACCTTCCGCCTTGCCGTTCGATGTGGCGGATGGCGTTGCAACTCGTAGACCCGGCGAGAGCACGGCCATTCGTGCGCGTATTTCGCCCGAGCGTCGGTCGCCTGAGCGTCGGTCGCCCGAGCGTCGGTCGCCCGCAGCGATGTGACAATGCGTCGACGTCTCAGGTGCTGCCAAGGCCAGCACCTGAGACGCAGGGACCAGCACGTTGTATTATTTCTGTCACGCACGCGCTGTGATCCTTGCACGACCGTCGAAACGTTCAGCCACCAGCACAGGTGATAGACTATGCGCAACAGACTTGCCGTCATGATCGCCGTTCCGGCGCTGCTCTCGGCCCAGGTCCAGCCAACCGTACCCAAGCCAGGCTGGCAGTGGTCAATGGACTCCGTCCGCACCGTCGTGAACGCCGTTCGCGCCGGCCGCTCACTGGCGCCCGCCACCTGGCCCGGCGGCGCGCGCGTGGCCGTGTTGCTCTCCTTCGACGTCGACAACGAAACCATCCCGATCCGCTTCGGTGAACCCACCGTCGGCACGCTGGCCTCGGCGCAATACGGCGCGCGTCGTGGACTGGGCCGACTGGTTCGGTTGCTCGATTCGCAACGCATTCCGGCTTCGTTCTTCATCCCATCGGTCAGCCTCGCGCTCACACCGTCGATGGCCGACACGATCAAGCGCAGCGGACGACATGAATTCGCCGTGCATGGCTGGATTCATGAACTGAACGCGACGCTCCCCGATTCAGCCGAGCGCGCGTTGCTGAAGAAGGCCGTCGCTGAGCTGACGGCGCTGACCGGTACAGTTCCAACTGGCTATCGCGCGCCGAGCTGGAACTTCAGCCCGAACACACTCAGCATTCTGCGCGACATGGGATTCCGCTATGAAAGCTCGCTGATGGCGGATGACAGTCCGTACGAGCTGCTGCAGAACGGACGACCGACGGGGATCGTCGAACTGCCGGTGGAGTGGATTCTCGATGATGCGCCACTGTTCGATCCGCGCGGCAATGCGTACATGAATCCGCGTGACATCGCGAAGGTCTGGATGGACGAGTTCGACAAGGCGTATCAGGAGCGGGGAATGTTTCTGCTGACCATGCATCCGCATGTGTCCGGACATCGCTCGCGAATCGTGGCGCTCGAGCTGCTGCTCGCACACATCAGATTGAAGGGCGCCGGGACCGTCTGGTACGCGACGCACTCGGCCGCCGCCGAGTATGTGCGCACGACAGCGCGGCTCGGCGAGCCAGTCCCGCCCGGGAAGGACTGATCGGTATCGATGCGCTGACCCCGGGGCGTCGGATGCGACGTTGCGCGGCCGAGTGGCGTCCGGACGAGAATGCGGCGCCGCTCGACGCGTTGCATCAGAGATGGAGCGCGCCTGCCTCCACCGCACTCGACAGCGCCGCACCAGTCGCGCTGCTGCACTGGACTGCTCTGCTGAGGAGAGGTCGACATGGCATTCATCCCACAATCACTGAGCTGGCCCGGCACCCGGGCCATCCTGATGGTCCACGGCATCGGCGACGCCAGCGCGGGAAAGCCAGGCTCGTTTCCTGACGATGCGCTGCGGGGTATCCTCGGCCCCGACGCAGCCACCACGGCGATCTATCGGCTCAACTACGACTTCATCAGCGACTGGCTCGTCGCGAAGGTGAACTTCGCGGCCGGCGTCAGTGCGCTGAAAGCCGCCCTCAGCGTGCAGCTTGGCGCTGCCGCAACAGATTCGGTCATCGCCGAGTATGCAGGTGACGTCCTGTGGCCGATTCTCAGCCTGGATCTCCGGTTTGCCGTTCGCGACGCCTACATCTCGCAACTCCAGCAGATCGAACTCGATCGCGCCAGTGCCGCTGACGCCCGCGGTGACAATCCACTGGACTACAAGGTCGCGATCCTCGCCCACAGCCTGGGGTGCTTCCACACGTATGAAGTCCTGACGGCGGTCGCGACTCAACCGGAACACGAGCTGCGACCGGCGAGCGATCTGGTCAAGTACGCCTCCGTCATCCTGATGGCATCACCCGTCCAGATCATCCGGACCATTGGTGGCGCGATCGGGGGCCTGATCCCCGATATGGGCAGCCTCGCAACGCTGTCTCAGCCGCTGGCTATACCAGCCGAATCGCGGCGCGGCAAGAATGTGCGTTGCACGAAACAGTTCGTCTCGGTGACGGGGACGCACGACCCCGTCGGGGGCCACGTCCTCGGCAAGCAACTCTCCTGGGCCTACATGAAGATTCCCGGTCAAAAGAGCATCATCGTGCCACAGACCGGCCTGAACATCAACAGTGCCGAGGCAACAGCACAGGCGCTGGCGGCCGCATTTGCGCCGGGCGGACCGGCCAACAGCGATCCGCACTCGTGGACTGCCTATGTCGCTGGTCAGCAAGGATTGCTGCGCGACGGTGTCGTCGCATGATGACGCGTCGGTTGGCACGAGTGACCGGTGTTGTCGCCGCACTGGTCGTCGGTACGGCGCCCGAGGCGGCAGCACAGGCAGCGCGCGCAATGGCGAGTCCATCACTGATCGCGACAGCAGACTCGTTCACCGTCGGCGACTACTGCCGCGCGACACGTGCCGTGCAAGCCTCGCCGCAGATCATGCAGGCACTCGCCTCAGACAGCAGCACTGTCCGCCTGAGCAGTGTCACGATCTGTGACCCGCTCCTGTCGAGCTTTTCTCTGTATGCACTCTTCGGCGGCACACACGCTCCGCTGGCCGCGGTCGCACGGCTCCACCCGCAGGGTACCGCTGAGGCACGGACGCGGATCTTCGATGCCATGTCGGAGTTCCGCAGAGCGGTGCAAGACGACGACGATGAGCGCAACATGCGCGACATCGTGAAACAGAATCTCGACTCGGCCGCGAACACGTTGCTGGTGCGGGTCTCGACTACCGTACAGCGCCTGCTGACGACGGCAGCGAGGGATAGTGCGCTCGAGCGACTCGGGCGATACGAACGAAAGCTCGGTCCGACCTCGGCACGACTCAACGGCCCCGAAGTCCTGTTGAACTACGCCGCACAACGCTGGATTCCAAAATTCCGCGCCAATGCGCTGAAGGGTCCGAGCCCATGGGAAATCGTAGCGTCATACACACCTGGGTATGTCACGTACAGTGCGGATCGCGTGCAGCCTGTGTCGGCATCGGAGTTCGGCCTGCGTCGCTATCTGTTCGGCGATCGGTTCGGACAGTCGGGAATTCGCGGG
This sequence comes from Gemmatimonadaceae bacterium, assembly GCA_031414435.1. Taxonomy (GTDB): domain Bacteria; phylum Gemmatimonadota; class Gemmatimonadetes; order Gemmatimonadales; family Gemmatimonadaceae; genus JACMLX01. The sequence goes on from JANNVN010000327.1 coordinate 3,597, forward strand.
CTGCTCCAGCCGAGCTACTGGGCGGCAGGCGTGGTCACCGCCAGCGACCGCAATGGTGCGCTCGTCTGGCCGTGGGAAGGGCGTAACCGCGCTGGCGGATTCGTGAGCTGGGGATCGATCAAGGTTGCCTACATTCCCGATCGAACTGGTGCCTTTCTCGTCACCAAGCAGTTTCAGGCGATTCCCTTCGTCTTCTGAAACCCTGCATCTGTCAGCGCGTCAACCGATTGTCACCGTCGGATCACCGAGCAGTACCATCGACTCGAGATCAGCGGCGATCAGCCGGAGACGACGCAGCTCATCCACTGCGCCCAGCTTGAACGTGTTGATGTCATCGCGCGCATTGGCAACATCGCGCCACAGCCCGCCTACACCGCGATAGTACACCTGCATCGCGAGGCCCAGCGGCGGCCTGCTGGCGCGGTGCAGCTGACTGTAGAACGCGTCGATGATGTGTGCCGTGGTGGTCTGCCCGTTTCGGGTATCACGCAGGGTCCAGTCGAAGGTCGGTTCGACGTGACCGATGAACGCTCGTGCAGGCGACGACCTGCCCAGGAGCAGCCTTGGCAGCGGCGCGGACTGCGCGCCAAGTGCGCCGAGCGCGGTGAGTGTCTGGCCGAGGGCGGTCGTCGGGGCAGCCACTCCCGTGAAGCTCGATTGCGCGTCACAGCCGGCTGAACAGCAGGCGTGGGCATACCAGATGCTTCCGTGCGGAGACCAGGTGTCGGTGAGCGTGGCGAGGGCGAGCGTCGCATGATCACGATCGACGGGCACACCGAGTTGCGCGGCCATGCTTACCGGATCATCGAGCGGTCCGGTTGCACCGTGGCTCGAAGTGGCAATGAATGCCGGCGTGCGTTTCGCGAGAGCGTCGACGAGTGCCACGCCGGTTGACGTGTCGTCTGACAGCGCACCGCCCGGCATCGTGAACTCCTTCCCCGCATCAGTGACGAACGCCTTGGTCAGTCGATCGGCGATCGTTCGCCGCATCAGTCTTGTGATGTCCTGCGGGCCATGATCCACCGCCCACACCACCGGTGTGGCGCGCGTCACCGTCGCGCCGTTCCACTCAGTGAGCAGCGCGGTGATGTAGTGCTCGAGCCCCGCGGCGTCGAGATCGAGTCGTCCGACTGCGGCGTCCAGCTGCAGGCGATACTGGAACGACCACGGAATCTCCTGTGGGGATCCGATGATCAGCAGAAACTTTGGAATCGCGTTGGCGTCCATTCCGCGAAGTCCGGCGATGCCGGGATCGGTGAAGGAGCCGTCGGGCGCGTAGCGACGCAACATGCCGGCGGGCAGTGTGCTGACGTATCGAAAGACCGGCGCGTTCGAGCGCGCAGCGATCAGCGTCCGCACACACTCCGGCGCATCGAGTGCGCGCGCCTTATCGGCGCCGGGAGCGTCGGAATCAGGCAGAATCACCCCCCAGCCGATCGACGGGTCGCGCCAGTTCCCTGGGTCGACCTCGGCGGGCGCCATCAAGGCCTTCGGTGGCTCCCGTTTCCCCGCCGTGCCCCATGCGTCGAACGCCGCATCACGCGGCGCAACCACGGGCGCTCCGCTCCAGGCGTTCGCGCGCAACTGCCCGTCATCGATCAGGATCGCGTCGTCGTCAGCCACCCGGCGCGGCCTTGTCGAATGAGCCGTCGACATCAGGCCAGAGCGCCTCAGGCACCCCGGCTTCCGTGAGTGCCTTTGCCATCGCGGCACGACGACGATCCTCGGAGAGCGAGTCGCCGACGGAACGCAGCCAGGTGACCATCGTCTCGAGGGCAGCCTTCTGCGACCCGATGGCCACATCCGTCACGGCATCCGGCGCCAGTCGGAACTCCATCGCATCGACACCTCGGACATACAATGCCGGCAGCGCCCACTCCTGCCGCGTTGCCGCCTCGCCTGGATGCAGCGCGTTGATGGCGTCGCGTGCATCGTGAGTGATCGATGCCCATTCGAAACGGACCGTTTGCCCGGCATCGAGCCGCGCCTTGACGGTGGCAAGTTCTGACAGCATCGCTCCGTAGATGGCGCGGGTGAACTCATGCGCGTCGGTCGCATCCACCGGTTCGAGCATTGCAAACGCCGCCGGGAACGCCGACGATACCACCCGATGTGCCATCGAAAGTGAATCGTGGCTGGCCTGGGCGCCTTCACAACAGTTGAGCACCAGCAGCCACGGGTTGTCGAGCGCCTCGCCGAATGCTTCGAGCTGATCACCATCGATGGTGACCGATCCCTGCGTCACAGTCGCATCCGCGAAGTCGGCGGCGGTAGCGAGTTCGAGTAGCTGATCGCTGTCCCCAGCGCGTCCATGACAGAAGAAGTGAATGATGTTCGGCCGCCAGCGACGGATCGCACCGAGCACCTTTGCACTCGACGCTTCGATGCCCGCAACCGAGACCCACGTCCGCCCCGCTGCAATGTCGGCCATGACCTGCGCGTGGACCGCCGGATTACCGGTCAGCACGTGAAGCTCCACGGGCATCCCGGCCGCGCGGGCTTCCTCGGCCGCGTCGCGCAGCACGATCCACTCGCGCTCCTGTCCGGCAATTCCATGCGCGGAGATGACCGCGAGCAGCTTCACCGGCAGGCGGAACAGCGGCGTGGGCCGTGCGATGGTGCTGGCAGGATCGGTGATCCGTCCAATCGGCCAGCGCCGGTCGAGCGCGACGAATTTGTCCTTCACATCGCACAGCGTTTCCCATGCGATCAGCTCCGCGTCACCCTCGCTGAGCTTCACGTACAGCGGCGCCTGCGAGCCGGCGACCGTCGTACCGAGCGAGTCGAGCACGGCGGCTATGCCCGCATGCTTCCTCAGCGCGTCACGCAGCAGGCGACCGCGCGCCACCACCGCGTCTGGGGTACCCCAAGCCGGCAGCGGCGCCAGCTCCAGCGGCCTGACATGTGTCATGCCAGGAATATTCGCGCTGTGGCGTTCGACCTTCATCACGAACAGTTCGATGTTCGTGACGGGGTCGACGGAGCCGCTGGGGTCAACTGTGATGACGGTTCTCATTCGGTACCACCTTCAGCCGCTGGTGCTGCTGCATCTGTGAGGGATGATTTCGAGGAGGCCTTTTCAGCCGTCCGTTCTGCCGCGGCATCTTCATCCGCGAAGCCCGCGACCGATTGCCGAAGCGAATCGAGCATCGAGATGGAGGCGTTCTTCCGCGCATGCTGCACCGGATCGTCGTCATCGTCATCACGAGCATTCTTCTGGAGCCTGAGCTGTACCTGTTCGGCTACGCGTTCCGTTGCTGCAACCCATGGCTTTACGGGTCCGGCGCGTTGGATGATCGGATCCAGCGCAGATGCGCTCCGGCTCGCCTCTTCGGCGGAGGCACTTTGCGCGTAGTTGCGCGATACCGGCGATTCGAGAGTGAGATCATTGCGGGTGTACCGCTGCGTGCCGACCTCGAACGGATCGCCGGCCGTACTGCCCACGCGATACGGCTGGCAGTACACAAAGAGTGCCTCCGACACCGGCATACCCGACGGCGCCGTGTCGAACAGGAGGCGATACGCCGGCGCCAGCAGTGCCTGACGTGGATCGAGATCCAAACTGTGCATCAGCACCGGACCAGGCCGCGACTGCCCGATTTCATCCGCCAGCGCACGGAGTCCCATCGGCGAGTGATTGTCGCGGACACCCGTCAGCACGGTGCCCCACGCTCCCACCTGCGTCATGAAGTTGCACAACTCGATCGCACTCACCGGTCCCGCGCGGAAGTCGCCCGTCCGCTCGAGCGGCGACTGCGCCAGCAGCAGCGCGCCGCGATCACGTGTGAGGTAGCCATGCCCAACCATGTGCACCACATCCACCGAATGCCTGACCAGCGCATTCCGCATCCAGAGCAGCCAAGGCGATCGCAACTGGGCCGTCCGATCGACCAGCCGCGACGATAGGTCCGCCGACGTGTATGGTGCGGCATCGGCCGGGTCGTACAGCGTCAACCGCACGTTGCTGTCCGAGATCAGAGACGATGCGGCACGGACTTCGTTGTACAGCGTCGTATCCGTAAAGACGTGCAGTTCCGTGCGGCGGACCGACGCCTTCATGATCCCACCGATCGCATCGTGCAACGCCTCGCGGACGAAGCCCTCTTCCACATTCAGTGGGGCGCTTGCGCACAACGCGACATCCAGGACGTCAGACGATTCGCGCGGCGGTGGAAAGAGAAAATCCGGCAGCATCAGGATCGCGTGACCGAACGTGCTGCCGAACGCACGCTCCCACGGTATGAAACGCAGTGCACCGTACGGCTTCACCAGATGGACCCAGAGCGGCTGCCCATCGTGAATGTTCTCGTGCATCCACTGTGCGATCTCGCTCACCATCTCCGGCGGCAGGACTCCCGCGCCACGCGTGCCGCGTGTGTCAGAAGGATCACGATGCAGGCCGAGGGCGGAGATGGTACTGAGCCAGATGCGAACATCGGTCATCGCGCCGTCCACCTTCGCCTGCAGCGTGAACAGCACGCCGGGCTGCGTTGGCCGGAGCTCGACCTTCAGCACCACCAGGTTGTACTGTCGCTTCAGCAGCTCTGCCATGGCTCCGCTCCGTCAGGGACGCATGTGTTCCGTGGCCAGCGTCCACGCGAGATACCAGACGGCGTCGTTGAGAATCCCGCCGTGGCCATCGATCACGCGCGACCCGTCGATGCCGACCATCGCCGGTGCCGACGGAAGTGCGTAGGCCGCGCCTGGATTCCGGATCGCGATGAACTCCGTGCCGGCCGTGGACCGCGGGCCATACCCACCCATCGCGGCAAACTTGCTCGGCGATTCCACACCGGCGTATTGGAGCTCGCCGAGATCATCGTGACGCCGCACGGAGAGATGGAACATGTCGTGCAGCGGCTTGTCATGGCTGCTGAAGGTCGCGGCGATCGGCTGGCGCACGCGCGCGCGCGCCGACAGAAACCCTCCGGGTACATTCCGCTCCGGCACCGACTCGGCGAAGGCGTATTGCGAGATCGCCGGTTGCATGAGCAGTGCCGATTCCACCGCACTGGCGGTTGGCGGCATGGTGCAGACCGCGGTCATCAGCACCTTGCATCCGTAGGAATGGCCGAGCAGATGCACGCGCGCCGTTGGGGCGCTGCGGGATAGAAGGTCATTGAGCAACGGGGCAACCCCCACGGCGCCGATTTTCCCCGCACGATCCTTCATCTGCCAGACGGTGAATGGCTTGAGGAGGTTGCGTGGATCGAGCGCACGAATGAGTCCTCCGATACCGCCAGCCGCTGCAGGATCCGTCGCCGCCGGTCCCGCGGTCACGGTACCGATGGCGTCGTAGTCCGGCTCCGGAGCTGAGAGCGCATCGGCGGAGGCGAGCAGATCGGCGGCGGTTGGCGCTGCGGCCGCGCCGGCTTCGCCATCTGTCATTCCGGCCAGCACACCAGCAAGGATGTCGGCGAGCTCTGCGGCCCCGGCATTGTCGAGTGCGTCTGAAGACGCGAGCGTGTGAAAGCGGCCGCGCTCCGCAGCGGGCAACCGCACGGCGATGTCAGCAAGCAGGCTCTGCATCTCGCCGACACTCGCGTCATGCACCGCGGCGCTGGCAAAACCAGGCCCTGTCTCGCTTTCGAAGATCGTCAGGCTCTGGCTGGGCCAGAACACACCGACCAGCAGCGGCTTGTAGTTCGCCGGCATCGCGAGAGCCTGCACTGAGCGTAGCGCCTGAAAGCCACGGATGAACTCTTCGTAGCGCTTCGTCGCGGCGGACCAGTCGTTGTTCCAGCCGTGCGAGAACAGAAAGAGATCTGTCACGCCCTGCAGGTTTGCCAGCAGGTGCGCACGTGTGAGCGGTCCGGTACAGATGCCGTCGGCGTCGAACGGCATGATGTAGTACGGAAACGCTGCGCCCTCGGGGGTGGTCAGCGTGCGATACGGGCCGGCGGGGAGTTGCGTCGTCACGAACACCGATCCTGTGGTGGGTTCCCAGGTGTGCTGACGCGGTACTGCAATTTTCGTACAGCAGGCGGCGTCGCGAGAGAGACGAGCGCAGCGTCAGGCCTGTCTCACTAATCGTGGCGATGGATGCCTATCTCAGGGCGGTGGCGACGCGTGATCGTACCGCCCTCTGCCGCAATTGCACGGCGACGACGGCCTCGACCAATCGTTGTGGTGCCCGTGATGGATAACTCGCTGGCGGTGCGACCCATGGGCGCTCTACATCTGTTCGCTGCGTTTCAGCGACGAACGAGCGTGCCCGCAAACAGCAACCTGACATTCGGGTCGAGCTCGACGGCTGATGGCGCCGAGTCTGCCGCGAACGTATACCGACCACTCGCGGCCGTCAGCTGCACCCGCTCGATCCGTGCATGGGCCCCCGACGTCGTCATGCCGATCTCGATCGGCAGCACAAACGGTTCGCCGCTCTGGGTCTGCCGCAACTCGACAACCACCTGCTTCGCCGCCGCATCCCAGCGCCAGCTGCCGTCGAGGCGCGGTATGCCGCCCCGATAGAGCCATTGCTGAAAGAACGCTCCGAGGTCACGACCGGCGGCACGCTCCATGGCAAGGCGGAAGTCGGTGGTGGTGGCGTTCTTGTCCCGGAAGCGCGCGTAGTAGTCGCGGATGCCGTCCCAGAAACGATCATCCCCGATTTCCTGCCGCAGCATGTGCAGCGTCCAGCTACCCTTCTGATACGTCATGCCCGTGGTCACGTCGTCCATGTTGGCCAGATTCGCGTGAATCACCCGATAGTCCGGCCGCTTGGCATCGAAGGCCACGACGCTGCGACGCGAGTCACGCAACCCCGCGGCAAATTCGTCGCGCCCGTAGGCATGTTCGATGAACAACAGCGTGAAGTAGGTCGCAAACCCTTCGCTGAGCCAGACGTGGTCCCAGTCACTCTCGGTGACCGCATTGCCGAACCACTGATGTGCGATCTCGTGAATGACGACGTTCCGCCACCGCACCGGGCGATTGCCTGCCACGCTGCCCGCACTGTAGAAGATGGCTGATGCCGCTTCCATGCCGCCGCTGACGGAGTTCGACTGCACGTTGGCCAGCTTCTCATACGAGAACGGGCCGACCCACTCACTGTAGAATGCCAGCGCATCTTTGGTCGGCACCGCAAAATCGTAAAAGCCCGCGTCGCGCTGCTTCGCAAAGACCCACGTCTCGATCGGGACACCGTTGTAGTCATCCACATGCTGCACCGCGAAGTGCGCGACACCGAGTGCGTACAACCACGGCGCGATCGGCACCGACTCGCGCCAGACCGTTCGTCGTGTGCCACGGGCATCGTCCGTCTCCTCGACCCGCAACCCGTT
>JANNVN010000328.1:0-7687 GCA_031414435.1 Gemmatimonadaceae bacterium
GCAGTTGCCCTTTGCTGTTGGCACGTATGCCACCAAAATGCTGAGCGAACTCTTTGCGCCTTTGCAACTTTGCACCTTTGCGTTAGGCAGTTGCTCTTTGCTGTTGGTACGTATGCCACCAATCGTTGAGCAAGCGTTTCGCGCACTGACGGCGAACTCCTCCGACTGCCCGCTCGATCGCGTACGCAAGCGGTTGACACTCAGTATCGACGCAGGTGCGCCTCGATCCGCGCCAGTGCGTGACCCGTGCCGTCTTCTGCACGCACCACGTCGCCGAGCGCTGACGCCGTGTCGCGCATGCGGGTGTCGGTGCGCATGCGGCGGATGGCGGCGGTAAGGGTGGCGATGGTGAGGTCACGACGCCTGATGGGACCGGGCGACACGCCGAGTGTCTCGAGCCGGCTGCCCCAGAACTGCTGATCGAAGCCGAGCGGCACCACCAGTGATGGCGTACCGCTTCGGACACCCGCGCCCGTGGTGCCCGCACCGCCGTGATGCACGATTGCGCTGCTTCGCGAAAACAGCCACGAGTGCGGCACATCGCGTTCGACGTGCACCGTGGATGGCAGCGCCGTATCGCCGAGCGATCCCCAACCCTGCAGCAGCACCGCGCGACACTGCGCCTGCTGGCAGGCATCGAGCACCACACGCGTCAGCCACTCAGCGTCCTGCGGTGTCATGCTGCCGAAGCCGATGGTGACCGGTGCGTCACCCGCTGCCAGAAACGACGCGAGAGGCTCGCTTGGCACGTACGCAGGTTCATCGAGGAACCACCAGCCGGTTGGCGCAATCCACTCGGGCCAATCGCGTGGCGCTGGCAACACGGCAGGACTGTAGGCGTAACACGTCGGGTAGTCGGGCGTGCGCTGCGCGGCGAATGGCCCGCGAAACGGCAGTGGTCCCGCCTGCAGATAGTGTTTGCGCCAGCGATTGACGGCCGATCGCGTCGGTTGCCAGAGCAGTTGTTCGCCGACGAGATGTGAGATCCAGTTGCGGCGTTCATCGGCGGCAGACCGCGCGTCGCGATACGTCAAACCCGCCACCGGAAATGCGCGGGTCGGCGTGAGCGGGGCCAGCCAGCCGGCCATCACCGGCGTGCCGCGCAGTTCCTGCAGCTGCGCCGCCGCCATGCAGACGGCGCCGTGCACCACGAGATCGGCATCGGCGGTGACGGTGACGAGGTCGGCCAGCAGTCCATCGATCAGCGACGCAAACTCGCGCCCGAATTCCCGCGCGAATCGCCACAGGCCGGCGCGCGAACCGCCGGACAGCCAGGCGTTTGCGCCCGGCGCACTGAGCATCCGTCTCGGATCGCCGTGGAGTGGGCGGAACGGCACGCCAAAGCCCTCGATCCACGGCCGGAAGGTCTCGTGCGTGGCGAGTGTCACGCGATGCCCCGCGCGCTGCGCGCGCAGGGCGAGGGCCAGGTACGGCTGGACATCGCCGCGTGACCCGGAGGTGACGATCACCAGATGCATGGGGAGGAAATATGGACCGTGGTGTGGTGTCCCACACGAGCAGCTAGGTTTCGAGCATCATGCAGACAGAAACCATCCCGCCTGACCTTGAACGCGTACTAAAGCGCTTTCGCTCCATGGGCCGTGAAGAGAAGATGGCCAGCCTCGTGGCGTATGCGAAGAAACTCGAACCGCTGCCACCGGCGCTTGCGGCGCTTGATCGTGCGGCGTTCACGGTGGCCGAGTGTCAGACGCGCGTGGATCTGTTTCCGGAGGTGCAGGATGGATTGCTGCACTTCTATGCGGACGTGAACATACGCGAGTCACCGACGGTGGCAGCAGTGCTCGCAATTCTCTTTTCGGCCGTGAATGAGCAGCCGCCTTCAGTCACGTTGGCCATTCCGAACGACATTGTCCGGCAGCTGATGCACGACATCGGGCTGGCCGGCCGGGAAGTGGGGCTGAACGCGATGGTCCAGCGCCTGAAACGACACGCTTCCCTGGCCGCAGCGTAGCCCTCAACACCGCCGGCACGGTGGGAAGAGCGGGGCACTGGTAGTACGGGTAACAGGAGACGGACACGGGTAACGGCAGCGTGGCCTTGTCGCTATTGTTCGGTGTTCCGGGCGCTCTGCCCAGGCACCCCAATCTTTGCTCCGCCAATGCCAATCACGATCAAGGTCAACAACAACGGTTCGCTGATGATCAGCGCCGCCGATGCCCCATCGGTACAGCTGACCGACGCCGAAGGGAACGTGATTCCCCTGCCCGAGGGCAAGAACGTGTTTCTGTGCCGCTGCGGTGCCAGCTCGCGCAAGCCGTTCTGCGATGGCTCGCACAAGACCAGCGGGTTCGATGGCACCTGCGTCACCGCCACACCAGCGGCTGGCTGAGCCGGTGCTGCAACGAGTCCTGAACGCGTGGGCCTGGGTTGTCCTGGTGTCAGCCGTCATCATCGGATTCTTTGTGGTGTTGACGGTCTTCATCCTCACGGTACCGTTTGACCGTGACCGATATCTCGCGGGCCGCATGTTCCGGATCGTCGGGGCCTCCACCGTCTGGCTCAACCCGCTTTGGAAGTTCCGCACTGACGGCCTGCGCATCCGTGATCCGCGCCGGCCGTACGTGGCGGTGTCGAACCATGAGAGCTACGCCGACATCTTCCTCATCTCGCATCTTCCGTGGGAGATGAAGTGGCTTGGCAAGGAACAGCTGTTCAAGATTCCGTTTCTCGGCTGGATGATGTGGCTGGCGGGTGACATCCCCGTCCGGCGTGGCACGCGCGAGAGCATCATCGAAGCCATGAACGCCTGTCGCGACAAGCTGAAGAAGCGCCTGAGCGTGATGATCTTCCCCGAAGGCACCCGGTCGCCTGACGGCGGGCTTCTGCCATTCAAGGACGGCGCCTTCCGCCTGGCGATCGAGAACGGCGCACCGATTCTGCCCATCGTCGTCGCGGGTACCCGTCGCGCGATGGCCAAGCACACTTTCCAGTTCCAGCGGACGCGCGCGATCTGTCGTGTGCTGGAACCAATCGAGACGGCGGGGCTAAGCCTGTCTGACCTACAGACGCTCAAGCAGCGCACGCGCGACGCGATGTCTGTGGCCAAGGAACGCCTGCACGTGGAGCTTGGCCTCGGCGCGGATGGCGAGCCGCTGGCTCTGGGACGCCAGTCGGCGTAGTCGCACCAGTCGGTCAATCCGATCGGATGGGCGCGGCGTACTGCTGTGACACTCTTCCGACACGACCGATGCCAGACACCACACCCGCTGCTGCTACGCCCGTACCGAACCCCTCGGCGAAGTTCGTCCGGATTGCTCTCGCGCTGGCGATCGTCGCGGCGTTGGTGCTGGCAGGGCGGCAGCTCAGCGCTCAACTGCCGCGTCTGACTGCGGCGGTCGACGGGCTGGGGGCGCTGGGACCGATCGTTTTCATTGCGGCCTACGCAGTGGCCTGCGTGGCCTTCGTGCCCGCGTCGCTGCTGACTCTGGCGGCCGGCGCGCTCTTCGGCGTGGTGAAGGGCACGCTCTTCGTGCTCACCGGCGCCACGCTCGGTGCCTTTGGCGCCTTCCTGATCGCGCGATATGTCGCGCGCGACTGGGTGGCGCAGCGGGTGCAGAAGGATGTCCGATTCGCCGCGATCGATCGGGCGATTGCCGAGCAGGGGCGAAAGGTGGTATTCCTGCTCCGACTCTCGCCCGTGATTCCATTCAATGTGCTGAACTACGCCCTCGGTCTGACGCAGGTGCGGGCGATCGATTTTCTGGTGGCGTCGGTCGGGATGATTCCAGGCACGCTGCTGTATGTGTACTCCGGCAAGCTGGCGAGTGTCGTGGTTGGCGCCGCCGGCACCTCCGCCCCACCGCGAGGCACGGCATTCTACGTGGTGCTCGGACTTGGCCTCGTCGCAACACTGGCGGTGACCGTGCTGGTGACACGCGTCGCCAGGCGCGCGCTGGCGGAAGCAACCGCACGTGGCGGCGCCCGCTAGCACCGTGCCTCACGCACTGAGGCCAGACTGGAGCTCCATTCTGCCTTCATGTACCGTCGAGAGAACCTCGGCGAATCGTCGCGGTGGCTGCGACTTTCACTGCAACTGCAGTTCCGGCGGCTGTCGCGTTGGACGCTGACTCCGAGCGCCACGCGTAGCAGCATCGGTACACACACACTTCCCTCCCCCGACTTTCCATGCTCGCAGACGACCACTGGGACCGTGAACTCCTCGCCAATGTGCACCCCGAGGGGTGGGTCAACCCGAAGCCGGCTGCCCGATACGACCTGGTCGTGATCGGTGCCGGCACGGCCGGACTCGTGTCTGCTGCGGGTGCGGCGGGACTCGGGGCGAGAGTCGCGCTGATCGAGCGGCACCTGATGGGCGGCGATTGCCTGAACGTCGGCTGTGTGCCGTCGAAGGGCCTGATCAGCGCCGCGCGTGCCTGGTCGATGGCCGGCCGCGCGGCGGGAGAATTTGCCGGGCCGGCGCTGCAGGAAACTGCGACCGGTGATTTCACGGCCATGATGGACCGTATGCGACGCATTCGCAGCGATCTCAGTCCGATCGACAGCGCCGCACGGTTTCGCGAGCTCGGTGTGGATGTGTTTCTCGGTGACGGTGCGTTCGTGGACGCGTCGTCGACCACCGTCGGCGGTGTCACACTCAAGTTCCGGCGTGCCGTGATCGCCACCGGTGCGCGTGCCGCTGCGCCACCGATTCCGGGGCTCGAGTCGGTACCGTATCGCACCAACGAGTCGATCTTCGATCTGACCGAGCTGCCGGCGCGATTGCTGGTGATTGGTGCGGGCCCGATCGGATGCGAGATGGCACAGAGCTTCGCGCGATTCGGATCGCAGGTCACGGTGATCAACCGTGCCGACCGGGTGCTCCCGCGCGACGACGCGGATGGTGCGCGCATCGTGCAGCAGCAGCTCACGGAGGATGGCGTGCAGTTCGTGCTGAACGCCGAGATCGCCGGCGTCTCACGCCACGGCGACGAGATACGAGTCCGGACGGTGGAGAAGGGCGTTGAATCGGTGCATGTCGGCGACGTGCTGCTGGTGGCCATCGGCCGTGCGCCGAACATCGAAGGGCTTGGCCTCGAGCGGGCGAACGTCGCCGCGACCAGGACCGGGATCACCGTCGACGACCGGCTCCGCACCACCAACCCCACGGTCTACGCGGTGGGCGACGTGTGCTCGACGCTGCAGTTCACCCATGCGGCCGATTTTCAGGCGCGGATGGTGATCCAGAACGCGCTCTTCTTCGGTCGGGCCAAGGCAAGCAATCTGATCACCCCCTGGGCGACGTATACGTCTCCGGAGCTGGCACAGGTTGGCCATACCGCCGCAACGGCGGCGCAGGCTGGCGTGGCGATCCAGACCTTCACCGTCCCGCTGCACGATGTCGATCGCGCGCGGCTGGAAGGGGAAACGAAGGGGTTCTGCCGCGTGCATGTGCGGAGCGGAACCGATCAGATCGTGGGCGCGACGATCGTGGCACAGAACGCGGGTGACATGATCAGCGAAGTGACACTGGCCATGACGAATGGTCTGGGGCTCGGTGCCATCGGCAAGACGATGCATCCGTATCCGACGCAGGGCGAAGTGCTGCGCAAGGTGGCTGACGCCTGGCGCCGGACCAAGCTCACGCCGTTCGTCAAACAACTCTTTCTCCGATACTTCTCACTCTTCCGATGACTCTCCTGACTCTGCGCCGCGTGACCACCACCGCGGCGCTCCTCGTCTCAGCCAGTGCGATGCAGGCACAAACCGTGGATCACAGCGCATTCGACGGCCTGCTGAAGGCACACGTTGTCAACGGCCTGGTGGACTACGATGCGTTCAAGGCCAGCCCGGTGTTTGCTGGCTACCTGCGGATGATCGCCGCCACCAACCCGGCACCGTTGCCGCGGGCCGAGCAGCTGGCGTTCTGGATCAACGCGTACAACGCGTACACGATCCAGCTGATCAATGCGAAGAACGAGCGCGAGTCGATCCGCAACGTGAACAAGTCGCTCGGCTTCCTCAAGTTCAAGGGACCGTGGTCGGATCCGTTCGCGGTGGTGGGCGGCAAGACGTACACGCTGGACGACATCGAGCAGCGCACCATTCGCCCGACCTACAAGGAACCGCGCATTCACTTTGCGCTGGTGTGTGCGGCGATCGGATGCCCGCCGTTGCGCGGCGAGGCGTACACCGGCGCGCGCTTGGAAGCGCAGCTGAATGATCAGGCGGTGCTGTTCCTGACCAAGACGCCGACGAAGAACCGCGTGGATGTCGCGACGCGCACGGTGTACCGCAGCCAGGTGTTTTCGTTCTCGGACTACATGCAGGACTTCGGCGGATCGGAGGCGGCGGTGGGCAAGTTCATCGCGCGGTACTATCCGGCGGGCCCGGAGAAGACGCTGCTCGAGAGCGGGGAGTTCAAGGCGGTGAAGACGGACTATGACTGGAGCTTGAACAGTCAGGTGAATGGGCGGCGGTTGGGGTTGATGCGGTAGGCGGGGCCAGTTGACAGGTATTGCATATGCTTGCAATCATAGTTGTACGCAACTATGATTGCATGTATGCCAAGTCACGACCCTGCTGCCCGTATACTCCCGCCGTCCCCTCTCGTCGATCGCCACGACGAGCGGCGTGAGCTGACCGCGCTGGTGCAGCGGGGCAAGCCCGCCCTCGCCCTCATGACAGGGCGGCGGCGGGTGGGCAAGACCTTCCTGCTCACGCACACGTGGGCGGCCGAACACCTCTTCCTGTTCACGGCCGCCAGAACCACCAGCGAGCTGAACCGCCAGCAACTGCTGCACGACCTGTCGGCCTGGCACGGAGAGGCGCTCGACTCGGCAGACTTTCCGACCTGGCGGACGGTCTTTCGGCTGCTCGTCGACATCGCGACAGCGCGGGCCAAGAGCGCCGCCCCACGACCCACAGTGATCGTGCTGGACGAGTTTCAGTATCTCGCGGAGGGCGACGCAGGAGTTGCGGCGGTGGCGTCAGAACTCAATGCGGTCTGGGAAGGCCGTGAGCTGAAGCGTGCCGCAGGAGGAAAACTCCCGATGCTGCTCGTGCTCGCCGGCTCTGCGGTGACCACGATGGAGGCGCTTGCCGGCGGAGGGTCACCCCTCTACGGACGCTTCGATTGGCAGCAGACGCTCGAACCCTTCACGTACTGGTACGCCGCCGAGCTGGCGGCATTTCGCGCGCCACGAGACCGCGCGCTGGCGTACGGCGTCTTTGGCGGAACGCCACGATATCTCGCGGCGGTCGACACGCGCCGGTCGCTGGGGGAGAATGCAACCGACCTGCTGCTCTCGCCGCGCGGCGAAGTGCGCATGCTGGTGGAAACAGCGCTCGATCAGGAGGAAGGGCTGCGCGACGTCTCGAAGTACCGCGCCATCCTCCGCGCGGTCGCCGACGGGCGCACGGAGCGCAACGAAATTGCGCAGCGCACCGGCCTCGCCAACGACCACGGACTGCGCGAGAAACTCGCCACCCTGATCCGGCTGGGGTACCTCGGCGAACGGCGCAACGTGGACGCCAAACCGAATGAGGCTGTCCGCTACGAAATCGCCGACGCTGCCTTCCGTTTCTACCACCGGTTCGTTGCGCGGAACGCGTCCCTCCTCGAGCGCTACGCAGCGGCCGAGGTATGGGCAAGCGCCGTCGCAGGCCAACTCGACGCCTACATGGGCTTCGAGCTTGAGCGCATCGCCGCGCAGGCGTACGATCGACG
>JANNVN010000329.1:0-21481 GCA_031414435.1 Gemmatimonadaceae bacterium
GTGGACGGCTAGCTTGCATCAGACTGACTAGTGAAATTTTTCACGAGCAAATAGCGACGTATGGGGCTTCAAGCGTATCTGCCTATCCTGATGTTGATCTGTTTCGTTCTCCTGAACGCGGCGGTGATCATCGGCGTCTCCCAGTGGGCGATGCGTCGGCGGCCGTCGGTGGTGAAGTCAGAGGCCTACGAGTCCGGCGTGCCCGTTATCGGCGACGCCCGAGAGCGATTCTCCGTCAAGTTCTATCTGGTTGCGATGCTGTTCATCGTCTTTGACATCGAAACCGTGTTTCTGATCCCGTGGGGCACAGCGTTCCGGCGGCTGTCGTGTTCCGACGCCCTCGTCGATGGGATCTGCCGCGGCGCGACGAGTTTCTTTGGCCTCGGCGAGATGCTCGTCTTCATGGCGATTCTCGCCGTAGGCCTGACCTATGTCTGGCGGAAGGGAGCGTTGCAATGGGATTGAGCCCGGCCACCAGCGGCTCCTCGCGCGTCACGTACGATCCGCCGTCTCAGGATGGCTGGGTCACCACCCGGCTCGAATTTCTCGTCAACTGGTCACGCGCGAACTCCCTCTGGCCGATGCCCTTTGGCACGGCGTGCTGCGCGATTGAGTTCATGGCCACCGCCGCCAGTCGTTTCGATCTGGCGCGCTTCGGCATGGAGCGGCTCAGCTTTTCGCCGCGCCAGGCCGATGTATTGCTCTGCGCTGGCCGCGTGCCGTATAAGCTGGCTCCGGTGATTCGCCGGATCTACGAACAGATGCCGCAGCCCAAGTGGGTCATCGCCATGGGCGCCTGCGCGTCGAGCGGCGGCATGTTCGACAATTACGCGGTGGTGCAGGGGATCGACACCATCATTCCTGTCGATGTCTACGTTCCGGGATGCCCGCCACGCCCGGAAGCACTGATGTACGGCATCATGATGTTGCAGGACAAGGTCATGCAGCAGCGCTCGATCTCTGATCAGGCGCAGTATGACGAGATCACGATTGACCCAACATCGCGACTGTACATCCCGCCAGCGCGGATTGACGAGCTGTCGGAGCCCTTTGGCAATTCCGTGCACCAGACGCGGTCGGCGCCATGAGTCTCATCGTTCCGGGAGCGGCGCTTCCGGCCAACACGCCAGACCCGGTGACGCCTCGCAACGTGCCGCACCGCGGCGGCGAGGCGAATCCCTCCGTCGAGGCATTGCGCGCGCAGTTCGGTGCGCTGATCGGCCGTGACGCTGTCATGTGGGGCGAAACAACAGTCTGGGTGGACGCCGCCAGCATTCGTGCGATCGTCCTCTGGCTGCGTGACGATCCCGCACAACAGTATGACTACCTGGTCGATGTGACGGCGGTCGAGCATCGCGACCCGGCGTTGCCGCTGGAGATGGTCTGGCACCTGCGGTCGCTCCCCTATCGTCGTTTTCTCCGACTGAAGGCTGCGCTGCCGGCAGAGGCGGAGCTCGTGGTGCCGAGCATCGAGCCGGTCTACAAGTCCGCGAACTGGTTGGAGCGCGAGGTTTTTGACATGTTCGGCATCCGCTTTGCCGGGCACGCCGATCTCCGGCGCATCCTGCTCTGGGACAGCTATGCCGAGGGCTTCCCGCTGCGCAAGGACTTCCCGTTGCGCGGTCGCTTCAGTCGATCGGAACAGCTGTCGCAGGCGCTGACGTCCAACCCCGACGCGAAGTACTCCATGGAAGAACTCAGCGTGGCGGACGCCTTTCAAGAGTTGCCGGCCGACATGCGGGCTCGCCTGCTCCGTGATCAGGGCCGGAGCTGACCGATGGCGACGACAACACGCACGGTCGAAGTCGAACTTGCGACGCAGACGCTGGGAGCCAACGGTCGCTTGCAACGCGTGCCGCTGACAGTGGACGACAGTGGCGCGGTGATGCCGATTGATCTGCCGCCAGGCGCTGAACCCGACATGGGCAGCGAGCGGATGTTGATCAACATCGGACCGCAACACCCGGCCACACACGGCGTGCTTCGTCTGGTGCTCGAACTCGACGGCGAAACCGTCATCCGGTGTGTCCCGCACATCGGATATCTGCACTGCGGCTTTGAGAAGATCGGCGAGTACCGTCAGTACAACCAGATCATCCCGTGGACCGACCGCGAGGACTATCTGAACTCGATGGGCAACAACATCGCCTACGCGCTCGGCGCCGAACGCCTGTTCGGCATCGAGATCACGCCGCGCTGCACGGTGCTCCGCGTGATCGCGATGGAACTGTCGCGGATCATTTCGCACCTCGTCTGGCTCGGTACCACGGCGGTCGACATGGGTGCGTTCACGCCATTCCTGTGGACGTTCCAGGAACGGGAAACGGTCTACAATCTCTTCGAGAGCTGGGTCGGTGCCCGACTCACGACCAGCGCGTCGCGTATCGGCGGCATGGCGGCGGATCTGCCGCCCGGTTGGGTGGATGGTCTCAAGGGATTTCTGCGCTCGTTGCCGAAGACGCTCGATGAGACTGATCGTATGCTCACGCGCAACGGCATCTGGGTTGGTCGAACCGTCGGGTTAGGCGTGATGACCGGCACCGAGGCAATCAACTACGGGCTCTCCGGCCCCATGTTGCGGGCCTCGGGCGTGGCCTACGACGTCCGCAAGGACTTCCCGTATCTCGACTACGACACCTACGACTGGGACATCGTCGTCGGCAGCAAGGGCGACGTCTACGATCGCTATCTCGTGCGCCTCGAGGAGATGCGCCAGAGCGTTCGCATCATCGAGCAGGCGATCGACCGGCTGCCGGAGGGGCCGCTGAACGTTGACGACCCACGTGTGATCCTGCCGCCGAAGAGCAAAGCCACGAGCGAAATGGAGTCGATGATTCACCATTTCAAACTGGTCATGGAAGGCCCGCGGCCACCGGCCGGCGAATGCTACGTCCCGACTGAGAGTCCGAAGGGAGAGAAGGGGTACTACATGGTGAGTGACGGGACGTCGAAGCCGGTGCGGTGGCGCATTCGTCCGCCAGCGTTCGTGAATCTTTCCGCCATCGCCAAGATGGCCGAGGGACATTTGTTGTCCGACGTGATTGCGATCAATGCCAGCATTGACATCGTGATGGGTGAGATCGATCGATGAGTCTGCACGCAATGGCGCCGCACGGACATGACCAGCACGTCGAGTACATCCCGGTGTTTACGGGTGCGCGTCGCGCGGAGCTCGACGAATTGCTGACGCGCTATCCCACCAAGATGGCTGCCTTGCTGCCGGCACTGTGGATGCTGCAGGAAGATCGCGGCTGGGTCAGTCCGGATGGCATGGCCGAAGTGGCGCGTGAACTGGATCTCACGCCGGCGTACGTCAAGGGCGTCGTCACCTTCTACACGATGTACCACCAGCACCCGGTTGGTCGGCACTTTGTGCAGGTGTGCACGACCACGCCGTGCAATGTCTGTGGGGCCGAGGATGTCGTGAACGCGTTCCTGCGGGAGACGAAGTGCGGTGAGCTCGGCGTCACGTCGCCTGATGGCCGCTTCACCGTGATCGAGGTGGAGTGTCTGGGCGCCTGCGGATTCGCCACACCTGTAATGGTCAATGATGCGATGATTGAGTGCGTTTCGGTCGACACGGTGAAAGACCTGCTGGCAGGGCTCGACTGATGGGATATCCGCATCCGTCGCATCCACGCGAGACCCCGGTGCTCTCGAAGTATTTCGGTGACGCCGAGGCCCGGACTCTCGCCGGGTGGCAGGCACGTGGTGGGTATGAGACGCTGAGGACGGCGCTCGCGACTGACCCCGTCGAGGTTCAGAATGTCGTGAAAGATTCCGGCCTTCGGGGCCGCGGCGGTGCCGGCTTCCCGACGGGCGTGAAGTGGAGCTTCATGAAGCCGGACGGCAAGACGCACTACCTCTGCATCAATGCCGACGAGTCCGAGCCAGGAACGTTCAAGGACCGCGAGCTGATGCGCTGGACGCCGCATCAGTTGGTGGAAGGTACCGCGATCGCTGCGCACGCCATCTACGCCGAGACGGCCTACATCTACATCCGTGGCGAGTACACCGAGCCGATTGCACGCGTCAGCGAAGCGGTCCGCGAGGCGTACGCTGCCGGCATTCTCGGCGCCAACGCCATGGGCAGCGGGAAACGAGTGGATGTACATGTCCACAAGGGCGCCGGCGCCTACATCTGCGGCGAAGAAACCGCGTTGATGAACTCCCTCGAGGGACGCCGCGGCAACCCGCGAATCAAGCCACCGTTTCCCGCCGTGGCGGGACTGTTCGCCAAACCCACGACGATCAACAACGTGGAGACGGTGTGTGCGGCGACGCATGTGCTGCGGAACGGGGCCGAGTGGTACAAGTCGCTGTCGAATCCGGCCAATCCGAAGAGCACCGGCACGAAGCTCTTCTCCGTGTGCGGTAACGTTGCCCGACCGGGCAACTATGAAGTCGGGATGGGTTTCTCGATGAAGGAGTTTCTCTGGGACCTCTGTGGCGGGCCGCCAGCCGGGCGCTCGTTCAAGGCGATCATCCCGGGTGGTTCATCCGTGCCCATCCTGACGCCGGAAGAGTGTGAAGGCGCTGTCATGGACTATGAGGGCATTCAGGCGGCAGGCTCCCTGCTGGGATCCGGTGGCGTGATCTGTTTCGATGACTCGCAGGATATGGTCCGACAGATCGCCAGGCTGGCACGATTCTACGCGCACGAGAGCTGCGCGCAGTGCACACAATGCCGGGAAGGCACGGCCTGGACCACCAGAATCCTCGAGCGCATTCGCGACGGCCAGGGCACGATGAAGGATCTCGACACCCTGCTCGAAATCGCGGACAACATGACGGGCAAGACGATTTGCGTCCTCAGCGATTCCTGTGCGACGCCCGTCGTGAGCGGACTGAAGAAGTTCCGGCATGAATTCGAAGCGAAGATCCCGAAGAATCGGTCGTCTGTCATGATTCCCGGCTTCGCGCCGGCGGCGGTCTGAGATGACAGCTCCTGCAGCGCCCGCGAATCCTGGCATGGTGACACTCACCATCGAAGGGCGCGAGGTCATCGTGCCACCAGGCACGAATCTGATCGAGGCTGCCAAGACCGCTGGTGTCCTCATCCCGCACTATTGCTATCACCCGGCGCTGCCCGTGGCGGGTGTGTGCCGTATGTGCCTGGTGGAAGTGGAGAAGTTTCCGAAGCTTGCGCCAGCCTGTGCCACCAGTGTTGGAGAAGGGCAGATCGTCCATGTCCACTCCGAGAAGGCGCGCGAGGCACGGAAGGGCGTGCTCGAGTTCCTGCTGATCAATCATCCGCTCGATTGCCCGATCTGCGATCAGGCCGGTGAATGTGAGCTGCAGGACTACACCTTCGCCGAAGGCCGCAAGGACTCCAGGTACATGGAGCCGAAGCGCTTCAACCCGATGGAAGACTTCGGCGGCGACGTGCTCTATGTGCCCAATCGGTGCATCCTCTGCACGCGGTGTGTGCGCTTCATGGACGTCGTTGCACACGATCCGGTGTTGAATGTCAGTGAGCGTGGTGATCGCGCGTACATCGGGAAGTTCGAGGGCAGCGATCTGACGCACGAATGGGCCGCCAACGTAGTGGACCTCTGCCCGGTTGGCGCTCTGCTCTCGAAGGACTTCCTGAACAGGGCGCGCGCGTGGGAACTCGACCGTGCGGCATCGATCTGCCCGGGCTGTTCACAAGGCTGCAACGTCACCCTCGAGACGCGAGACAACGTCGTCGTGCGGATTCGACCGCGGCCGAACATGGCGGTGAATCAGCATTTCGCGTGCGAGACGGGACGTCTGAACTACCGGTGGATCAATCGGCGCGATCGACTCGAGTATCCGCTGGTGCGGACCGCCGACGCACTCGCCACCGTGTCCTGGAGTGAGGCGATCACGGCTGCCGCCGCGCTCCTCACCGGTGACCGTCGCGTGACGGTGCTGGCGTCGCCGTCGCTCTCGAATGAGACCCTCTTCCTGCTCGGCCGGCTCGCGACGCAGCTGGGTGCGACCGCAGTGACCACGGTCCGGCGTGGACACACGGCGCCGCTGCCCGGTGTTCCCGATTTGGCGTTGCGTGCAGAGCGCGCCGCGAACCATACGGGCGCCGAACTGTTCGGCTTTGCTGAGGTCGCAGCGCCATTGGCATCGATGACGCCAAACGACGTTTTGATTCTTGCCGACGCGGCAGGGCTGGTGTCGGACGTGCCTGCGGGTGTGACGGTGATCGTGATCGGCACGGTGCTTGATGACACCGCGCGCACGCGAGCTGCCGTGGCGCTGCCAATCTGCAACTTCGCAGAAGAGGAAGGCACGTTTACCAACTTGCGCGGGCGAGTGCAGCGCTTTCTGCAGGCCAAGGCGCCTCCCGCGCAGGTCAGGCCGAGTTATCGCGCGGTCGGTGACCTTGCGACTGCAGCTGGGGCCGGCGCGTTTCCGGCACTCGCCAGTGCGGTCTTCGACGTGCTGGCAGGCACGTCACCCGCATTCGCTGGGCTCAGTTACCGGAGCCTCGGCCTGCAGGGACTGCCAATTGCTGTGCCGGCCGAGGTACCTGCGTGATGGGCCCACTGCTGATGTCGCCAATCACCGACAACAACACCGCGTTCGTGATCGCCTCGGTGATCAAGGTACTGGTGTTCTTCGGTGTGTACCTCGTCACCGTCGCCTTGCTGACGCTGGCGGAACGGAAGGTGAGCGCCTGGATTCAGGATCGTCATGGCCCGAACCGCGCCGGCCCGGGCGGACTGTTGCAGCCGGTGGCCGACGGCGTCAAGAACTTCATGAAGGAAGAGTTGTCACCTGGAGCGGGAAACAGTGTGCTCTTCACGCTGGCCCCCGCAATCGCGTTCTGCACGGCGCTCGTGAGCTGGGCAGTGATTCCGTTCGCTGCGCCCTTGCCGACGCCGTGGGGCGTTGTGAATCTCTCGATCGCCGATTTGCCGGTCGGTTTCATCTTCACGCTCGCGATCTCGTCGCTTGGCGTCTACGGCATCACGATTGCGGGCTGGTCATCCAACAACAAATACTCATTGCTGGGCGGACTGCGTTCCAGCGCCCAGATGATCTCGTACGAGATCTCGATGGGGCTCTCGATCATCCCGATACTGTTGTTGGCTGGTAATGTCACGATGGGCAGCATCATTCAGCAGCAGCAACAGGGCGGCTGGAACGTGCTCAATCTTTCTGTCGCCTTCCTGACGTTCCTGATCTCGGCCTTCGCCGAAACGAATCGGTTGCCGTTTGACCTGCCGGAAGCCGAAAGCGAACTCGTCGCGGGATACCATACCGAGTACAGCTCGATGAAGTTTTCGATGTTCTTCATCGCTGAGTTTGCGAACATGCTGACGGCTAGCGGCATGATGGCGACGCTCTTCCTCGGCGGTTGGGACATTCCATTCACGTCCTGGGACAACAGTGGCAACCCGTCGGTACTGAAGACGCTCCTGACTCTCGTGTCCTTCGCACTCAAAGCGGGATTCTTCCTGTTCCTCTACATGTGGATCCGGTGGACGCTGCCGAGGTTCCGGTACGATCAGCTGATGTCACTGGGGTGGCGTTTCCTGCTCCCGCTGTCGCTGGGCTACATCGTGTTGATCGCCTTCGTGCTGCTCGGACTGCAGGCCGCTGGCGTCGCTCAGGGCCCAATCCAGACGGGTGTCCTGCTGGTAACCAATGTCATCGTCCTGGTCTTGGTCTTTGTGATATTTGATCGTGGGCGTCTGGTGAGTCCGACGACATCGAAGATGTCTGCCGCAGAAATGCTCCGGTTGCGCACGCAGGATCGCGACGGATCCGTCGCTGTCGCGCGTGTGCGGACGGAACCTGAGATGGGGGACTGATGACGATCAAGGTGAAGGTGATGGAGCGGCCGGTGGAGGAGGTGAGCTACGTGCGGGCAACCTTGTCCGGGCTGGCACACACGTTCAAGCATCTCGTCGACCCGCACAAGGTCACGACCCAGTATCCCGAGGAGACGGAGGCGCTGTCGAAGCGCTGGCGCGGCACGCACCGGATGCTGACGAACGAAGACGGCAAGGCCAAGTGCGTCGGTTGCGGGCTCTGCCCGACCGTCTGCCCTGCCAACTGCATCAAACTCGTGCCGGGCGAAGACGAGCAGGGGAACCGCTTTCCGCTCGTGTTCGAAATTGACGAGTTCCGCTGCATCTTCTGCGGGTACTGTCAGGAAGTGTGCCCCGAGGAAGCGATTCATATGGGGCGGCACTATGAGAATGCCGAATACTCGCGCGATGGTTTTGTCTACGACCTCGAGCGGTTGACGTCACAGACGCATCCTGTCAGCGAACTGTGGGATCCTGCTGACCCGGCAGGCGAGTGATGGGGACGTTCTACACGGTCCATTTCTGGCTCTTCTCCGCCATGGCGATCGGCGCAGCGCTGACGATGGTCACACGCCGGAGTCCGGTGGCGGCGGCCTTGTGGCTTGTCAACGTGATGTTTGCGCTGGCAGCGCTCTACGTCATGCTCGGCGCGCATTTTCTTGGCGCAGCCCAGGTGCTCGTGTATGCAGGTGCAATCATGGTTGTCTTCGTCTTCGTCGTGATGCTGCTGAACCTTGGCGAGAATGATGTGCAGGAGAAGCGGAGTATTGGCGCCTCGGCGGTGGCCACGCTGATCGGTGCACTCCTGATGGCTGAGCTCACGTATGTCGCTCGCGCGGCCGCCATCCCGACAGATCGCCTTGCGACCGTCGACAGCGATGCGTTGGCCCCGATCGCAAACGCCCTGTTCACCGAGTACCTCGTGGCGTTCGAAGTGACATCGGTACTGCTGCTGGTGGCGGTTGTCGGTGCCGTGGTGCTGGCGAAGCGCGGCAAGATTGCAGGCGAGGCGCGCACATGATCCGAGAGGCACTGGTCGTCTCCGCGATCCTCTTCAGCATTGGCGTGCTCGGTGTGCTGACGCGCCGGAACGCGCTGATTCTTTTCATGTGCGTCGAACTGATGCTGAACGCGGTGAATCTCTCGTTCATCGCCCTGTCCCGGCTGCACGGTGTGACCGGCCAGGTGTTTGTGCTGTTGGTGATGACAGTCGCTGCTGCCGAGGCCGCGGTCGGCCTGGCAATCGTGATCAGTGTGTTCCGGCATTATCGCACGGTCGATCTCGGCCGAATTCGGCTGCTCAGAGGATAGCGACTCCCCACGCATGTCCATTTCCACGTCCGCCTCACAACTGATCTGGCTGGTTCCCGCGCTGCCGTTCGCTGGCTTCGTCGCGAACGGGCTGCTCTCGCTGGTTCCCGCCTGGCGTGGGGAGCGCGTGGACCGCGCTGCGTCGGGGCGCCGGACGACCGTGAGCGCAATCGGCGTCGGGGTCATGCTCGCCGCCTTCGCGCTCACGATCTGGCTGGCGGTGGGCATCGCCGGCTCGGAAACGTCCGTCACATCGTCCCTCGGCCAGTGGATGACTGCCGGCGAGTTTCAGGTTGACTGGGCGCTGCGAGTGGACCGCCTGAGCGTCCTGATGATGCTGGTGATTACCGGGGTCGGCTCGCTGATTCACATCTACAGCGTCGGCTATATGGCCGATGACGCCGGCTTCGCGCGGTACTTCGCGTACCTCAACCTGTTTGTCGGCTTCATGCTGATGCTGGTGATGGGGGCGAATCTTCCGGTGCTG
The DNA here is from genome assembly GCA_031414435.1 of Gemmatimonadaceae bacterium. Taxonomy (GTDB): domain Bacteria; phylum Gemmatimonadota; class Gemmatimonadetes; order Gemmatimonadales; family Gemmatimonadaceae; genus JACMLX01. The sequence continues at coordinate 9,595 of JANNVN010000329.1, forward strand.
TTCATCGGATGGGAAGGTGTGGGATTGGCATCCTATCTGCTGATTGCCTTCTGGTTCGGCGAGACGGCGAATGCGGTTGCCGGCAAGAAGGCCTTTGTGGTCAATCGCATCGGCGACTTCGGCCTGCTGCTGGCGATGTTCATTCTGTTCACGAATCTCGGATCGCTCGACTTCGATGTGATCGCCCGACAGCAGGGGGCACTGGCCACGCCGCTCGTCACCGCAATCTGTCTGTTCATGTTCCTGGGGTGCGCCGGCAAGAGCGCGCAGCTTCCGCTGTATGTGTGGCTGCCGGACGCGATGGCTGGTCCGACGCCGGTTTCGGCACTGATCCACGCCGCGACAATGGTGACGGCAGGCATCTACCTGATTGTTCGGAATGCCGCGCTCTTCTCAGCCGCGCCGGTGGCCAGTCTCGTGATCGTGCTGGTCGGCGCGTTGACCGCGCTCTGGGCCGCCAGCGTCGGCCTGAAGCAGTGGGACATCAAGAAGGTCCTCGCGTACTCGACGGTGTCGCAGCTCGGATACATGTTCATCGCTGTTGGTGCGGGTGCTTACACCGCAGGCATGTTCCATCTCGTGACACACGCGTTCTTCAAGGCGCTCCTCTTCCTCGGGGCAGGAGCGGTCATTCACAGCATGCACCACGCTTTCCATGACACACATCGCCACGATGACGCGCAGGATATGCGCAACATGGGTGGGCTGATCCGGCGCATGCCCGCGACAGGTGCGTTGATGTGGATCGCGACGCTGGCCATAGCCGGCATTCCGCCGCTGGCGGGCTTCTTTTCCAAGGATGCCATTCTCAGCGCGGTCGCTGAGCGCGCGATGGAATCCCCGCTGGCAGAGTCGTCGCTCGGTCCAATTCCCGGGCGCGTGATTCTCTGGCTGGCGTACGGTATCGCGCTGCTCACCGCATTCATGACCGCGGTCTACATGACGCGCCTCATGCGATACACCTTCCACGGTGGATTCCGGTCGGGTGATGAGGTTGAGGGTGCCATTCATGACTCGCCATGGCTGTTACGCGCGCCACTCATCGTCCTCGGGGCGTTGACGCTGGTCGGTGGGTGGTTGCAGTTGCCGGAGGTTCTGCCGATTGGACGTTCGGGCGTGCTGGCTTCCTGGCTGGCGCCGATTGCATCAAGCTCCGGAACACTGTTGGCCGGAACAGGCCATCTCTCGCACAGCACCGAGTTCATTCTCATCGGCATCGCGATCGCCGTAGCTGTTGCTGGCATCGCAACCGCCTTCGTGCTGCTGAAGCCCGACGCACTCACCACCAAGGCCGCCGCACCCGCCGAGCAGGGAATTCAGCTGGTCCTCGCCAACGACTACTTCGTCGATACTGCGATCGCACGAGGAGTGGTCGCACCGATCGTCTCGACGGCGCGCAAGGTCCTGTGGCGTGGCCTGGACCTCGGGGTCATTCACGCCGTGCTGGTGCAGGGAAGTGCGCAGCTGTTCCGCATTGTCTCCACGATTGCGTCACGGGCGCAGGGCGGACTGGCGGGAAGCTACGTCTGGGCGATCACGCTCGGCGCGGTGGCGTTGGTCGGAATCTTCGTGCTCCGGGCGGGCCGATGATGCAAGGACTCACCACGCTCGGCGTGACGCCAGCATGGGTGCTCCCCATGGTGCTCGGCGTTCCGTTCCTCGGTTCGATCCTCGTCTGGCTGCTCCCGCGTGGCACTGGTGATGTCGAAGCGCCACTTGCGCGCAACGTCACCATCGCGCTGCTGACAGTCACCACGGTGCTCGCACTCGCGCTCTGGGGTGTTGTGCCCAGCGGCGTCGCAATGGTCGACTACCCATGGATCGAGGACTTTGGCTCTCGATTCCGGCTTGCCGCCACTGGCATCTCGTTGCCGTTGGTTCTGCTGACTGCGGTGCTGATGTTGCTCGGTGTCCTGGCGACGCCGCGCACCAGCGTCACGCACCGCGCCACTTCATACTACGCACTCGTTCTTTTGCTGACCGCAGGGATACTGGGCATCTTCCTCGCAGCGGACCTCCTGCTCTTTTATCTCTGCTGGGAGTTGATGCTTGTACCGCTCTATTTCCTGATCGGAGTCTGGGGATCGGAGCGTGGTGCCGCGGCGGGGAAGACGTTCTTCGTCTACACGATGCTCGGCTCCCTGCTGATGCTGGTTGCCGTCATCACAATCGCGTCGGCGGCTGGCGGTACGACGTATGAACAGCTTCGCAACATGGCCGTGAGCCGGCCCATGAGTCTGTTCTCGCAACTGCTTTGCTTCGGCGCTTTCGCCAGTGCGTTCCTCGTGAAGAGTGCGCTCATCCCGTTCCACACCTGGCTGCCGGATGCGCAGAGTGAAGGTCCACCCCTTGCGGCCGTGGCCCTCGGCATCAAGGTCGGGACGTACGGGCTGCTCGTGCTCGCCTATCCGCTGTTCCCGGCAGCGGCGTTGCACCCGACTGTGAGACTGGTGCTGGCGTCGCTCGGCGTCGTCGGCGTGCTGTACGGATCACTGGTCGCGCTGGTACAACCGGATTTTCGCCGCGTGATGTCGTATGCCTCGATCGCGCATCTTGGGTTCGTCGTTCTGGGCATCAGTGCGTTCACGCCGGAATCGGTGTCTGGTGCGCTGGTGGTGATGGTAAACGCGGGCATTACGACAGGCGGGATGTTTCTCCTGCTCGGCATGCTGCGGCAGCGCCTCGGCGACGATCGATTCCAGTCCCTGGGCGGATTGGCCAGACAGATGCCGATGTTCGGCGCCGTCGCCGTGCTCTTTGCCCTCGCCAACGCGGGGCTCCCAGGGACCAATGGGTTTGTTGGCGAGTTCCTGGTGCTGATCGGTGCCTTCCCGACGTTCCCGGTGCTGGTGCTGATGGCAACGATCGGGGTGATTCTCGCCGCCGCGTATCTCCTCTGGGCGGTGCAGCGCGTGTTGTTCGGCCCATCAGCAGTCCCCGATGCCGCCGGTGTGCGTGATCTGACTCGCATGGAGACCGGCATCATGTGCGCATTCGTGGCGGCCATCATCGGGCTTGGTTTGTATCCTGCCCCGTTGCTCAACCGCATGCAGGTGTCTGTGGCAAGCCTCGTCAATGGCGTGAAGGCGACTGCCGGCCTTCCTGGTCCGGGTATTGGAAGCGGAGGACAGCCGTGAACACGTTCGCTGCGGCAAGTCTCGATCTCGGCACGCTGCTCATGCCCGAGATCATTGTATCCGTCGGCGGCATGATCGTGTTGCTGTTCGGCGCGTTCGCTCCGGAGGGCGCAAGCAGCACGCGTCGTGCCCATCTGCTCGCGATGCTTTGTGTGCTGTTTGCGGCTGGTGCCACGGCAATGCTCGCCAATCAGTCGCCACCCCTGGGTGCGTCCGTCGGCCCGTTGGCATATGACGGTTTCCGTTGGGCCTCTGTGGCGGTCATTCTGCTCGGTGCGCTCGGGACGCTGGTGATGGCGATGGAGTACAACGAAGGCGCGGCGATCTCCGCGAGTGAACCGCCGGCGCTGGTGCTTTTTTCCGCCGCCGGCATGCTGCTGCTGGTGGGAGCGCGGGATCTGATGCTGATCTTCCTCGGCATCGAAGTGATGTCTCTGTCGATCTACGTGCTCACTGGGCTCGACCGGAGTCGCGCCGGGTCTGCTGAAGGGGCGCTGAAGTATTTCCTGCTCGGCGCGTTCTCGACCGGATTTCTGCTTTACGGCATGGCGTTGCTCTACGGCGCGACCGGCACGACGAACCTGACCGTGATGGCGGAAGCGATCGCGGCGAAGCGTCTGGCCACTGATCCTCTGCTGCTCGGTGGACTGGCGCTGATGTTCGTTGGATTTTCATTCAAGATCGCCGCAGTACCGTTCCACATGTGGACACCGGACGTGTACGAAGGTGCACCGACGCCTTACACCTCCTTCATGGCGGCGGGCGTCAAGACGGCGGCGTTCGCTGCGTTCACGCGGCTACTCATGGATGGACTGGGACCGGCATACGTCTCATGGCATTATGCGGCCTGGCTCCTGGCGGCCGTGACCATGGTGACGGGCAACGTGCTGGCGCTCGCGCAGGAGAACCTGAAGCGCATGCTTGCGTACTCCAGTATTGCGCATGCCGGGTATCTGCTGGTTGCAATTACCAGTCACTCAGCCGACGGCATCGCCGCCATCGTGTTCTACGCGCTGGCCTACACACTCGCGACGGTCGGAGCATACAGCGTGCTTTGCCTGGTCTCGGGCGGTATCGAAAAGCGCACTCGGCTCAGCGACCTGACCGGGCTGTCGCGCACGCGGCCGGTGATCGCGACCGCAATGGCGGTGTTCATGCTTTCGCTGATGGGATTCCCCATTGCGGGAGGCATGGGCTTCTTCGCCAAGTGGTACGTGTTGCGCGCGGCGCTGTCATCCAATGCACCACAACTGAAGCTCGCAATCATCCTGGTGTTGGCGAGTCTGGTGTCGGCTGGGTACTACCTCAACGTGATCGCGACGATGTTCATGAAGCCACCCGTCGACGATCCGGCGCCGGCACGCCAGGTCCCCGCACGGTGGACCGGCGGCGTGATCGCCGTCTCGGCGGTGTTGCTGCTGGCCCTTGGTGTGTATCCCGGGCCTGCAGTGCACTGGGCCCGTAGCAGTACGCTTCCGATGTCACCCGCACGAGGGGGCAGTGGCCAGTCGCCGCTGCAGGCCTTCGCCCCAACAGATTCTCAGCCCGCGCTTCCATGACGATCGCCGCAGGTATCTTCAGACAGTATGACATCCGCGGGGTCGTCGGTGATGACCTCACCATCGAAGCGGCGGAAGGTATCGGACGCGCGTATGCCGCCCTTCTGGACGAGCGTCAGGTGGCCGGTCCCGTTGCTGTTGGCCGTGACAACCGTCCGAGCGGAACGGCGCTTCGTGAGGCCCTCGCACGTGGCCTGACCACCCGTGGACGCGACGTCATCGACATCGGCGTCGGACCGACGCCCCTGCTGTACTGGTCGCTCCATCACCTGCCGGTCGCTGGCGGAATCCAGATCACCGGGTCGCACAACCCGCCCGAGTTCAATGGATTCAAGATCTGCGTCGGAACCGGGTCGCTGCATGGCGGTGGCATTCAGCGGTTGCGTGAGCTGCTCGATGCGCCTGAGAGCGCGCGTGCCGGCACCGTACGGGAAGAAGATCTGAATGCTGCGTACGTCGAGGATATTCTTGCGCGCACGGGACCGCTCGCGCGTCGCCTGAAGGTGGTGCTCGACGCAGGCAATGGCGCCGGCGGCCCGCTGACGGAAGCGATCTTCTCGCGCATGAATGTCGATGCGACGTATCTCTTCTGTGAGAGCGACGGCACGTTTCCCAATCATCACCCTGACCCCACGGTCGAAGAAAATCTCGTCGACCTGATCGCAGCGGTGCAGGAACGGGGTGCCGACATCGGTATTGCGTTCGACGGCGACGCCGATCGCATCGGCATCGTCGATGCGGCTGGTACGATCATCTGGGGTGACTACCTGCTGCTCCTGTACGCGCGTGATGTATTCGCGCGCACCGGCGTGGGCGCACCGATCATCTTCGATGTCAAGTGCTCACAGGCCTTGCCGGACGCGATCACGAAGGCCGGTGGAACCCCGGTGATGTGGAAGACTGGCCACTCGCTCATCAAGGACAAGATGAAGGAGCTGCACGCGCCAGTGGCAGGCGAGATGTCCGGCCACATGTTCTTCACCGAGGGCTTCTACGGCCATGACGACGCACTCTACGCCGCAGCCCGTATTCTCCGCATCGTGGCCTCGAGTGCGGGCAGCGTCCGCGACCTGCTGGCTGATGTTCCCTCGTACTTCAGCACGCCGGAACTGCGCGTCGACTGCCCAGATGAGCGGAAATTTTCGCTCGTTCAGGCCGCTACCGCGCACTTCCGGAAGTCACGTGACGTGATCGACGTGGACGGCGCCCGTGTCCTTTTCGGCGATGGATGGGGCCTGATTCGCGCCTCGAACACGCAGCCGATCGTCGTGCTGCGATTCGAGGCATTGACGGCGCAACGCCGCGACGAGATTCGCGCCGAGTTCAACGCGTGGCTGCGAACAGAAGGCGTGTCCGCCTGAAACTCTGCTGAGTGCGCCTGTGATCATTCGTCGTCGCCGGCTGCTGACGCTTGTAGCAGGCATCGCACTGATCCTCGCCGTCGGACGCGCGTGGGGCGCGCTGACGGGGGACCACGCGTGGTTTGACGCACTCGGCTTCGCCGATGTCTGGTGGTGGCAGACGCTGGTGGCCTGCCTGCTCAAGGGTGGCGCAGGGACGATTGCCACCCTCGTCATGCGGGCGCACCTCGCCGCGATCCGTCGATCGTTCGTCAGCGTCGTCGTCCCCGGCAGCATCGGTGACCTGGAGTTTGAAGGCGCCGTGCCTGATCGCACGATCTCGCTCGTGCTGTGGGCCGCGGCATGCGCCGTTGGTGTGCTGCTGACCGTTCCCATCACGGACTGGGTTCCGCTGGCGAATGTGCTGGACGCCACTCCGCTCGGTGAGTCGGATCCATACTTCCAGTACGACCTGGCATTCTGGACTGCGTGGGTGCCATTCGAATGGCAGGCCTACACGTGGGCGCTGATTGCGCATGCAGTCATGTCGGCATTGACTGTCGTCGGGTACGTATTCACGCGCGGTGTCGGACTCGATGGGCGAACGTTGCGTGTCACACGTCATGCACGCCGCCACATCACGATCCTCGGGGCCATGCTGCTTCTGCTGATTGCTTGGAGCTATCGCGTGGATGGTTTTGACCGCCTCGTACACGGGACCGGGGCCGAGGGGGCGTTCGGATTTGCAGATCATCGCGTCGGCCTGCCCGGCGGCCTTGTGATGCAGGTGATTGCATTCGGTGCTGCGGGCGTCGTGACGTGGAGCGCGTGGTCGCGACAGCCGCGCGCTGCAATCGCCGCCGTCACGACGGTGCTGCTGATGGCGCTGCTGCTGCGTCAGGGCACTCCACTGCTTGCGGACAGTATCGACGGAGGCGGCGACGCAATTGCGCGTGAGCGCCGGTACCTCGATGCCGGGGCGAGCTTCACTCGGCGCGCCTACGAATCCGATCGCGTGATACTGGCCGCACCCAGCGACACTGCTTCGCTGTCATCGACACCACTGTGGGACCGAGCCTCAGTGCCCCATGCCACACCGGGTCGTCTGGGCGCGATGCTGGCGTGGGATCAGTCGGCAGGAGTGCCTGGCGCGCTGGTCTTCGATGCACTCAAGGTGCCCGGACTGTTGCCGACGTGGCGGGCCATCCCCGTCACGCTCACATCGGGCAATCCCTTCCGCGACGTGTCCGCGCGAGCCGGTCGAACGCTGCCGCCGATCGTGGTCAGCGATTCCGGCCGAGGCTACGCGATCGTCAGCGATCCCCGTCGCCGCATCGCCGCGCCGCTGATTTCGAGTACCTCGTCACGCCTCGCCTTCGCCTGGAATCAGCAGAACCCCCGCCTGCTGTTTGGACGTGCGCCGCAGCCGTCGCCGGTACTGGTGACCGTTCGCGACGTGCGCGAACGTGTTGGACGGTTGGTGCCCGGCCTCCGCGCTGGTTCGCAAGTTGTGCCGCTCGTCTACGCCGATTCACTGCTATGGGCAATTGATCTGTATGCGGTCAGCGCGACCTACCCGCTGAGCGAGCATGTCCTGCTGAATGGTGAGGAGTACTCGGCCGCGCAGTTCGCCGCGACAGCGCTGGTGAATGCGCATACCGGGCGCGTGTCGTTGCTGCAGGAGAAGGATCCTCCGCTGCTGGCGCGTCGCCCGTTGCAGCGACTGGCGCAGCATCTGGTGCCGATTGCCGCGCTCCCGGAAGACCTGCGCCGCGCGCTGCCGCCCCGAGCCGATGCGCTCGAACTCGAAGCGGCCATCGCGGCGCGTTTTGGCTCGCGCGCAGTGCAGGAGGATACGAGTCTCGTCCTCCAACGCAGTGGACCCCTGACGGAGCTCTCGGTGGTCCGGGGCGCGCTGGCCGACAGCACGTTTACGCCAGACGACTACGTACCGGTGTGGCTACCCGCGCGCGGCACGTACGCACTGACAGCAGCCGCGATCGACGGTCGTGGTGTGGTGCGAGGCGTCCTGCTCGCTCCCGGCGGCATCGATCGGCGAACCCGCTGGCTCCCGAGTCTGGACGGGGCACCGTATGAAGGCGTGGTACGGGGAGCACAGGAGACGACGGACTCGCTCCGGCAGCCTGGATCGCTGACCGGCGCCAGACGTGGTGCGCCGCGGATCGTGCCCGGTGCGACGGCCCGCTTCCTGACCCCGTACTTCTCGATGCGCGATGGTCGCCCGACCGACCTCGCGGCGGTCCTGATCACCGATGGCAGACGCAGGGGCGTGGGCGCGACGGTGCCCGAGGCCGCGCTCAGCTGGACGGACCGCGGGCGACCGGGGCCGGCGCCATCGGCGGCCGCTGCGATGTACCGCCAGATGCGTGATGCACTGCAAAAGGGGGCATGGGCAGAGTTTGGCGCCTCGTTCGAGGCGCTGGGGCGGACGCTTGGCGTGCCCCGGGACTCCTTGCCACGATGAGTCGACTTCCGACAGTTATCTTCACGCCACAGTTGGGGTGCTCACCCTGAGCGCCGTCGTCCCACGCGTGGTCGGAGATCATCCGCACGCGTTGCTGTTCAACGTCACAGTCGCTGCAATCACCCGATCGCAGATGGAGCGTGTGTGAACCTACATGAGTATCAGGCCAAGGAAATCTTGCGGCGCCACGGCGTCCCGATTCCCGATGGCGACATTGCCACGACACCGGACGCCGCCGAAGCGCTGGCGGTGAAGTACGGTGTGCCAGTCATGGTCAAGGCGCAGGTCCATGTCGGTGGACGCGGCAAGGCCGGTGGCGTGAAGTACTGTGCAACGCCGGCCGCGGCGCGTGAGAAGGCCTCGGCCATCCTCGGCATGGACATCAAGGGCCTCACCGTGCTCAAGGTCCTCGTCACGGTGGCCGAAGACATCGGCAGTGAAGCATATGTCGGTATCATCGTCGACCGCGCAACCAAGAAGCCGGTCTTCATGGTCAGCGCAGCCGGCGGGATCGACATCGAGGAGGTGGCCGCCACCACGCCCGAAAAGATCAAGTACCATCCCGTGGATCCGCGCTACGGGCTGCGGACCTTCGAGGCGATGGAGATGGGCTTCTTCCTTTACGAAGACGTCAAGCAGGCACGCGCTGCCGCAAAGATCATGCAGCAGTTGTACGCCGCCTTCATCGAAAGCGGCTGCTCCCTCGCTGAAATCAATCCGCTGGTGGTCACGCCGACCGGCCGAGTGGTGGCCGTGGATGGCAAGATGGTGATCGATGACAATGAGCTCGAACGACTGCCGGCCATCGAGGCATTGCGCGACGAAAGCAGTGAGGATCCGGCAGAAGTCGACGCACGCAAGGCCAACCTCACGTTCATCAAGCTTGATGGCAACGTCGGCTGCGTCGTCAACGGGGCGGGCCTCGCGATGGCGACGATGGATCTGGTGAAGTACTACGGCGGCGATCCGGCCAACTTCCTCGACATCGGCGGCTCGTCGAATCCCGAGAAGGTCGTCAATGCATTGCGGATCATCACGTCCGACAAGAATGTGAAGGCTATCCTGTTCAACATCTTTGGCGGGATCACGCGCACCGACGACGTGGCGAATGGCATCGTCACCGCCACCAAGGCCAATCCGCTCACGGTGCCAATCGTCATCCGGCTGACCGGGACCAACGAAGAACTCGCGATGAAAATCCTCACGGAGAACGGTTTCAGCGCCTCGTCCGACATGGACGAAGCGGTGCAGAAGGCTGTCGCCCTCGCCACGGGAGCCGCCAAGTGAGCATCTTCATCGACAACAGCACCACGCTGCTGGTGCAGGGAATCACGGGCCGCGACGGCTCGTTCCACGCGAAGCAGATGATGGAGTACGGGACGAAAGTCGTCGCCGGCGTCACGCCGGGAAAGGGTGGCCAGAAGTTCGAGTCGACCGTCCCGATCTACAACACCGTCGCACAGGCCGTCGCCGCAACCGGAGCCAACACCTCGGTCATCTACGTCCCGCCGCCGTTCGCGGCTGACGCGATGATGGAAGCTGCCGCCGCTGGTGTGAAGTTGATCGTCTGCATCACCGAAGGCGTGCCGGTGCTCGACATGACGAAGGTCTACCCGTACGTGAAGGAAATGGGTGCCCGTCTGCTCGGTCCGAACTGTCCGGGATTGATCACGCCGGGCCAGTCGAAGGTCGGCATTATTCCAGGACGCATCTGCATGGCGGGGCCGGTCGGCGTGGTCAGCCGCTCGGGAACGCTGACCTACGAGATCGTGAACCTGCTGACCAAGGCCGGTATCGGGCAGAGTACCTGCGTCGGGATTGGTGGCGATCCGATCAACGGGACGAATTTCATCGATGCGTTGGCCGCCTTTGAGGCCGATCCGCAGACAAAGGTGGTCGCCATGATGGGCGAAATCGGTGGCACCGATGAGCAGGAAGCGGCGGAGTTCGTGCGGACGAAGATGACGAAGCCGGTCGTCGGCTTCATCGCCGGACAGACGGCGCCGCCAGGCCGACGGATGGGCCACGCTGGCGCGATCATCTCGGGCTCGGCCGGCACAGCGGCGGAGAAGATCGAAGCATTCGAAAAGGCGGGCATGGGGATCGCCCGGCGCCCGATGGATTTCGTGGAGCTGGTCAAGGCACGCCTGTAGTTTTGCCTCGGGGTCCTTCCGGAGTAGTTTTGCGTTCGCGCCCGGCCACTTGGGTGTCCGGGCGCGATTTTCTGACCACCCCCTGGCGCACGTCGCCTGTATCGCACTGGAGCTCGGTAAAATGGCTGGACATCGCACCCTCACGATCATCAAGCCGGACGCGTTCGGCACTCAGAAGGCCGGCAAGATCCTGGCACATCTCGAAGCACAAGGGTTCGTCCTGAAGGCGGCCCGTGTCATGCACATGACCACAGCCGAGGCTGGCAAGTTCTATGAAGTGCACAGCGGGCGCGGCTTCTTTGCGGAATTGGTCGAATTCATGACTTCGGGACCCTGTATGCCGATGGTGCTCGAGAAGCCTGATGCGGTCGCCGCACTGCGGACCGCGATTGGCGCGACCGATCCTGCCGAGGCGGCTGAGGGCACGGTCCGCAAGCTCTTCGCGGAATCGAAGGGGCGGAACGCGATCCACGCCTCGGACTCGGACGAGAACGCCTCGGTGGAATCGGCCTTTTTCTTTCCCGGGCTGGCCTGATCGACGCACCGCCCTCCCAGGCGTGGTGAGCTAAGTCCCGATGCCGTGGGCACTTGCTTGGTGCTCACGGCTCGTCTATTTTCCGTGGCTATGCTGTCAGTTGATCTCCGGAGTCTGGATGGCCAGGCGGTGCAGGTGGACGGGTCAATCGATCCGTCCGACGCGGTTTGGTTGGATGGAGATATACGGCCGAGTTCGCCGGTGACGGTGCAGGGGCGGCTCTCGAGAGCTGGTGAGGGGCGGTACTATTTCACCGGCGAGTTCGATGGGTCGGCGGTTGGTGAATGCACCCGGTGCCTCAGGGCGGTGCCGGTGAGGGCAGGCGATTCGATTCAGTGTCTGTTCGTCGATTCCGACGAGGATGGGCTGGACGATGACCCTGATGTGTTCCTGCTGGACGCGAAGGCGCGCTCGATCGACGTCCGTCCAGCGGTTCGCGAGGGGTGGATCCTTGCAGTCCCACCGTTCGTACTGTGCCGTGAAGATTGCAAAGGTCTGTGTCCGACATGCGGTGTTGACCGCAATACGACTGTCTGCGCGTGCGCATCGGAAGGTGATGCGCGGTGGGCAGGGCTCACTGAGCGCACGACTGATTCGTAACTCGCCTTATACCGGGAATTGACCGATGGCCGTACCGAAGCGCAGGACATCCAAGCAGCGCAAGCGTCTCCGCAATAC
>JANNVN010000330.1:0-3226 GCA_031414435.1 Gemmatimonadaceae bacterium
AACATCCTGTACGGCGGCACGGTCACGCGGTTCGATCGACGCACGGGACAGACGCAGAATGTGAGCCCGAATGCAGGGCGCGTGCGCAGCTTCGGGCCTGCCGCCGCTTCGGCGGGCCCTGACTACTTCCGCGGCATTCGCACCATGCCGATTCTCTTCTCGCCGATCAACCCGCGCAAGCTGTTCTACGGAACCAACGTCGTCTGGCAGACGGTGAACGGTGGTACGTCATGGAAGCGACTGAGCGACGATCTCTCGCGTGAGACGTGGGAGGTACCAACGAGCGTGGGGAAGTACGTCGGCACACCCAACGCGCGTCCAACGCGGCGCGGTGTGGTGTACACCATCGCACCGAGCTACGTGGATTCGAACACCATCTGGGCGGGGACTGATGATGGCCTGATCCACGTCACGCGGAATGGCGGCACGACGTGGACGAATGTGACACCGCCGCAGCTCGGCCCATGGTGGAAGGTGTCGATCATGGATGCCTCGCACACGGATGCCGGCACCGCGTACGCCGCCGTCAATACGTTCCGTCTCGATGACCTGCGGCCGCACATCTATCGCACACGCGACGGCGGGAAGACGTGGACCGAGATCATCAGCGGCATCGCGACCAACGCACCGGTCAACGTGGTGCGAGAGGATCCGAAGCGTCGCGGGCTGTTGTACGCCGGGACGGAAAACCAGGTGTGGTTCTCGCTCGATGACGGCGACAACTGGCACTCGTTGCGCGCCAACATGCCAGCGATTTCGATCAGGGACCTGATCGTAAAGGACGATGACATCGCTGTCGGCACGCATGGCCGCGGATTCTGGATCCTCGATGGCGTCTCGGCGCTGCGCCAGTGGAACGCCACGACCGCCGCCGCGCCGGTGTCGTTCTTCAAGCCTGCCACGGCGACGCGCGTCACCTACTCGATGTACACCGACACACCGGTGCCACCAGACGAGCCGCGCGCGGAGAACCCACCCGACGGCACAATCATCGACTATCACCTCTCGCGTGACGCACGTGTCGTGACGCTTGAGATCCTCAACGCCGCAGGACGGGTGCTGCGGAAGTACTCGAGCGAAGATGCCGCGCCGGCGCCGACCGATCAGGGCAACTGGCCATGGTACTGGTTCCGGCCACCAGTCAATCCGTCCACGAAGGCCGGGCTGCAACGGTACGTCTGGGACCTGCACTACGAGCGACCGACCGCCCAGTGTTCACTGCCCATCTCGGCAACGCCATTCAACACGAAGTGTGAACCCGAGGGGCCGTGGGTGATGCCGGGCGCATACACTGCGCGCCTGACGGTGGATGGTGCGATACAGTCGCAATCGTTCACGGTGCGCATGGACCCCCGCGTCCGGACACCGCAGGCGAAGCTGCAGCAGCAGCACGATCTCTCGGTCGCACTGCACGATGCGATGATCGAAAGCCAGTCGCTGTTGACTGAGGCTCGCACGAAAGGCCTGGCGGAATTCGCGGGCCAGAGTGGGTTCGGTGGCGTGGCGGCCAGTCACGCCGCGCTGATCGACGTATTGCAGGGCAGCGATGCGCCGCCACCGGACGTGGTCGTGAAGGGCGCGACGGATCGGCTGGCGGCGTACGCGGCACTCAGACGGCGGTGGGCAGCAAGACGCTGAGTCAGCGCTTCAGCGCCATCGGATTTCGCCTGGCGCTACCGTTCAAAGGGTCTGGCGCGTCAGCGCCGTGGCGTCGGGCCTGGCGCACTCGCGGGCGGCGGCGCGTTCTCATCCGACGTCAGGGTGATCGCTGAACTGGGCGCGAACTTCTCCACCACGCCCATCGCCATTCGCCCCGTGAACGAGATGGCCGGGCCAGCGGCCCCGAAACCAAGCAGCGCCACGTTGGCGGCGAGTACGCGCCCGGTCCACCGGTTCACCAGCGTCCGATCGCGTGTCATCGCGGCTGCTGCGAGTGCCGCAACGTCAATGACGACCAGTGCGGCCATGGACCAGAGGAATACCATCCAGCCAACGCTGTTGAGCCAAGCCACGAACGCATCCAAGGGCAACCTCCCGAAGGGCTCGAGCGAACGGCAGAAATGGAGCATCGCGCAGGCAGGCATTCAACAACAAATGCACGGTGCTCCGGGGACCGGACCGCCGCAAGGGGAGCACCGTGATTCCCTGGCCCGGATAACAGCGAGTGGCGCCACGGCACCCGCCGAAACGCCACCACCTGCCCTCACCGCCACCCTTCAACTGCACCCAGCTTTCACGCGATCTCGAATCGATCTGCGCTCATCACCTTGACCCACGCCTTCACGAATGCGGCCAGGAACACCCCACGCGAATCATCCTGCGCATAGACCTCGGCCAGCGCCCGCAGCTGCGAGTGCGACCCGAAGATCAGGTCCACACGGGTTGCCGTCCATTTCACGTCACCCGTGGCGCGATCCCGACCCTCGAAGACATCGCTGCCGCCGCCAATCGGCGCCCACGTCGTTCCCATGTCGAGCAGGTTCACGAAGAAGTCATTCGTGAGCGTTTCGGGCCGTGTGGTGAACACGCCATGCCGCGACTGCCCATGGTTCGCATTCAGCACACGCAACCCACCCACCAGCGCGGTCATCTCCGGCGCCGTCAGTCCGAGCAGCTGCGCCTTGTCGACGAGCAACTCCTCAGGGGTCAGCGTGTAGGCGGCCTTCTGGTAGTTGCGGAAGCCATCGGCGATCGGCTCCATCACGCTAAATGATTCGACATCCGTCTGATCCTGACTGGCATCCATCCTGCCAGCCGTGAACGGCACCTGCACCTCATGCCCAGCCTGCTTCGCAGCCGCTTCGATCGCGGCATTTCCGCCGAGCACGATCAGATCGGCGATTGACACGCGCTTGCCCGATGTCTGCGCGCTGTTGAATTCCGCCTGGATCGTCTCGAGGATGTCGAGCGCGCGTGTGAGCTTGGCCGGCTGATTCACGTCCCAGCTCTTCTGCGGTGCGAGGCGCAACCGTGCGCCGTTCGCGCCACCGCGCTTGTCCGAGCCGCGGAACGTCGACGCGGACGCCCATGCAGTGGAAACGAGCTGGCCGATCGACAGTCCCGACGCGAGGATCTTGCTTTTGAGCGCAGCGATGTCGTGCGCGTCAACGAGCGCATGATCCACAGCCGGAATCGGATCCTGCCAGATCAGCGCTTCCTGCGGCACCTGCGCGCCGAGGTAGCGCACACGGGGGCCCATGTCACGATGGGTGAGCTTGAACCAGGC
>JANNVN010000331.1:0-5468 GCA_031414435.1 Gemmatimonadaceae bacterium
CTCTTTGGGCCGGGCTCTCCGCGTACCCGGGCGTTTCACGCCGCCCGGGCCGACCGAATGGTGGCAATTCTGGCGTCGCTTGGGCCGACGTTCGTCAAACTGGCCCAGCTCTTCGCCGGTCGCGCCGACATCATCCCCGAGCCATACGTCAGCGCCATCGGCACGCTCACCGATCGTGTACCCGGCGTGCCGGCTGATCGGATCCGGGCCAGCCTGATCGAGAGCTACGGGGCACCGCCGGAAACGGTCTTCGAGTGGTTCGACGTGCAGCCGCTGGCAGCGGCGTCGCTGGGGCAGGTGCATCGTGCTCGCGTTGATGGCCGTGAAGTCGTCGTCAAGGTGCTGCGGCCCGGCGTCGAGAAGCTGGTGGAGGGCGATATCCGCGCTGCGCGGCGGATCCTCGATCTGGTCGCATCGCGTCTCAATCCGCCGCATGTGGCCGGACTGCGAACAGTGCTCGACGAGTTCGAGAAGCGCGTGGGCGATGAAATGGATTTCCGGCAGGAAGCACGATACGCGCAGCAGGTCCGGCGCAATTTCGCCAACAGCCCGAACATCCGCGTGCCCGAAGTGATCGACGCCTACACCCGGCAACGCGCGCTGGTGCTCGAGTTCATCGACGGGCGCCGCGTCGACCAGCTCGGCGACTGGATTACTTCCGGCCGTGTCCAGCCGGATGATGTGTTGCGCTCGGTGATGGAACTGTACGTGCAGATGATGATGGTCGATGGGCTCTTCCACGCCGATCCGCATCCCGGGAATGTCTTCGTCGACACACAGGGCCGCCTCACGCTGCTCGACTTCGGGATGGTGGTGGAGGTGCCGGTCGAGACGCGGCGAACGCTGGTGCGTACGGTGTTCGCATCGATACGCGGTGATGTCGAGGGCGTGGTTGATGGGTTTTACGCGCTCGGGCTGATCGAGCCCAGCGCCGAACGTGCGACGATCGTCGTGCTCGCCGGACAGCTGATCGCGCTGGCCAACGAACGGACAACGGCTACCGAACGGCTCGAGCGACTGTCGCGCCTGGCCGATGATGTGATGGCGACGCTCTACGACTTCCCGGTGCTCCTGCCGGGTGACATGGTCTACTTCGCCCGGACAGCGGCGCTCATCGAAGGGCTCGGTGTGCGCTACGATGCCCGCTTCAACGCCATTCGGTTCGCGACACCGATCGTGCTCCGGCTGCGCCGTCAGATTCTCTCGTCACTGGGCGAGCCGCTGGGTGGCGAGCGCGATGTCGCCACCGCGATTGGCGCGACGCTCGGCTCCCTGGTGGCGATCGCGAAACGGGCCAGTCGCGAGGTGGTGGCGACGGTGGCGGCACAACTCATTCCCGCGTTCACATCGCGGTCGCGCTGACGCTTCGAACCGGCGCGCTCGAGCGCCGGGCAGCAGGGCGGGACTGTGAACGCTCCGCTACGCCAACGATTGCTGTTTGGTGGCCGGCGCTACACGCGCGACTTCAATCGCTCCAGGCACATCGGGCACCACCGCATCCAGCGACGTCGGACTTGACTGCATGATGCCGGCACTCAGCGGCCGATGCGCCGCATGCAGTGCGGCCATCGCAAGCGGCGTACTCAGCGCGCTCCGCTTCGGCAGCAATGGGCCGCCAACCGGCTTCTTGACCGCCGACGGACGTGGTGCACTGATATCGCCAACGACGAGCAGGTCGATGAGCTGGTAGTTCGAGATCGGCTTCGAGTAGAGGTACCCCTGGCCATAGTCGCAGCCGAGGTTGCGCAGGTCCCATTCCTGTTCCGCGCGCTCGATGCCTTCCGCCACCACCTTCAGCTTCAGCGAGCGGCCGAGTGCGACCACCGCCGACGCCAGCGCGCGACCGTTCGGACCATTGTCCATGCCCTGCACGAAGCTGCGGTCGATCTTCAGCACGTCCAGCGGATACTGCGACAGGTAGCCGAGCGAGGAGTATCCGGTGCCGAAGTCGTCGATGGCCAACCGCACGCCCAGCGCGCGGATGCGGTGCAGCAGCGCCAGTGTATCCGTGTTCCGGCCCACGAGCATGCTTTCCGTCAGTTCGAGCACCAGCCGGTCTGCATCCAGCCTCGTCGACGCCAGCGTACGCTTCACGATGTCGATGAAGTTGCCGTCCACCATCTGTCGTGCCGAGAGATTGACCGTGATCGTGACCGGCGTCTGCCCCGGCGGAACAGGCCACGCGGCGGCATCGGTGGCAGCTGTCTTCAGCACCCACTCGCCGATCTCGACGATCAACCCCGTTTCTTCCGCCAACGGAATGAAATCCATCGGCGAGACCAGCCCGCGGTATGGATGGTTCCAGCGGACGAGCGCTTCGGCACCGATGATCTGCTGCGAGCCCAGTTCGACGATCGGCTGGTACACCAGCGCCAGCTCACATCGTTCGATCGCCTTGCGGAGATCCGCCTGCAGTTCAATCCGGTCGAGCACTGCGGCGTGCATTCCGCTTTCGTACAGCACCGCGCACGCCTTGCCGCGCGCCTTGGCGTGGTACATCGCGACGTCGGCATTGCGGAGCACTTCGTCGGCGGACTGCTGCGGCTGTGCTCGTGCGATCCCGATGCTGGCGTTCAGGTCCACATCCTTGCCTTCCACCTGCAGCGGGCGACCGAGTGCCGCGGTGATGCGATTGGCGACGTCCATCACCTCACCCTCGCCGCGTGTCTGCTCGAGCAGGATCGCGAATTCATCGCCGCCGAATCGCGCGGCGGTGTCACTGTCGCGCAGGCATGTCCGCAGCCGGTTGGCGGTCTGCACCAGTACCGCGTCACCGGCGGCGTGGCCGAGCGAGTCGTTGATTTCCTTGAAGTTGTCGAGATCGAGAAACACAACGGCCACTTCGTCGTTCGTGCGCTCCGCCCGCGCCAGCCCATGGGCCACGCGATCCTGGAACAGCGCCCGGTTGCCAAGTCCGGTCAGCGGATCGTGCAACGCCTGATGGCGCAGGTGCTCCTCGAGCGTGACGCGCTCCGTGACATCGCGGATCGTCAGCACGATGCCGTTGACGTTGACGTCGGACAGCAGGTTCGTCGCCACGGTTTCGGTGCGCATCCACTCACCACTCGTGCGGATCATCCGGCAGCCGATGTGGCTGGTGGACAAGCTGCCCATCAGTGACGCGGAAAAGTGCGCTTCATAGGCCCCGCGATCGGACTCGTGCACCAGCTCCGCCAGTGTTCGGTTCAGCATCCGGTCTCCGGAGGTACCGAACACGCGTTCCGCAGCCGGGCTGACGTAGCGGATGATGCCAAGCGGATCCAGAATTGCGAACACGTCTGAGGAATGCTGCACCAGCGAGCGGAATCGTGCCTCCGTATCCTTGGCGGTCTGCTCCATGTAGAGACGCATGTTCTCACGCACCGCCGTCAGCTGTCGCGCCATCACCAGCCCCGTCAGGATCACCGCCCCCACCACCAGATCGGTGATGTGGTACGTCTCGCGGAGCGCCATCGCGAACAGCAGGCCATAGCCAAGCAACACGGCGAGGTACGGCACGAGGCTGAAGCGGGCGCGCAGTTGTGTCCCGCGCCCGCCAGGGGCGAGGCCGCGGGCATCGGCCCAGCCGACGCACGTCCCGAGCCCAACCATCAGGTAGCCGCCGATGCGCAGTACGTCGGTCACCTGCGCGATCGTCGGCGCATACCGCATGTTCAGTGCGCTCCACGTGGTGTTCGCCATCACACCGATGATCAGGCCGATGGAGATCCACCACGAACTGCGCCGCAGTGTCGAGCCCGGATCCTGCAGCAGCATCGACGAGGCAGCGACCAGCGTGATCAGGTCAAGCGCCGCATAGACCGTGTAAATGGCCATGTCTTCGGGCGACATGGCATCCTTCAGCAAAGGTGCCAGAATGAAATGCCAGACGACCATCGAGGCCGCCGACACCACCGTCAGGGCATCGAGCGTGAAGCGAGCGGCGTCGGCCTTGGTGCGTCGCCCACGCGGGAACGTCAGCACCGCGATGAGCCAGAGCGGTGTGCTCAGCGCCTGCGCGGCATGGCTCCACCGATCCCACATCGTGGTGCGGCCGACGAGCTCGAAGTATGTCCAGGCCCCGTCGCCCAACGCCTGCACCAGCAAGGCCATCGAGACGAACCGCCACGCCAGACGGGTACGGCGATCCAGCGTTCTCCGGGCGGCTTCTCCTGCGAACCACGCGGCCACCAGACAGGGCGGCACCAGCATCACGTGGAGCAGCATGTCCGGCGCGTCGAACAGCATCATCGCCGCGTACAGCAGTGCAAACACGACCGCGCCGCGAACGGACAGCCGTGCTCGCGGCTCCAACGTGTTCAGACGTTGCGCCGTGAGGAAGAGCGGGGTGGGGAGCTGAATCGAGGCCATCGGCACTGGGACAGACAGAATCAGGGCGCTCACGGGTGGGTGAACGGCCTGCATATCTCCCCCCATGACAGGTAATCGTGCGTTTCGTCACAGCCCCGTTCGGTGCCATCCCGCGGATGTCCGTGTCCGGAGATCGGTGCCACCGCCCCTCGTCCCGGCACGGCCAACCGCCGGGCCCCCAGCGGACGACCGGAGCATTCCGTACTCGCGGTGTAGAACAGCTTGTCGCGATATTGATTCCGATCGTGATCCGGATCGCGTTGCCATGCCTTTGCCCAGCTGACCCATGCCACTGTCTCCCCTTGCCCTCGCCGCGGTGCTCGCGCTCTCAGCGCCGGTCGGCGACCCGTGGGCTGCGACACGGCCCTCCCTGCTGACCGCGCTGGTCGCGACTGGCGCCGGCACCGTCGCGGATCCGGTCCTGATCGACTGGCGGACGCTCGGCGGCATGAACCCGCAGACGGGTGCCGTGGCTCCCGCTCTCCGGGCGCTGAGTGGTCAGGTGGTCCGCATCGCCGGATATGTCGTTCCCCTCGACGACGCGAGCCAGGAGGACGCCGAATTCCTGCTCGTTCCCTATTACGGCGCCTGTGTCCATACCCCGCCGCCGCCGCCAAACCAGATGGTGCTGGTGGAGATGGAGGGTCGCCAGAAGGTCCGCCTCGATCTCTTCGAGGCGATCTGGCTCGAAGGCCGGCTCGGCATCGATCTGGTCGAGAGTCTCTACGGCACGGCCGGCTTCACGATCAAGGGCATGAAGGTGTCGCCGTACGTGAAGAAGTGACCCCTGAGGCACGGCTCGGCGCGGCCATCTCGATCGAGGGACTGCAGTTCAGCTACGGCACGGGCCCTCGTGTGCTCGACATCCCTTCGCTCGTGATCGCGCGTGGCAGTCAGGTCTTTCTCCATGGTCCATCCGGCTGCGGCAAGACGACGTTGCTCGGCATCCTGGCAGGTGTGCTGCGCGCCACGACGGGCAGGGTCAGTGTCCTCGAGCGCGATCTGGTCGCGATGAGTGGCTCCCAACGGGATGCCTTCCGGGCCGAACACATCGGGTACGTGTTTCAGCAGTTCAACCTCATTCCGTATCTCACGGCGTACGACAACATCGCGCTGCC
>JANNVN010000332.1:0-1620 GCA_031414435.1 Gemmatimonadaceae bacterium
GTTTCCGGTCAGCTCACGCAGTGGCGTGAGCGAACTGCCCGTCACGTCTCCGTACGGCGCGCGGGTCGGCGCGTGGAACGGCGACCTCGCACCCAGCGGCGCGGTCGGCGCGCCCTGCAGTCTCGTTGCATCCGGCGGGACACTCGGGCGAACGGGTGCTGCAGCCTGACCGTTCACTGACAAGGGAATGCCCGCGAGGACTGCGCCTCCGATCGCCCCGACCGCGCCCACGAGCACGTCGCGGCGAGA
Source organism: Gemmatimonadaceae bacterium (assembly GCA_031414435.1). Taxonomy (GTDB): domain Bacteria; phylum Gemmatimonadota; class Gemmatimonadetes; order Gemmatimonadales; family Gemmatimonadaceae; genus JACMLX01. Next base: position 250 of record JANNVN010000332.1, read on the forward strand.
CAGGGCGTTCGACAGGGCGTTCGACAGGGCGTTCGACAGGGCGTTCGACAGGGCGTTCGATGTGGCGTTCGACAGGGCGTTCGACGGGGCGTTTGACAGGGCGTTCGACGTGGCGTTCGACGTGACGTTAGACGTGGCGTCGTCAGCGCCCGGTACGGTCTGATCGTCGTTCACGGTGAGACCTCAGGACTTGGCATTGCGGACCCTTGGCGGATTCGGGACGAGGGCACCCTTCGGATTGGAACGCGCAAGGTACTCGGGCGGCCGAAACGCCTTGTGCCCCTTCGTGTCGTATGGGACGTCCGCCGGTGCGCCGCCCATTGGCCAATCGTTCTCCTTGCCCGGTGAGTCGGGACGCGGATGCGAATTGATGTAGGCCGACAAGTCGAATGCTTCCTGCGCCGTGAGCGAGCCGGGCGCGGTCTGCGGCATGTTGTGCATGATGAAGCTGGCCGCGCGTTCGATGCGTGTCATCGAGGCTCCGACGGAGTACGACTTCGGGCCCCACAGCGGTGGGAAGGCCGCATTGCCGGCACCCTCCGGACCATGACAAGTGACGCAGAGCTTCGCGGTGTAGAGCGCGGCGCCGCGGGTCACGTCGCCCTCGAGCGTGTCCGGCATCGAGATCAGGCCCTCGGCACCGGCAATCCTGGTGCCAACGGGAATGTCCTTCGAGATGAAGGCGAGGTAGGCGAGGATGTCCACCATCTCGCGGCTCTCGACCGGGATGGCGTTGCCGGAGAGCGAGCGGGTGAAGCAGTAATTCACGCGATCAGCCAGCGCGATCACCGTCCCTGAACGCGGCATGTACTTCGGGAAGCGCGCGTGTGATCCGGTCAGCGGCCCGGACGATGCTCGGATACCGTCATCCTGATGACAACTGGTGCACCGCAGATTGGATGTGGCGTAGGCCGGGAGGCTTTCCGGCGTGAACCGCAACAGGTAGAGACCGCGCTTGATCGACGCGCCCATCGAGTCGTTCGGAATATCCGCCTCGCGCGCTGGCTTCCAGTCGACCTCGCGGAAGGTGACGGCACGGGCACCACTCGTGCCGGCAGTAGCAGGCGCGCTGGCCGTCGCCGCTGGTTCAGACGCGGGTGGGCTGCTGCAGGCACCGACGGCGAGCAGCAGCGCGCCGGACGGAAGGGCATGTCGTGACAGACGCATGGTAACGCTCCTGTACCCCAAAGGATCCGGGCGGAACAACGATTCTCCATACTCCGATACGGTAGTATGCCGCGCAGTCACTGGCAAGCGGCGGTCCGGGATGGGTTGGAGAGAGCCGCGTCACGGACTCAGCGAACGATGGTCACTCGCCGTCGCACCGCACCGAACGTCGCCGCCGCCGGGTTTGCTGCGATCACCTCCAGC
>JANNVN010000333.1:0-11773 GCA_031414435.1 Gemmatimonadaceae bacterium
GGCGGATTCGGTGGCTTCGGGGGCGGTGGCGGTTTCAGCGGCGGTGGCGGAGGATCGGACTGGTGACCACGGTGAAGACAGGGAATTCGGCAGTGGCCAGCGAAATGGCCGTCGGCGAGCTGGTCGCGGCCATCGAGACGCTCTACGGCGACGCGCTGCGAGTCGTGGTGCGCTTCGGCTCCGCGGTGGCGGGCGAAGTGTTGCCCGGGCAGTCGGATACGAATCTGTTGATCATCGTCGACGCGGTGTCGCTCAGCTCGCTGCTGCACAAGTCGCCGGCGGTCCGGAACTGGACGCAGGCGGGGAATCCTGCGCCGCTGCTGCTCACGCTCGACGAATGGCGGTCCTCAGCGGACATCTTCGCGATGGAGTACGCCGATATCCTTCACCGGCATCAGGTGGTGGTGGGCGACGCGCCGTTCGAGGGGGTGACGGTGACGCCCAACGATCTCCGGCTGCATGTTGAACGGGAGACGATGGGCAAGTTGCTGCAGCTCCGTCGCGCCATCATGGCGGTTGGCGACGCCCCGGAAGCACATCTGCAGTTGCTGCTGAACGGTGTGTCGACGATGATGGTGCTGTTTCGCGGCGTCTCACGGGTTGCCGGGCAGGCGCCGCCGATGGACTATCTGCAGTTGAGTCGTGACGTGGCCACGCTGGCCGGTTTCGATGCACGACCCTTCGAACGGCTGGTGCAACATGCGCGGCGTGAAGTGAAGATTCCGGTCACGGAGGTCACGCCAGTGCTGACCGGCGTGCTGGATGCGATGGGGCGCCTGGTGGCGCATCTCGATCGGGCGGGTGGGAGCGCCCGATCGGCTGGCGTCTCGTCGTGAGCGGCGAGACACGTTTGTCCCCGGGGCTGCGACAGGCAGTGCCGAACACTTCTGAACTTCGAGAGAGCGAAACAATGCGTGAAATGACGATGGCTCGACCCGACACAGTGCGCGGCGCGCAGGCGCGTTGGCTGCGTCGCGCGGTACTGCTCCTGCCGTTGGCGCTCGGCGCCTGCGGCTACAACACCATTCAGACGCTCGATGAAACGGCGGCGAAGTCGCAGAAGGAAATCGAGGTGCAACTGCAGCGCCGCGCCGACCTGATTCCCAATCTGGTCAACACGGTGAAGGGGTTCGCCGCGCAGGAGTCGTCAATTTTCACCGCGGTGGCGAAGGCGCAGAGTGGCCTGACGGGCGCACTCGCACGTCCAGGCGGAGCCAATCCGGCCGAGTTGGCGAGCGCCAACGACGCGTTGTCGCGCGCAGTCGTGCCGATGCTGACGTTGGTGACGAGTTATCCGAAGCTGAGCAGCGATGCGCAGTTCCTGAAGCTGCAGGATGAGCTGACGGGCACGGAGAATCGCATTGCGGTCAGCCGGACGGACTACAACAATTCGGTGAATGAGTACAACAGCTTCATCCGCAAGTTTCCGGCGGTGATGACGGCAAAGGTGCTGGGGAGCAAGCCGCGGGAGTACTTCGAGGTGTCGGATGCGGCGAAGCGAGATGTGCCGACGGTGGACTTCAATGCGGCGCCGGCGGTCCCGGCACCGGCCGCGAAGCCGTAGTCGGTCACCAGCTTCCTTTGCGACGCGGTGAGGGCCAGCATCGGATCTCCGGTGCTGGCCCTCGCTGTCTGTCGGATGTCACGCGACCGAGAGCGCCTCGGCACCCCGCCTGGTCACTTCCCGGCCAGGGCCGAGTCGACTGCAGCGCGCCACATCGTCAATGCGGCGGCACCGGACAATCGCCGGCTGCCGATGATGACCGTCGGGGGTGCACCAGCCTTCGCCGTATCCGTCCAGTCGATGTCCCGCCGGACTTGCCGCAGCATCCGTCCGCTGATGGTGCAGTTCTTCAACGTGAAGCCCTCAGTGCCTGCTGCAATCGCCAGTGAATCGATCAGGGTGTCGGGGCGCGCCGCTGAATCCCACAGCCGCTGGTTGCCGAAAAGCCGGGCGCTTGCCTCCCAGAACTTTCCCTGGGCTCCGGCACAGAGCGACGCACTCGCGGCTCGCACAGCGGCAGGATGTGCGCGCAGCGGGTAGTGGACCCACGTGAGGCGCACCTTGCCCGTTTCGATGTATTCTGTGCGCACGACAGGAAGCTGCTGCTCGAACCAGAGGCGGCAGCTGTCACACTGGTAGTCGCTGATGACGAGCATATGAACGGGTGCCGACTTCTGGCCGGCCACACGATTCACATCGGCTGTTTCCATCATCCGGTCGGGAGCACCGACCTTCCGATCGTTCGGAAGTTTGCGGACGTCGGTATCCGGGACGTCGGCCGCCGCGCTGTCAGGTGTGCGTGTGCAGCCGAGGAGGAGGACTGCCAGCGCGACAACGCGGAATCGAAAAGGCGCACAGTATGGCATACCGAAGAGTAGCGTCCCTGCTGCGGAGGGGCTATCCGCGCGAGTGGCCCGCGCGCCCTTGGTGCTGCCATCACTTCATTTACAATGCACTGGCGCACGCATCCGCATTTGCCCCCGTTGTTCCCCGGAGCCACGTCCATGACAGCCGTGTACCGCACGGAGCGGTCCAGGTACCGCCTCGCAATGCTGGCCGGAGCGGTGCTCGCCATCGGGGCGTGTCGCGCGACGGCTCCAGCACCGGCGGATCCACAGCTGGTGGCGCAGTGGATGCGATCGTCGCTGGCGTTCACGCGGAGTGAGCGCCTTGGGCCACCGGTGGCATCGCGCATCTCTGCGTATGCGGCGATCGCGCTTTACGAGGGGTATGCCTCAGACCCTCGATCGCCCCTCAAGTCGTTGAGCGGACAACTGAATGCTTTTGGCGCGTTGCCGGCCCTGTCCGATGCCGCCGTTCTGGACGGCGCGACCGTGGCTGCCGAAGCGGTACGCACCGTGCTCGACTCGCTGCTTCGTGACGGCACCGCAACCACCCGCCGGACGGTCGATTCACTGGCATCCGCACAGGTGGCTTCACGCGCCAGTGCCGGGATCTCGGCACCGGGAGTCGAGCAATCGCGTCGGCATGGTCGTGCCATTGGCTCGGCAATTCTCGCATGGGCGGCCACCGACAGTTTTTTCGCCACGCGGGGCCGGCCATGGAAACCGTCCGGCGCGCGTGCCGACTGGGTGAACACGGCGACGGTTGCGCAGTTCGTTCCGCAGACACTTTCCGGACAGTCGGATCTGGTGCAGTTCGGCAACCCGGAGGTTCATACGGATGCGGAGAATGCAACGACGAAGGGCACCTTCACGAATCGTCCGAGGGACTTGGGGCCGACCACCTTGCCGGTCTTCAATCCGACGAAACCGACGGAGCCCTTCTGGGGGCAGCTGCGACCGTTCGTGCTGGCAGCGGGCGATGAATGCGCGCCGCCAGCGCCGCCTGCCTACTCTGAAAAGCCTGGCAGTGCGTTCTATCGGATGGGACGTGAGTTCCACGACACCGTCAGTGCTCTCACTCCCGCGCAACGCCAGACGGCGCTCTTCTGGGCTGACAATCCCGTGGCAACTGGCACCCCCGGTTTCCATTGGATCAGCGTCTTGAACCAGATGGTCTCGCGTCAAGGGCTGAGTGCCGACGCAGCAGTCGAGCTCTATGCGCTGACGTCGATCGGCATCGCCGACGCATTCATCAGCTGCTGGCGCGAGAAGTACCGCTCACTCGTCGTGCGGCCCGAGACGTGGGTGAAGCGCGTGATCGATCCGCGTTTCGTGACCGTGATACCAACGCCGCCATTCCCGGAATACACCTCCGGGCATTCGGTGCAGTCGGGCGCGGCCGTCGACGTGATCATCTCGGCGCTCGGTGACACGATTCCCTTCGTGGACTCGACGCAGGTCGACATCGGGCAACCGCCGCGGCAGTTTGCCTCGTTCTCGGCGGCGCTGGCCGAGGTGGCCGTCTCACGTGTCTATGCGGGCGTTCACTATTTTCCGGCCGTGACTGACGGGCTGACGCAGGGGCGGTGCATCGGGCGCAAGGTGCGATCGCTCGTGACGCGGCGCGCGCCGTGATCCGCTGGCGCCTCGCAGCACGCTTTTCCCTCGCGATGGTCGCGGCAGTGGCCGTTGGCTGCGCCGCTGAGCAGGCTATCGACACCAGTTGGCACACCGAAGTCGGGTATCGCTGGCGTGCCTTGCAGGTGGACCCTGATGGTGCGGCAGGCTTCCGCATGCTCACGGCGTCGCAGACAGGCCTCACACATCGGAACGATGTCGACGAGGCGCGCGGATTGGACAACCGCGGCCTGCTTGACGGGGCTGGTGTGGCGTTGGGCGATGTGAATGGTGACGGCCGGCCCGACATGGTGCTGGCGTCGGTCGAGCAGCCAGCGGTGTTGTACCGCAATGACGGAGACTTCCGCTTCACGGATGTGACGAAGGCAAGCGGGCTCGATTTTACCGGCCTCGCCACGACCAGCGTCGTGTTGGCCGATGTCGATGGCGACCGTGATCTCGACCTGCTCGCTGGGACGTTCGGCGGTCCCATTGCGCTGTTCACCAATGATGGTGCAGGTCACTTTGCAAATACCACCGCACGCAGCGGGTTGACGGGTGGCTATAACGCCACGACGATGACGCTGGCCGATGTTGATGGGAATGGCTCGCTCGACCTGTATGTCGCCACGTACAAGACGCGTAACGCCCTCGATGCGTACACACCGCAACAGCGCGCCTTCGATCAGGTGCTGAAGAAGGTCGGCGACTCGGTGGGCGTCGTCGACGAATGGAAGAAGGAATACCGCGTCGAAGCTCGGCCGGATCTTGGTGGTTTCGTTCGCTCGCAGCGCGCAGAACCGGACCTGTTCTTTCTGAACGATGGCTCGGGGCATTTCACGCCGACGCCGATCAGTGGAACACGGTTTCGCGATGAGCGCGGTCAGCCGTTGACGGCAGTGCCAGACTACTTCACGCTCGACGCCCGATTCTACGACATGAATGGCGACGGGGCGCCGGATCTCTACGTCTGCAACGATCTCGAGGATCCTGATCAGTTCTGGCTGAACGACGGCACCGGGAATTTTCGTCTCGCGCCGCCAATGTCGCTGCGTGTCACCAGCAATACCTGCATGTCAGTAGACATGGCGGACGTGAATCGCGACGGTCACGTGGATCTGTTCACCACCGACATGCTGGCGCGAACTCTGGCCGGTCGGCAGCGGAGTATCCCGACCCACACCCCGCTCCAGAAACCGGTGGGGCTTTCACCGGAGCGCACGCAGTGGATGCAGAACATGCTGCATGTGTCGCGTGGCGATGGGACATGGGCGCAGATCGGTGAGTTCGCTGGTGTCACCGCCACCGACTGGACGTGGGGCAGCGCCTTCCTCGACGTCGACCTCGATGGTTTCGAGGATCTGCTCGCCGTGACGGGACATCGCTACGATGTGCGTGAGGCCGACCCGTATGAGCGGATCCGCAACAGCTTTCCGCGCGTCCCGTGGAATCGCGAATCGGCGGAGTTCCCGGCGCTGCGCACCGCGAACGTTGCGTTCCGGAACGGCGGCGACCTGACGTTTCACGACGCCAGCGCGAGTTGGAAGTTCGCGAGTGATTCCGCCGTCTCGCATGGCATCGCGCTGGCGGATCTGGACGGCGACGGCGCGCTGGATGTGGTTGTGACGCGCCTGAACGCGCCCTCAGTGGTGTACCACAACACCGGTGGGGCGCCGCGTCTGAGCGTCAGGCTGCGCGGTGCCGGCGCCAACTCGCAGGGGATCGGCGCGACAGTCACGATCCGGACAGCATCACTCCCGAGGCAGACTCGCGAGATCACGTCCGGCGGCTATTACCTCTCGGGCAGCGATGCGCAGCTCACCTTCGCGACCGGCCGCGACTCCATCGCCGCCATCGATGTACGGTGGCGTGACGGTCGGCACAGTGTGATTACGAATGCGCGCGCGAATCGGTTGTACGAGATCGACGAAACCAGCGCCGTGCGGATCCCTGTCGGTGACACGGCGGTTCGCCCCGCGCTGTTCACCGATGCCACGGCGCTGCTCAACGGCGCGTCGCATGTCGACTCGCTGTACGCGGATTTCAAGCGCCAGCCGCTGCTGCCATCGCGTCTCAGTCAGCTCGGCCCCGGCGTCAGCTGGATCGATGTCGACGGTGATGGTCGCGAAGATCTCGTCTTCGGCAGTGGACGTGGTGGGCGACTGACCGTGCTGCGAAATACGGGGACGCGGTTTGTCCGGGTACCCGTCGCAGGCGCGGTGCAATCGCTCGACCTGACCGGCGTGCTGCCGTTCCCACGCGCGTCAGGCGGCGTGACGCTGCTCGCGGGCCAGTCGAACCACGAGGCGTCCGATTCCGCCGTTGCATCCGCGCCGTCGGTACTGAGCTTCGCGGCAGGCGCGCTGGTTGGTGCGCCGTCGCCAGCAGTGGGCGGTGACTCGGCGAGCGTCGGACCGCTGGCGCTCGCCGATGTGAATGGGGACGGTTTCCTCGATCTCTTCGTCGGGTCGCGCGCGCGGCCTGGCGCATGGCCGTTGCCCGTGCGCTCGCGGCTCTGGCTTGGCAGTGCGAGTGGCACACTGGCGGAAGACACCGGCAACGCCGCGTCGCTGGCGTCGCTTGGACTGGTGTCGTCGGCCATTTTCGCTGATCTCGATGGCGATACGCGACCCGACCTGATCGTCGCGACCGAGTTCGGCCCGATCCGCGTGCTGCAGAACGATGGTGGCCGTTTTCGCGACGCGACCAAGGCGCTCGGGCTCTTGGCGTTGTCGAGTCGCTGGAATGGCGTCGCCGCCGGTGACATCGACGGTGACGGTCGCCTCGACCTGATCGCGACCAGCTGGGGGCGAAACACGCCGTGGCATACGTCAGCGGCGCGTCCATACACGCTGGCGGTCGCCCGGATGGATGGTGACCGTCTCGGACTGCTCTTCGCACGTGCCGACTCGATCACGAAGCGCGAAATGCCGCTGGACGGGTTCTCGCGGCTCGGTGCCGCGCTTCCGTCGGTGAAGGAACGCTTCGCCACCTTCGCCGCATTCGCGAACGCCGATCTCGATGCGGTGCTTGGTGCCGCGGCATCGACGGCCGTGCGCGTCGGCGCTACCACATTCGACCATACGATCTTTCTCAATCGTGGTGATCACTTCGAGGCGCGCTCGCTGCCGGCGTTGGCACAGCTCGCACCCGCCTTCGGGGTGGTCGTGAACGACTTTGACGGCGACGGTCGCGAAGACCTGTTTCTGGCGCAGAATTTCTTCCCGACCGAGATCAACACGATGCGGTTCGACGCTGGCGCCGGACTGGTGTTGCTCGGCGATGGTAGCGGGGGGTTCCGAGTGCAGAGCGTCGCGCAGAGCGGGATCAGCGTGCTCGGTGATCAGCGAGGTGCCGCGGTCGCCGACTTCGACGGCGACGGGCGGGTCGATCTGGCGGTCTCGCAGAATGGCGCGCCGATGACACTCTGGCGCAATGCCGGCGGTGTGCCCGGTCTGCGGATTCGGCTGTCAGGGCCGCCAGGCAACCCGCTCGGCATCGGTGCGCAGCTGCGCATCATCTCGGGTGCGAGGCGCGGTCCGGTGCGCGAGGTTCATGCCGGCAGCGGCTACTGGTCGATGAATGGGGCGACAGCAGTCCTCTCGGCCGACGCCGCATCGACGGGCCTGTCCGTGCGTTGGCCACACGGAGGGGAGGACGTCGTTCAGCTACAGCGTGGGCAGCGTGACGTCGTGATCCACCAGGCGGGTACGGGCGTCAGGCAATAGCGCGTGCCCTAGTGGCCTGGAACCGAAGTTCGGGAAGCAGTCGCCGGTCGGAGCATCCCGGCTGACTGCGTTGAAAATCCTCGCTATACCGCTGGTATTGCTGTGGTTTTCGCCTTGCCATCCGGGCGCCCCATCCGGCGTTGTGCGATCCGAACTTCGATTCCACGCCACTAGGCGCCAGTCGGCGCGCTCAGGGCTTCTTCTTTTTCGGGCGCGGCGGCCCGGAGCGTGTCCAGATCACGATGACGCCGCAGCCGGCATTCATACCGGCGTATTCACCGGGCACATCCGCCGGTCCGGTGTACACCTCCACTGCTTCGATATCGCGCACCGGCACGGTGGGTCCAAAGTCGTTGCTGACGTTGTCGTCCACGATGTACTGGGGCAGGCAGCGCATTGGCGCACGAACCATCCGGATCGTGCACCCGGAGCCGCCGGTGCTGCAATCGAGGTTGACGCCGCGCATGGTGCGGACCACATCCTGCAAGTTGTTCGAGCCCGCTTTCTCGATGTCGGCGCGGACGGCATACTGGCCGGCGCCGGTCTTCCGTCGACGCTCGAAGGCGGCGTAGCGCACCCCCAGGCTGGCTTCCTCGGCGACAAGGACTGGCGCGAGCATCTGCGCCCGCTCGCCAGCCGCGCGGGGCGTCGGGACGTCGGCGAGCCGGGAGGCTGGCGTGGAGTCGAGCTCGACGCGCTGCTCCATCCGCTCGCCCTCCGCCAAGGCGAGGACGAGGCCTTTTTGCGGGAATCCCGGCGCGCGGACGAGAAAGCGGACGATGCCGACCGGGAGCTTCTCGAATCGGAAAGCCCCCGCGGTGTCGGTGGTGAAGGACTTGCCGTCGTGAAGGCTCACGACCGTGACTCCGGCGAGCGGCTGACCTGTGGACCGATCGATGACGGCGCCGACGACACGTCCGTCGCGGCGCTGCGCGCCAAGCTCAAAGGCAGAAGCGAGCCCGAGCGCGCACATAAAAGCAATTCTGGGGAGGCAGCGGCGCGTCAGCATGGTCATCCGAGAAGGTGACGGAGCGTCCTGGAATGGTCAACCGCCCTGGTTGCCGGTTCACCAACTGCTGACGTTGCGATGGCTGGCGGTTATTCGCGCCATTGCCTTGGTTACACACCAGCTACATACTAGGTCGTGAAACCGGTTGTTCCACAGACACCTGAGGCCCGCGCCGCCGCGGGCCGGGCATGACGGCAGTCCCCTGTTGCTCAGCACAGGAGAATCTCCCGCACCACCAGACCAGGAGCGAATGACGTTTCGTCCGTTCGTCCGAGGCGCACCCGCCACTGCGAGTCTTGTTGACTCCTACCCGGGTCGCCCGCGATTTGTTTCAGCCCCTTCCACACTCCGAGGTAACGAAATGGATGGTGTCTTGATCCGAAGGTCTCTCCGCTTCGCCGCAGCAGTCGCGGCGATGGCAGTGGGAGCCAATGTGGCAGCGGCCCAGGCGGCCGTGTTTACCGGCAAAGTTTCGTCAAGCGCGGGCCCGATCGGCGGCGCAAGCGTCGGCATTCCAGAAATCGGCGCTGGCACGATTACGAGCGCCGATGGCCGCTACAGCTTCACGGTCGACGTCTCGCGGTACAACGGGCGAGCGGTGAATCTCGTTGTGCGCTTCATCGGCTATAAGCCGAAGCGCCTGCCGATCACGCTGGTCGCCGGCCGAGTCGAGAAGGATTATGTGCTCGAGCGCGACGTGCTGAACCTCGACCAGGTGGTCGTGACGGGCGTGAACGAAGGGACGTCGCAGAAGAAGACGGCCTTCTCAGTGGCCGTGGTGGACAACACCGCGATCAAGGAAGTCCCGGCGATTTCGCCGGTGGGCAGCCTGGCCGGCCGCGTGGCCGGAGCGAGCGTGGCGACCGTGTCCGGTTCGCCGGGTTCCGAGCCAGCCATCCGCCTGCGTGGCGCCACATCGCTGACGGGCAATGGCAGTCCGCTGATCATCGTCGACGGCACGATCACGCGCCTCGGCCTGGCGGACATCAACTCGCAGGACATCGACCGCGTCGAAGTGATCAAGGGTGCCGCCGCCAGCTCGCTGTACGGTTCGGATGCGGCCAACGGCGTCATCCAGATTTTCACCAAGCGCGGGGCGAATCTGGCCGAAGGGCAGGTGAACTTCACGTTCCGCAACGAGTTCGGTTCGGCGTACCTGCCGAAGGTGGTGGGGCTGAACACGTCGACGGCGTTCCAGCTCGATCCGACGAATACCACCGGGCTCCTGCGTGGCTTCAGGCTGAATGCCAACGGTCAGCGGATCTCGGAGACGGACGACATCTCCGACAACAGCTATCCGTTCGTGTTCGACGCGCTGGGTGAAGTGTTCAAGCCCGGGACGTCGATGGGCAACTACATCTCGCTCGGTCAGCGCAAGGGAGCGACGAACTTCAACGCGTCGTTCCAGAACATTCAGGAAACGGGTGTGGTGACGGACCTCAAGGGTTACCGTCGTCAGAACGTCCGTATCAACATCGATCAGGCTGTCAACGACAAACTGAACGTGTCGACGGGTATGTTCTACGGCCGGTCCACGGCCGATCAGGCGAACGAAGGCAACCTGTTCTTCGGCATCCGCTTCCTCGAGCCGAATATCGACATCACGGCGCCCAACGCTGACGGTTCGCCGTACAATGCGAACATCCGTCAGCCACCCTCGTCGGGCAACCTCAGCAACCCGCTCTACAGCATTGCGAACCGGCAGGTGAGCAACGATCGCAACCGCTTCACGGGCACGATGCGGGTGAACTACCGCCCATTCAACTGGCTGACCGCTGAAGGCAACTTCAACTACGACCAGAGCTCGGCGGTGTTCAAGTCGTTTACGCCCGTTGGCTTCGTGAGCTCCACGGGAACCAAGGGCGCGGGCTTCCTCCAGCAGCAGAACATCGGCGAGCGTGCGCTGAATACCGGTGCCACCCTGACCGCTGTAAAGAAGATCGGATCGTGGCTCACGAACACCACCAAGGTGGCCACGGTGATCGAAGACCAGACGTACAACCTGTTCAACGTTTCGGCTGGCAAGCTCGGTGTCTCTGGTGTGACGGAGTTCGGTGCTGCGCTGGACAAGACGGCCAACACCACGACGTCTGAATCACGCACGATCCGGAACCGGAACTACTTCGGTATCACGACCTTCGACATCAAGGATCGTTACATCATCGACGGTTTGATCCGCCGGGATGAATCGTCGCTCTTCGGTGACGACAACCGGAGTTCGATCTTCTACCGCGCCTCAGGAGCCTACCGGTTCACCGAGGACTTCAAGCTTCCCGGAATTGACGAAGGCAAGATCCGGCTGTCGTACGGTACGGCCGGACTGCGCCCGATCTTCAGCGCACGGTACGAGACGTTCGACGTCAGCGGCGGCAGCCCGGTCAAGGCGACCCTCGGTAACCCGAACCTGGGGCCGGCCTTGTCGCGCGAAATCGAAGGTGGGTTCAACCTGAACTTCCTCAAGAACTACAGCCTCGAGTACAGCTACTCCACCAAGAATACGCGTGATCAGATCCTGAACATCCCGCTTTCGTCGGGCGCGGGCTATACCGACACGTGGGCGAATGCCGCAACGCTCGAGGGCAACACGCACGAGGTGGCCTTCAGTGCCGTGCTCGCGTCGAGCAAGGACTTCTTCTGGAAGCTGAACGTGACGGGTGACCGGACACGGGCAAGGGTGACAGCGCTGAACGTGGCGCCCTTCCTCACGGGTCCGGATAACAACGGCGGCGAGAACACGCGGATCTTCCGCATCGAGGCCGGTCAGACATTCGGCATCATTTACGGCACTGACTGGATCCAAACGCCTGAGCAGCTGGCGACGAACATCGCCAACGGTAAGCTGACGGGCGCTGCCAGCGACTACCGGTTGAATGAGCTCGGTTATTTCGTCGCCAACTCAGCCTACGGCACCACCGGCGAGCGCCCGCTCAAGTACTTCGATGCGACGGGCAACTCGCTGCAGGCGATCGGCGACGTGAACCCCGACTTCACGGCGGGCTTTGCGAACTCCATGCAGTACAAGGGCTTGTCATTGAACGGCGTGGTGACCTGGCAGAAGGGTGGCCAGATC
>JANNVN010000334.1:0-2838 GCA_031414435.1 Gemmatimonadaceae bacterium
GATACTCCCCTGCAGTTGCAGCACACCGAGGGCGCCAGTGATATCGAGCGCGTCCTGCCGTTGATCGGCCTGCAGCTGAGCGCCGAGGCTGCGATAGAGCGGATCGGTGTGCTGATGTCGCGCGACGAGTTGCAGCGATGAACTGAGCCCGGCCAGCCGTCGCTGTCGCAAGACATCGAGCGTGAGGTCGCCATAGCGCGCCCACCTGGTGCTGGCCTGCACCGGCACGATCGGTGAATCACCCGTGAGCAATCGGTCGGCGGGATTCTCGAAACGGCTTTGTGCGAGCCCAAGCGACAGGCGCGCACGTTGCGATGGCAGCGCGGCCACCACCGAACCGCCAAGTCCGCGACTCACCTCGCGATCGGTGACGGCACCCTGCGTGAACGCGGTGATCGGCTGCAGTGAGCCCGTCAGCGCCGACAACTCGGCATGCACCAGACCGGGGTGTGACGGCACCGCTTCGACTGCGAGGGTGGCAGACTGCACGCGATGTGACGAGCGTGCTACGCCAAGTGGGTCGTCCCAGCCCACGAGCTCCGATCCGGCCGCACTGGCCAGATCGAGTTGCGCCATACGTCCCATCCCGATGGTGGCCGAGAGGCCGCGGCTCCGGAACTGATTGACGAGCAGTCGGTCGCGACCGAGCGAAATGTGGCCGGCTGACAGTGCCACTGGACCGCGTGTGATTTGCAGCGTGTACGACGCGAGGTCCACGATGGGTGCGCGGTCACCGAGCTGAGATGCACGCAGGCGCGCATTCGTGCGCGGCACCGCGACCAGCAGTGACTGCAGTTCCGATATCCAGCCGCCGCGTTGCCAGCGACTGCGGAAGCCACCGTTCCACGACACATCCTGGAATGGCGCGGCACGGGTTGCGTTTGCGGATGACGGCAGTGCATTGCCGAGTTGTCCATCGCTCTGCGCATCGATGCGTGGCTGCCAGCTGGTGGTGTCGAAGCCGGCGCGCGTGCGGCGGCGCAAGGGAAATTGACCGAGTTCGACCCAGGCCCCATCGGGGCGAACGAGGTATGCGGTCACGGTCGACGTGCCGCCGGCGCTCGACTCGCCACGAAGCGACAGGCGTGCGGTGGTGCCGCGCATCTCGATCAGCGACGACAGGTCGGTGGTCCCGACAAGCAGTGCGAGGCGGCCATCGGCAGCGGAGAGCGGGCGATCGAGTCGCAGTTCGAGCAGCACTTCGTGTGGTTGCGATTGCTCCGGCTTCCACATCGGCGTGATCACGGGAGCGGGCACTGACTCGGCCTGCTGTGCACTGGCTGGTGTAGCAGCGATTGCGCAGCAGCAGAGGCCCACAACCAGAGCAACGAACAGGTGCTGCTGCTGCATCTGGTATTGCGTTGCAACCGACAGTGCGCGCCGCCACCGTGTCACCACGGTAACGGCTGCATCGACTGGCGCCCACGCACGCTCACGAACCCCGACATTGTGCACGGAATCAGCGGCTGCTTGGCACTACGGAAGGCTCAGGATGTTGTTGGCGCGATTAAAGTCGGCGAGCCGTGCCAAGGCGTCAGCCGTGATGACCATCGCGTTATCGACGACGTCGACACTCGGCACACAGAACGTGCGATAGCGGACGGGTTCTTGGTTCATCTTGACACCAGGCCCCGTTGGTGGATTCTGATTCGGCGTACGCGTTGGCTCCGTGAAAAACGACACCGAATACTGCGTGACTCGGTTCGGATCCGTGAAGTCGAACAGGCGCTGAGTGCCGAGTGCCAGACCGTCCACGGTCTCGTTTACCACTCGCTCCCCAACTAGGCCGTTGTTGACCGTCTTGTACTTCAGTGTAACGACGAACGTGCCGGCTGCGGCGCCCGTCGGATTGGGCCTGTTCTCAACCCCCCAGCGGAGTGGACGCACATCCACGTTGCGACGCTGGCCCGCCGTGAGGCCGGTACATTCGGTATTGGGAACGACGGCGCGGCTTGCTGTTGTTCCGCTGCCGTCGATGATCATGAACTGCCTGGCGAAGACAATCCGCGTGCTGTTGTCGATCGTGGCGACCAGATCGGGCACGTAGACAATCTTCGGCTGGATCGGGCTCCTCGGCACCTGCGCGTGGAGTGTCAAGGGCGCCAGCGCGAAAACGGTGACCGACGCGAACGCGGCCAAGTCGATGCGAATCATCTGGTATTCTCCGGTGAGAGTCTGGCGAGGGCGTGGCGTGGCAGACCGCGCATCGACTCCATGTGGGCGGCTGCGACCGGAGTAACGGAGTGCCTGATGCCGTTGTCTCACCGCTCCGGCCGGTCGTCCACCTCCGCTGCCTCGACAGATCTGAGCGCACCGTGGCGCGCCCGTCACGACGGCCGTTCAGGACCCGTCGCAGGCCACGATTGCCCCCTCCGCCGCCCTTTCGCGCAGGAGCAGATGAGACGTCCCCTTTCATCCCTTCTGGAGCTGATTCCCATGACACGCGCACGTGTACTCGTTCCTCTGCTCCTGATCGCGGGAGCCTGCACCACCGACTCACCGACAGCACCGGCGGACCCTCGCCCGAATGCGTCGCTGCAAGCCGTCGCCACCGTGTCGGTGGTGATGCGGAACCTCAACAGCCCGCGCGGACTGGCGTGGGGGCTGGATGGCGGACTGTACGTGGCCGAGGCGGGAACGACAGCGATCAACGGCCCCTGCGTACCGATTGCACGCGGTGCGAACTGCTACAGCGGGACCGGATCCATTTCGCGGCTGCGCCGTGGCGTCCAGGAGCGGGTGGTATCCAACCTGCCGTCAGGCTACAACGCGGCCACCAATGACATTGGCGGTCCGCACGATATCGGATTTGCCGCATTCGGTTTGTCGAGGGTGTCG
>JANNVN010000335.1:0-18642 GCA_031414435.1 Gemmatimonadaceae bacterium
GTCGCGCGGATTCCGTGTGTCACCCTTCTTGAGTGGCGCCCAGCATCGACCGTCATTTCGCAGCGACTCCGACATCAGTGTCAGCTTCGACTGGTGGTCACCGGCCTGCGGAATGCACGTAGGATGAATCTGCGTGAAGCAGGGATTGGCGAAGGCCGCACCACGCTTGTAGGCACGCCATGACGCCGTGACGTTCGACTGCTTGGCGTTGGTGGACAGGAAGAAGACGTTGCCGTAGCCACCCGTCGCCAGCACCACCGCGTCAGCCAGATGCGTCGAGATCTTGCCGGTGCGCAGATCACGCGCCACGATGCCGCGCGCCACACCGTCCACCAGCACAACGTCGACCATCTCGGTCAGCGTGTGCATGGTCACTGCGTCCTTGCCGATCTGCTTCTCCAGCGCCTGATAGGCGCCGAGCAGCAGTTGCTGACCGGTCTGCCCGCGTGCGTAGAAGGTCCGGCTGACCTGTGCACCGCCAAACGAACGATTCGTCAGCAGTCCACCATACTCGCGTGCAAAGGGAACACCCTGCGCAACACACTGGTCGATGATGCTGACCGAGCATTGCGCGAGGCGATACACGTTCGCTTCGCGGGCGCGGAAGTCGCCACCCTTGATCGTATCGTAAAACAGGCGCTTGATGGAATCGCCATCATTCTGGTAGTTCTTCGCCGCATTGATGCCGCCCTGCGCGGCGATCGAGTGCGCCCGGCGCGGCGAATCGTGATAGACGAAGCAGGACACCTGGTAGCCGAGCTCGGACATCGTCGCCGAGGCGGAGGCCCCGGCGAGTCCGGCACCAACCACGATCACATGGTATTTCCGCTTATTGGCCGGGTTCACGAGCTTCATGTTGAAGCGGTGCGAATCCCACTTCTGCTCCAGTGGACCCGACGGGATCTTTGACTTCAGTTCCATATGCTTTGCGCCCGACTACTTGAGAACGCCGAGAAGGAAGGCCAGCGGAATGACCGCGAACCCCGACGAAATGACAATGGCCAGCACCACTGGCAGGTAGCGCTTCAGTGGATGCGCCGTCGGCTGCACAAGCCCAAGTGTCCGCATCGAACTCCACGCGCCATGGAAGAGATGCATGCCCAGCGCCAGCATCGCCACGAGATAGAACGCTGCCACCCACTTCACCGCGAACCCGGTGACCAGATTCTGATAGATCTTCCCCTCCGCGAAATCCGGATGCACGGAGCCGATCGTGAAGTGCAGGATGTGGAAGACGATGAATACGAGCAGCAACACACCGCCCCAGCGCAGCGTCTTCGACGCCAGCGTGCTGACCTGCGGCTTGCGCGCGGCGTAGCCGACCGGTCGCGCCGCACGCGAGAGCATGGTGAGCTGATATGCGGCCGTCACATGGAGCAGCACCGACACGATCAGTACCACGCGCGCCAGGAGCACGAGTTCATGCAGTGGCCCGTGCAACAACGCGCCGTACGCGTCCAGCTTCTCCGCACCGGAGAACGCCTGCAGGTTGCCCGCCATGTGGCCGATCACGAAACCGAGGCCAATCAGCCCCGTCACGCCCATCACCACCTTTTTCCCGATGGTGGAGCGCCAGAACGTCAACACCTTGTTCATCGAGCAGAGTGCTCCGGAACTGGGTCAGTATGGTCAGGCGGCGGGCCAGGCATCTCGCCCAGACCCGCCGCCCGCAGAATGCTCAGATGGTGAGAGCCGCCATCGGTTCGCGCACGGCTTGCGCGCTCTTCTCGAGCGCCGCTCGCTCGTCTGCCGAGAGCTCGACCTCGATCACCTTCTCCAGGCCGTTGCGCCCGAGCTTGCACGGCACGCCGAGGTACAACCCGGACATGCCATACTCTCCCTGAAGCCAGGCAGCACACGGAAGAATCCGCTTCTGGTCGTTGACGATGGCTTCGACCATCTGAACCGCGCCGGCCGACGGGGCGTAGTACGCGGAGCCCGTCTTGAGATACTTCACGATTTCAGCACCGCCGTCACGTGTCCGCTGCACAATCGCGTCCAGTGTCGGCTTGTCGAGCAGCTGCGTCACCGGGATGCCACTCACCGATGTGTAACTGACCAGAGGCACCATCGTGTCGCCATGACCGCCGAGGACCATCGCACGGATGTCCTTGACCGACACATCCATCGCCATCGCGAGGAACGCGCAGTACCGCGCGGTGTCGAGAACCCCGGCCATGCCGATCACGCGCTCGCGCGGGAACCCCGTCACTTCCTTCGCGACGTAGCACATCACGTCGAGCGGATTTGAAACGACGATGACGATCGCATTTGGTGACGTGGCCTTCACCTGCGAGCAGACCGCCTTCATGATGCCGGCGTTGGTGTTCACCAGATCGTCGCGCGACATTCCCGGCTTGCGAGGGATGCCGGCCGTGATCACGACGATGTCGCTGTTCGCCGACTCGTCATAGCCATTACTGCCGATGACGAGTGAATCGAACCCTTCGATCGGCGCGCTCTGGTACTGGTCCAGGCCCTTGCCTTGGGGCACACCCTCGGCCACATCCACCATGACGACATGGCGAGCCAGTTCCTTCTCGGCAATGCGCTGGGCCGCGGTTGCACCGACATTGCCGGCGCCGACGACCGTGATCTTGTTCACCATTTGTCAGTCGATCTGAGAGGTATCTGTCAGTCGCACCAGTAAACCGATGCGGGTAACCATCACTATCGAGTATCGACGGAAACCTAGATAACAACACCCCACGCGACAACGTGGTGCCCGTTCTGACTAACCACCGACCTGACTGAGTGCCCGCAAGCCGCCCACCTGCATCTGCAGCAACGCGTGCTCCTTGGGCTTGCCGGCCAGGGCCTCCCTGAACAACGGCTCCAGCGGACGCCCAGCCCGGAGTGCATCCCGCAGGTTCACCTCGTGGTCACCAAACAGGCACGTTCGGAGGCGACCGTCAGCGGTGAGCCGCACACGGTTGCAGGTGCCGCAATACGTATGCGTCATCGGGGTGATCACACCCACCGTACCCGGCGCTCCCGGAAATCTGTAGTAGGTCGCGGGGCCATTCCCGCGCTCCGGGCCGACGTCCGCGGCCAGCCGGTCGACCGATGCCAGTCGATCGAGTATCTCGCTGGTCGGCACGACGTGATCCCAGGTCAATGCCTGCATGTCACCAACCGGCATCAGCTCGATGAATCGCACATGCCAGGGGTGATCCTGCGTCAGTCTGGCAAAATCGATGACCTCGTCGTCGTTCACGCCGCGCATCACGACGACGTTGATCTTGATCGGCGACAATCCGGCCGATTGGGCGGCAATCAGTGAGGCCACCGGGTCGAAGGCAAAGCTGCGGCGCGCGATCGCCGTGATCCGATCGCCCCGCAGACTGTCTGCGCTCATGTTGATGCGATCGAGCCCCGCGTCACGCAGCGGCTGCGCCAGCTCGGGCAACCGTACGCCATTCGTGGACAGGGCGATGTCCTGCACGCCCCGAATCGAACGAAGCTGTCGGACGAGCCTGTCCAGACCGGGCCGAATCGTCGGTTCGCCGCCCGTCAGCCGGATCCGACGCAGCCCCAGTGGTGCCAGCTGCGCCACAATCGCGACGATCTCTTCGTACGACAGGATGTCAGCTTTCGGCAGCCACGGCAGGCCCTCGAGCGGCATGCAGTACGTACAGCGGAAGTTGCAGCGATCGGTGACCGAAATCCGCAGATACTCAATGCTGCGTCCGAACTGGTCCGTGAGGGTGATATCGTCGCTCATGGTGCCGCCGTGCTGACATGCTGCGCGGTGGGATCGACCCACTGCAGATCGCCGTCAACGTACCGCTCACGCTTCCAGATCGGGACACGTTGCTTGAGCGCCTCGATGATGAAGCGCGAGGTGTCGAGTGCCGGCGCGCGGCGCGCGTGCGCCACGGCAATGGCAACACTGATCTCGCGCAGCCCAAGCGTACCGATGCGATGCTCAACCACGATGCGTACGCCCTCGAACCGCACCGAGGCCTCCTCCGCAATCCGCTGCAACTCCTCCGCGGCCATGGCGGTGTACGCGGAGTACTCGATGCCCGTCACCGCGCGCCCCTCATTGACATCCCGGACTGTTCCGAGAAAGAGCGTGGTCGCCCCCGTCGCATCACTCGTGACCTCTGCGAGCAATGCCGCCGCGTCGATAGCGTGCTCCGTGAGCGCCGTCCGGATCATCCGCCGGCCACTGGAGGAATCAGGGCAATCTCCTGCCCCGCGTGCACTGCGACCGGACCACGCGTGTACCGCCGATCCACGGCAACGAGCGGCGCCTCGGGAAGCACCTCGCCACCCGGAAGCTGCCGGAGAGCGCCGACGACGTCCGCCACGGTTGCGGGTTCAGGCACCGCCACGGTGACAAGGCTGGTGCCGAACGCATCGGCGTACGAAGCGAAAAGAAGGACCTGAAGCTGATTCATCTCGGGGCAGGTCGTGAGGATACACGAAGATAGCGCTCGCTCGCCCGGATCGTTCCAGCCACTGGGCAACCGCCTGCAGCACGCCACACGGCAGGTCTGAGGGCCTATCCTCAGGTTTCCCTTGCGCTTACCGACGACGCTCAGTCGTCAAAATCGTCGTCATCATCGGCAAAGCCGCCTTCCGGAACCTCTTCGCCAGCCACCATCGCACGCAATTCCTTCGACGGCTTGAATACCGGCACGGGACGGGCAGACACCTCGACCGGCTCGCCAGTGCGTGGGTTGCGCGCCATGCGGGTCTTCCGCTGTCGGATCTTGAAGGTGCCGAAGCCGCGCACCTCGATGTTCTTCTGATCCTTCATCGCGTCCTTGATCGCGTCGAGAAACGCATCCACGACACGCGCACAATCCTTCTTGGAAATCAGCGGCCCGGCCGTGCGAGAAATCTGCTCGGTGACCCGCTCCACCAGATCGGCTTTCGTCATGGACGCCCTCAAGGAGTCAACGCCCGGATGACACCGGGCTCGGGCGCGAAGCTAGCCACGTAGAGTGTTGTCAGTCAAGAGGTTGCCCGACTTCAGGCTCTCGATCGCAGCGTCGCCATGAAGTCGTGGAACACCGGCCGGGCGTCGTGGGGGCCCGGTGCAGCCTCCGGATGGTACTGCACCGCGAAGACCGGAAGGGTGCGATGCCGCAGCCCCTCGATCGTTCCGTCGTTGAGATTGACGTGGGTCACCTCGAGTTCTGATGAGCCCGTCACCTCATTCGCGTCGCCGGCGACCGCGAAGCCGTGATTCTGCGATGTGATCAACACCTTGCCGGTGGCCAGTTCCTTCACGGGCTGATTTCCGCCACGATGACCAAACGGCATTTTCCGGGTGGAGCCGCCAAACGTAAGCCCGATGAGCTGGTGCCCCAGGCAGATGCCGAAAACCGGCGTGCCGGACTCTGCCACATCCCGGATCATGCGCGGCGCGTAGCTGATTGCCGAAGGATCGCCGGGACCGTTCGAGAGGAATACCCCATCCGGCTTGAGCGCCAGGATGTTTTCGGCTGAGGTCGTGCTCGGTACGACAGTGACCCGGCAGCCGTCGTCCGCGAACAGACGCAGCATGTTCGCCTTGATACCGAAGTCGACCGCGACGATGTGGTGACCCGAATTGCCGTCGCCGTAGACGTATGGCACCTGCGTCGCCGCAGTCGTCGCCAGATCAGCCCCCTCCATCTTCGGTGCGGCAGCCAGCGCCGCTCGCGCAGCGTCAGACGGGACATTGCCAACACAGATGACGCCGAGCATCACCCCGGCGCTCCGCAGGTGCCTCGTGAGGCGACGCGTGTCGACGCCCTGCAATGCCGGCACTCGCGCCGAAGCGAGCCACGACGGCAGGTCACCGGTCGCGCGCCAATTCGAATACGTCCGCGACATCTCGCGCACCACGACACCGGAGACCTGAACCCTGCCGCTTTCCGGATCCTCGGTGTTCACGCCATAGTTCCCGATCTGTGGCGTCGTCATCACGACGATCTGACCGTTGTACGAGGGGTCCGTAAAGACCTCCTGGTACCCCGTCATGTTGGTCGTGAAAACCACTTCGGCCACGGTCGGCGGGCAATCCGCGTTGACGAATCCCGAAAACGTCGAACCGTCCTCGAGGAGCAAGACTCCCGGGACGGTCTCGAGCGAGAGCGCTGCGCCAGCCGCGCTCACTTCTTGGCGGGTGCTGGCGTTGCCGGAGCCGGCGTCTGCGCTGCGGGAGCGGCAGGGGTGAGCGGGAGTGCGGTACCCGCGGCTGGTGCGCCCGGTGCAGCCGTAGCCGGTGCCGTCGGCGCTGGCGTCGAAAACGCGTTGTCGAGCACCGACTTCGGTGCACGCTGGCGTGTCGTCATCAGCTGCAGGACGAGCGACAGAAACAGGAACGCGCCGCCGCCCCACCAGCTGATCTTGGTGAGCAGATTCCCGGCTTGGCGGGTCCCGATCAGCGAATCGGACGACGACGTGGCGCCACCGAAGCTGGCAGCCATACCGCCGCCTTTGCCCGACTGAAGCAGAATGGCGGCGATCAGCACGATCGCAATCAGGATCAGAAGAACGAGCAGGAACGTGTACATCGGATCAAATGGGTCGGGGACGTCGCAGAACTAGCACTGAAAGGAAGCGAATCCGCCCCTTCGAATCAAGCGCGGACGATGGCATTCCACCCGTCGGCGTCCAGACTCGCTCCCCCGACCAGCACGCCATCCACATCGGGTGCGGCCAGCAGGCTCGTGGCATTCCCGCGATTCACGCTCCCGCCATAGAGGATCGGGATCCCCAGGGCGCGCTCCCCAATCGCGGTCTTGAGTGCAACCACAATCGCACCGTGCACGGCGCTGGCATCGTCTGGCGTGGCCGTCCGACCTGTGCCAATGGCCCAGACCGGCTCATAGGCGAACATCATCGACGCCACCTGCGCCTCGTCCACACCGTCAATTCCGGCCCGCAGCTGGCGCAAAACGGTCGCCTCGGTGTTCCCGGCGTCGCGTTCGGCCAACAACTCGCCGATGCACAGCACGGGCGTCAAACCGGCCCGAAACGCCGCCTTCACCTTCAGGTTCGACTCAGTATCGGTTTCGCCAAAGACATGACGCCGTTCCGAGTGACCAACCAGGACGTGCGTGGCGCCTGCGTCGCGCGCCATCGGCGCCGAATTCTCGCCGGTGAACGCCCCTTTGTCTTCCCAATGGATGTTCTGGATCCCGACTTCGAGATCCGGACGATCGCGTACCAGTTCGCTGACTGCGGTGACCGAGAGCGCGTTCGGGAAGAAGAGGACCTTGCGATCCTGCTGCCGCGAGTAGTGCGGCAGAAAACTCTTCATGAAGGCACGCGCATCACTCGGGCCGTGATGCATTTTCCAGTTGGCAGCAAAAATCGGCAGCTTCAAGCGATCCCCTTCTGATCCAGTGCGGCCACGCCGGGGAGTTCCTTGCCCTCGAGGAATTCGAGACTGGCTCCGCCGCCCGTGGACACGTGACTCATCATTTCACCGAGGCCCGCCTCGACCACAGCTGCAGCGGAATCACCGCCGCCGACGATGGTGATCGCCCCTTTGCCGGTCGCGGCCGCCATCGCCGTCGCAATCGCACGCGTGCCGGCATCGAACGGTGGCTTCTCAAACACGCCCATCGGCCCGTTCCAGAGAATCGTCTTGGCCGAGAGAATCGCGCGCGCATAACTCTGCGCCGAGTCCGGCCCGATATCGAGCATCGCTTCCTCGGCCGGAATCGCGTCACGCTTGACGGCGTGGGCGGACTTCGGCTGGTCCATGCCTTTGGCCACCATGGCGTCGTGCGGCAGGATCAACAGACTGCCAGCACGATCGATGAGGTCCTTTGCCATCTCGACGCGATCCGACTCGACCAGTGACTTTCCGGTTTCGAAGCCAAGTGCCTTGTAGAACGTGCACGCCATCGCGCCACCGATCAGGAGCGCATCGACCTTGGGCAGCAGCGCTTCGACGACGTCGATCTTGCCGGAGATCTTCGAGCCGCCAAGAATGGCGACGAAGGGGCGCTTCGGGTCATCAAGGGCGCCGCCGAGGTAGGCGAGCTCGCTCTCCATCAGCAAGCCTGCCACCGCCGGTCGCAGATGCCGGGTGATGCCCGCCGTCGATGCGTGGGCGCGATGTGCGCTTCCGAACGCATCGTTGACGTAGACGTCACCAAGTGCCGCGAGACGCTGCGCCAACGCATCATCGTTCTTCTCTTCCCCGGGGAGGAATCGCGTGTTCTCCATGAGGAGCACCGAGCCGTCGGCGAGTGCCTGCGTGGCGGCGACGGCAGCGGCATCATCGGTGGTGCTGCAGAACCCGACGTCCACACCGGGCAACACCAGGCGCAGTGCCGGAAGGACCGCCGCCAAGGTGCACGCCGGATCGGGCGCCCCCTTCGGTCGGCCGAGGTGCGACAGCAGCACGACGCGAGCACCGTGGCCCCGGAGCAGCTGAATCGTTGGCACCGCAGCACGCAGCCGGGTGTCGTCGCTGACCGCGCCCGTGTCGTCGAATGGCACGTTGAAGTCGACACGCACGACGACGCGACGCCCGCGCAATTGCGCGGGCGTCAGATCCTTCACGGAACGCTTCTGCATCAGGCGATCGTACGGCCGACGTACTGCAGCAGATCAACGCAGCGGCTCGAGTAGCCCCACTCGTTGTCGTACCAGCCGGACAGCTTGACCATCGTGCCATCGATGACGTTGGTGCTCTTGGCGTCGATGGTGCACGAGAACGGATTGCCGATGTAGTCCACGCTCACGAGCTCGATGGTGCTGTAGTCGAGAATGCCCTTGAGCGGGCCTTCCTTGGCCGCGGCGATGAAGGCGGCGTTGACTTCCTCGATCGTCGTGGCCCGCTCGACCTCGACGGTCAGTTCGGTGAGCGACACGTCTGGCGTCGGCACGCGGATCGCGATACCGTCGATCTTCCCCTTCACTTCCGGGATGACGAGCGACGTCGCCTTGGCTGCACCGGTGCTCGTCGGAATGATCGAGACCGCCGCGGCGCGTGCGCGACGCAGGTCCTTGTGCGGCAAGTCGAGGATCGACTGGTCGTTGGTGTAGCTGTGGATCGTGACCATCGACCCGTGCTTGAAGCCGAACGTGTCGCGGACCACCTTGACCATCGGCACCAGACAGTTCGTGGTGCAGCTCGCGTTCGAAATGATGTGGTGCGTTGCGGCATCGTACTTCTGGTGGTTGACACCCATCACGATGGTGATGTCTTCGCCCTTCGCCGGCGCCGAGATGATGACCTTCTTCGCGCCAGCAGTGATGTGCTTCCGCGCCTTGTCCGCATCGGTGAAAATCCCCGTCGACTCGAGCACGATGTCAGCACCGGCGGCGGCCCACGGAAGATTCGCCGGATCGCGTTCCGCCGTGATCTTGATCTCGTCGCCATCCACAACGATTGCCCCTTCCTTCGCGCTGACTTCGCCCTGATAGGTGCCATGGACCGAGTCATACTTGAACAGGTGCGCCAGCGTGGCCGTATCGGTGAGGTCGTTGATGCCGACGAAATCGATCGCGGCGCCAGACTTCTTCGCGGCGCGCAGGACATTGCGCCCGATCCGACCAAACCCATTGATGCCGACCCGAATTGCCATGACGCTACTCCAGTGGTGAACGGCGGTCGCCAATCGCAGGCGCCCGTCCGAAGGTGACACAGCTAACGATACGTGCGCCGCCGTCCACGAGGGCGGCGGCGCACGCGACAAGTGTGGCTGCGGTGGTGACAACATCGTCGACAAGCACGCAGTGCGCACCCTGCACGTGAGGGGCACCAGCCGAAGCCACGGTGAAAGCGCGAGTTACGTTCACTACTCTCTCCCCGGGTGTCAACCGCGTCTGGCTTTCCGGCATCCGGGAGCGCCTCAACGCCTCGAGGACGGGGACATCCCACAGCGGCGAAAGGGCTTGCGCCAGCACCGCCGCCTGGTTGAAGCCGCGCTCGCGTTCGCGCCATCCCGCCAGTGGCACCGGGACCAGCCACGCGCGCTCCCGGATCACGTCAGGCGGCCAGCGAAGCCGTGACATCTCTGCCGCCATTCGATCGCCGACCCGTGCCCAGCCATCGTACTTGAACGCGTGCACCATCCGGCTGGCCACGGAGCCATGTGACATCCACGCCACCGATCGTACGGTGCGCACGAACGGAGGCAGTGCCTCGCACCACCGGCACGGGTCGCCCGGCTCGGCGCCACCGGCCGCCGGGTGACCGCAGCGGTCACACTGCGGGAATGGCAGATGCGCAACGCGACTCCAGCAGAGCCGACAGGCCGGACCCGCCTCCGAGCCGAGCGTCACACCGCAGATCGCGCAGACGCCTGGCAACGCCACCTCGAGCAGGGCCGCTGCCAGCCGCTGGCCGCGCTGGAAGACGGAGGTCGAGGCGAGGGCGCGAAAGCTCATCGAAAGCTGCGAGGCGTCAGGTGTCGCTGATCGCCGCGCGCATGATCGCGCGATCCGGTTCAACCCCGAACCAGCAGCGGAAGGAACGCGCGCCTTGCGCAATCAGCATCCCGAGGCCGTCGTCCGCCAAACGGCCCTGGGCGCGCGCCAGCGCAATGAACGGTGTCAAAGTCTTACGGCGATAGACGAGATCGAAGCAGGCCGCCCCCGCTCGCAGGACCGCCGGGTTCACCGGCACCTGGTCATCCCGCATGCCGATGGGCGTTGCGTTCACGACGAGATCAGCCCCACGAATGGCGTGTGCCATGAACTCCTCCACCGTTGTACGACCAGTCGGGCCGAGCGGCGCCACGGCTGCGGCACGCTCGATCGAGCGTCCCCACAGCGCGACACTGCAGTTGTGCCACGCACCGATCGCTGATACCACGGCGCGGGCCGAACCACCTGCACCAAGCACTGCGACACGCGCGTTCCGGGGAATCTCGCCAAGCATCGAACGAATCGCGTCATCGAATCCGCCCCCGTCTGTGTTGTCGCCGTGCAGGATCCCGTCCGTCGACCACCAGGTATTCACCGCCCCGAGTCGTGCCGCGAGAGGCGACAACGAGTCACAGAGCGCTGCCACGCGTTCCTTGTGCGGGATCGTCACGTTGCCGGCAGCCCCTTCTGCCACAAGCGATCGCAGTGTCCCTTCGATGTCGTTCGCGCTCACCGCCATTGCCTCGTACGTCGCGGCAATGCCAGCGGCCTGCAGTGCCGCGCGCTGAAAAATCGGCGACAGTGAGTGCGCCACGGGCTCGCCAAGCAGCACCAGCCGCCGCGGCGGCGGCATCAACGCGAGGCGGATGTCGTGTCAGCCGCGATCAGTCGGTCAAAGGCGCGACTGATCAACGTATGCAGTTCGTCGAAGGTGTCGCGGTACACTGAAATGTCTGCGCCGATCGGGTCACCGACGGCCCGCGCACTTTCACCATGCGTGGCGAACGCGCTGAGCAGGTGCGTCTTGCCGCGGCCCCCAAGGCCATCCACCGCCAGCAGATGACTCGGGCTCATGGTGAGTATGAGATCACTCTCCGCAATCAGCTGCGCGGACAGCTGCCGCGATCGGTGCCGCGAGAGATCGAGCCCGCGCTCCATCGCCACGAGGAGCGATCCTTCCGACGCGCCACTGATCCCATCCGCCGCGACGCCGGCACTCGCCACGGTGACGCCGTGCAACTGTCGGGCGGCGGCAATGGCGCGACCAATGACCTCGGCCATCGGGCTGCGGCAGGTATTGCCAGTGCACACGAAGAGCACGCGGAGCGTCGAATCAGGCATCGCCAAGCAGGTCAGGGACAGTCTCGCGCAGAATGGCCGCGCTGATGGCGCCGGGACGAATCACCCGCAAACGCCGTCCCGTGCAGTCTACAACCGTACTGGGCGGCGAGGGAGGCAGCCCCCCCCCGTCGAGGACCATCAGCAAGCCGCGATTGATCTCGGCGGGCCACTGCTCCACAACCTCGCCGGCGCGCATGGCGGGTGGCACACCGGGCCGGTTGGCGGAGGTCGACGTGAGCGGTGAGCCCAGCGCACTGATCAGTCGCTGCAGGCCCGGGTGTGGTGTCCAGCGCACGGCGATCCCACCTTCGGGGCCACGCAGGCGCGGCGGGACCTGACCTTCGCCGCCGGGCAACACCAACGTCAGCGGGCCGGGCCAATGGCGCGCCGCGAGGTGCGCCGCCTGGGCTGAGAGCGTCAGTCCGATGCGACTGAGCATCGTACTGTCCGACACCAGGAGCAGGAACGGCTTTGCCGGCGGGCGCCTCTTGAGTACCACCAGTTTCTCGACGGAGTCGAAATCCACCATCGTGCCGAAACCGTAGACGGTCTCGGTCGGATAGGCGAGGACCCCCTGCGCCTGCAGGTGTGGCACGACCGTGTTGATCGCGGCCGCAATTTCCGCCGGCGACCAGAACGGGGTGACCACGGAACGCCAGTTCACTCCGGCAGCACCGACAACGACTCGGCGATCACGAAGTCGGCCTCGTCGGTGACCTTCATGCCACGTTCGCTCCCCCGCACCACGACGACTGGAAATCCGTAATGTTCGCAGAGCGCCGCGTCGTCAGTCGCGGACAGCCTGTCGCGGCGGGCCCGCGTGTGTGCCTCGTCGATCATGGCACGTGGGAAGGCCTGCGGGGTCTGTGCCCGCCACAAACGCGCGCGATCCACCGTACGCACGATCCGTCCCTGCTCATCGACCTCCTTGAGCGTATCCACCACCGGCATTGCGGCGATCGCGCCATGCCCGTTCCGCGATTCACGAATGACACGGTCGATGACGGTGCCGCTCGCAAGCGGGCGCGCCGCGTCGTGAATGACCACCGTCTCGATGTTCTCCGGCATGTCTTCCAGTCCATTGTACACCGACTGCATGCGGTCACGACCGCCGGTGCTCACCAGCATGCGCTCGATGTCGCACTGAAAGATCCAGGGTGGCGGATCGGCGGCGAAATCACGAGGCAGCACGAGGACAACCAGCGCCACGTCGGGTCGCAGCTGAAACGTCTGCAGGCTGTGCAAGAGCATGGGTTTTCCAGCCACCCAGCGAAACTGCTTCAGCTCATTTCCACCGACGCGGGTGCCACTGCCACCGGCAACGATCACGACGCCAACGTTCGCCGTAGACGCCGGAACGACCTGGCGCAGTTCCGCCGGGCGCGCGTCACGTTCGAGGTTCGCGGCAGCGCGAGGTCCGACTGCGACACCGTCGTGCATTTCAACCGGAACATCAGGCGTGGAGTCTGATCCGTGAGTCATGTGAAGATGGTGTCGAGCAGATCGCGAATGTTGGCAACACCGATGACCTTCAATCCAGGTGGAGCTTTGACTCGCGCCGTCGTACGTGCCACGTAGGCGCGCGCCAGCCCGAGCCGCGCGGCCTCGGCCAACCGCCGTTCGAGCTGTGAGACCGCGCGGATCTCTCCGCCGAGTCCGATCTCGCCCAGGAACAGTGCGTCGTTCGGGAGAGGACGATCATATACCGAGGACGCGAGCGCGGCGGCCACCGCGCTGTCGCCGGAAGGTTCCGTCAGCCGCATCCCGCCAACGACATTCACGAAAGCGTCGAGCTGCGCGAAACCGAGCCCGGCACGCTTGTCGAGCACCGCCAGCAGCAGCGCCAGACGTCGCGGATCATACCCCGTCGTGACGCGCTGCGGTGTGCCGAAGCCCGCCTTCGCCGCCAACCCCTGAATCTCCACCAGCAACGGCCGGGTTCCCTCCAGCGGCGCCGTCAGTGCACTGCCGCTCGCGTTCTGCGTCCGATCACCCATGAAGAGCATCGACGGATTGGCAACTGGCTGCAATCCTGCTGCGTCCATGCGAAAAACGCCGATCTCATCGACGCTGCCGAACCGATTCTTCGTGGCACGCAACAGCCGATAGTCGGCGCCGGATTCCCCTTCGAAGTAGAGCACCGTGTCAACGATGTGTTCGAGGGTCTTCGGTCCGGCAATGCCGCCGCCCTTGGTGACGTGACCCACGACGAAGATCGCGGTGCCGATGTCTTTTGCCGCGCGCATCAGCCGCGCTGCACACTCACGCACCTGCCCCACGTTGCCCGGCGCCCCTTCGAGCTCTTCGGTGTGGACGGTCTGAATCGAGTCAATGATTGCAATCACGGGGCGTGTCGCCTCGAGGTGCGCCAGTATCGTCTCGAGGTGCGTCTCCGGCAGGAACTCCACGTCGCCGGCACCCTCGCCAAGGCGATCCGCGCGCAGCTTCACCTGAAGGGGGCTTTCTTCACCGCTGACGTACAGCGCCGCATGCCCAAGTCCCTGCAGCCGAGCCACGACCTGGAGCAGCAGCGTCGACTTGCCGATGCCGGGTTCGCCTCCGACCAGCACCATGCTCCCCGGCACAATGCCTCCGCCGAGCACGAAATCAAATTCAGCGAGACCGGTCTTCAGCCGTGTGGATTCCGCCCCGCTGACAGCGCTCAGCTTCGCCGCACGCGTGGCAACCATGCCGCGGCGTGATGTCGCCGCCGGCCGACCCACCACTTTGGCTGGCGCGCGCTCGACGACCTCCTCGACGAGCGTGGACCACTCGCCGCACGACTCACACCGGCCGCCCCATTTCGGGTACTCGGCCCCGCAATTCGTACAGCGGTACGCCGTCTTTGTCCTGGCGCTCACTCGTTCTGCGTGCGCTTGGAGAAATTCTCGAACCGCGTGTACTGCTTGTGGAAGAACAGCGGCACCGTGCCGATCGGTCCGTTGCGCTGCTTGCCGATGATGATCTCGGCCTTGCCTTCAAGTTCGCTGTTCTTGAGACGGCCCGCTTCGTCACGCTCGGCGTAAATCTCCTGACGGAAGATGAACAGAATCAGATCGGCATCCTGCTCGATGGCTCCCGATTCGCGGAGGTCGCTCAGCTGCGGACGTCCCTTCTCGTCACCGGCGCGCTGCTCGGGCGCGCGCGAGAGCTGCGAGAGCGCCACGACCGGCACGCGCAGCTCCTTCGCAAGCGCCTTCAGGCCGCGGCTGATCTGGCTGACTTCCTGCTGGCGGTTTTCCGCGTTGGGACCAGTCATCAGCTGCAGGTAGTCGACGATGATCAAGCCGAGCTTCGACTCCGGATCCGCCTTGAGTCGACGCGCCTTCGCCCGCATGTCGAGGACGGTCATGCCGGGAGCGTCATCGATGTAGATCGGCGCCTGTGAGAGAATACCGACGGCGCGTGCCAGACGCGGCCAGTCGTCATCACGCAGGCGCCCGGTGCGCATGGCCTGTGCGTCCAGTCGCGCTTCACTCGTGATCATCCGCTGTACGAGCGACTCCTTGCTCATTTCGAGCGAGAAGAACGCGACACCGACCCCCTCCGTGATGGCCACATGCTGCGCGATGTTGAGCGTCAGCGCCGTTTTCCCCATCGACGGTCGCGCGGCAACGATGACTAGGTCAGCGGGCTGGAATCCTGAGGTCATCTGGTCCAGATCGGCGAATCCGCTCGGCACGCCCGTCACCGATCGCCCTTCCTTGGCGATGGTCTCGATGCGTTCCATCGCCGGATACATCAGGGCCTTGATGCGCGTGAAGCCGTCGCCGCCGCGGTCCTGCCCGACCTGCAGGATCCGTTGTTCCGCGAAATCGAGCAGCTCGCGTGCAGGCTGGCGGGCCTCGAACGCTTCGCCGGCAATCTGCGTCGACACCTCGATCAGGCGGCGCAGCAGCGCCTTTTCCTTCACGATGCGCGCGTGGTGCTCGATGTTGGCCGCTGTCGGCACCGCGTCGGCCAGGAAACTCAGATACTCCCGCCCGCCGGCGGCGTCCATCTCGCCGCGACGCTCGAGCTCATCGGCGAGGGTTACGACATCAATGCCGCTCCCTCGCTCCATCTGGGCGATGATCGCGCGATAGATCCGACGATGTCGCTCGCGGATGAACTTCGTATCGTCGACGATTTCGGTCGCGCGCGTGATCGCTTCGGCGTCGATCAGCATCGCCGCCAGCACCGACTGCTCCGCGTCCTCCGACTGGGGAGGACGGCGGTCGCGGTACGGATCAGCTGCGGAAGGTCGCGTCGAGAACGCGTCGAGCAAGCTTGACATCTTCCCACGTTGGCCGCTTCCACGCTTCGTTGCGAAGCAAAGCAGCCGGGTGATAGGTGGCGACGAGCGGGATTCCAAGGTACCAATGAAGCTGCTGACGCAGCTTCCCGATGCCAAGTTTACTCCCGAGCAATGACTGCGCGGCGAAGGTGCCGCAGGCAATGATGATCTTCGGTTGCACCAGATCAATCTGGCGCTGGAGGAAAGGGGCACAGGCACGCACCTCGTCAGGCATCGGGTTCCGATTTCCTGGCGGTCGGTGCTTGAGCACATTACAGATGTAGACTGACTCCCGGGACAGCTGAATGGCCCCGAGGATCTTGTTCAGCAGCTCTCCGGCTGGCCCGACGAATGGTTCGCCAGTGAGATCCTCCTTCTCGCCTGGCGCCTCACCAACGACCATGACATCGGCATTCGGATCGCCGATGCCCGGAACAGGCTGTGTGGCTGTCTGGACCAGTCCGCACCCTTTGCACGCGGCGATTGCGGCGGCCACCTGCGCCAGCGTCTGCCACTCATCGCCGCTCGCGGTGCCATGCACGATGGGGCGCTCGATACGGAGGCCAAGCGGAAAGACCGCACCCTCCACCCGAAGTGTGCCCGACTTTCGTTGCGGTGCCGGGCCCGCCGGCACGTCACCTGCGGGCCCGGCAGGGGACGTCGGCTTCGGTGGCGCAGTCCCCTGCAACTGCTTCATCATCTGCCGCCAGTCAGTGCCCTGATCAATACTCGCTGGCGGCATGCGTTCGTCATCAGCCGGCCGATCGTCAGGCGCGGGATCCCGCGCCGGGCTGCTGGGTGCGATCGGTCGTGAACCCGGCGCGGGCGACGGCGACGATTCAACGGGCGTGCTGCCCGTGATCACCGGTGCCGAATCACGGCTCGGTGGTGCGACGCGGCCCTCGGCGGGTGCGCCACTGCCCGGCAGCGCTCCGACCATGCGCAGCACGTCGTCCACGTCCAGCGCGTCGAGCAGCAGCTCCGACTCACCGAGTTCGCGTCGTTGTTCGAGATAGGCGCGCAGACGCTCTTTGGCATTCATGCGAGTGCGCCCCGCTCGCGCGCGTCGAATGCGCGCGCAATGCGATCGAGCAGCACGTCTGCCAGATCCGTCTTCGGCATCAACGGTGGTGTCTCACGGCTGCCGTCCCTGCCCAGAATCACGACACGATTGGTCTCGGTTCCGAAACCAGCCCCTGCCTCGGTTGCATCGTTCGCGACGATGAAATCGAGTCCTTTGCGCCCCAGCTTTCCTGCCGCATTCGCTTCAACGTTGGTCGTCTCGAGCGCGAACCCCATGATCACGGCGCCCGTCTTTCGCGCATCCCGTGTTGCGAGGAGAATGTCCTCGGTGTGTTCGAGCGCGAGCGTTGGGGCGTCCGTGCCCTTCTTGATCTTTTCGACGGCGATGCGGGCGGGCCGGAAGTCTGCCGGCGCCGCCGCCATGACCAGCGCGTCCGCGCTCGGCAGAGCGGCAGCAACCGCGTCACGCATCTCGGCCGTCGACGTTACGGCGATTGCATGCACGCCGGTTGGCGCAGGCATGGCGAGCGGTCCGTGGATCAACGTGACACGGGCCCCACGACGCCATGCGGCAGCGGCGATGGCAACGCCCATGCGACCGCTGCTCTGATTCGTGATGTAGCGCACCGGATCGAGAGCTTCACGCGTGGGCCCGGCCGTCACGACGATATGCCGTTGATTCAGCCCCGTGGCAGTCTCGAGCAGTTTCGCGGCGTGCGCGAGGACTTCCTCGGGCTCTGGCATCCGACCTGGCCCGACCCCTTCGCCGAATGCCAACGGGCCGATCGCCGGTTCGAGCACATGGTAGCCGAGCTGTTTCAGCGACGCGGCATTTGCGAGTACGGCCGGATGGGACCACATGCCGTCGTTCATGGCTGGCACCAGCAAGACCGGCGTGCGGGTGGCCAGCAGGACAGCGGTCAATTGATCGTCGGCTCGCCCATGTGATGCCCGGGCCAGGAAGTCGGCCGTCGCCGGCGCAACAACGACCAGATCGGCCTCTTTTGCGAGACGGATGTGCGCCAGAGCATGTCCGGCGTCGAGAATCTCCGGGGCAACCGTACGCCCAGTCACCGCCTCGAACGTGATCGCACCGATAAACTCTCGCGCGGCACGCGACATGATCACGTCAACGACTGCGCCCGCCTGTGTCAACAGGCGGGCGAGCGTGACGGACTTATAGCAGGCAATGCCACCAGTCACCCCAAGGATGACCCGGCGGCCGTCGAAGGGGCGCATCGGACTCGCCCCGGTCGGTCAGTCGGGACGACGGCGCGGCATCACGCGGTAGTCGAAGTCCTTGCCGTGCAAGTCTTCGAGCGCGCGGGTGGTGAGCTTCTTCTCTTTGCCGGTGCTTCCCATCTTCGGGAATTCGTTCAGCACGCGCGCGTACTTGGCGGCAACCAGCACGCCCAGGTACTTGTTCTGCGACTGCTGCTGCTCGGTGATGTCGCCGGGGGTGAAGACTCGCATTCGTTTCCTTCTCCGTGACGCTGCTGCGCCGTTGGGTGACCCGCCACCGGACTGACGTCAGTCAGTCCGGACTTACCGAATCGCGTCGCGCAGCTCGTTGGCGAGTGCCGTCACGCGGTCCTTCAGATCCGTCAACCGCGTACGACGCAATGCCTCGGCATCGATGATGCTCAGCACCTGCGCCACCGCGTGTTCCA
>JANNVN010000336.1:0-43005 GCA_031414435.1 Gemmatimonadaceae bacterium
GGATTCGAACCCGCGACCCCCTGAACCCCATTCAGGTGCGCTACCGGACTGCGCTACGTCCCGTCTCGGCCCGCCACCCAGCGCAGGCCCAACAACAATCTGTAAACCTAACCCACCACACCCCCCGCTTCAATCGCGCAGCGAAACAGCCCCACGCCCCACTACGGCCGCTTGCTGATCACCACCCCTGTCATCGCGTCCACCGCCACCTCGGTCTTCTGCGGCTGACCCGGCACCGTGATGATCGCCGTGTAAACCAGCTTCCCCGCCACCCCGCGCCGCAGCTCGATCGTGCTCATGCGGCCCCGGGGCACTCGCCCCAGCGCTGTGATCCGCGCGGCATCCTTCGACACCCTCGCCTCCTGTGCCATCGTCTGCTGCGACGTGGCGCGCACCTGCGCCGCACCGTTCGATGCCACAAGCACTGCCCCGAACACTAGCGCGCCAAATCGCGACCCAACCCATACCAGACTAAACCGCATCAGCTCTGCCCTCAGCGTGTTAAACCCATACTGACGGCCGGTAAGAAATCGCTAATGATGCGACAATGCAACGGCCCTGCCTGCCTCGATCGCCAACGGGCACCGTGCACGCAGGGCCATCCGGCGCGAAACCAACCGCGGCCCCCCTTCACGCAAATCGCGACGCCCGAGCACACCCGTGATGCCCGCTCGAGTGACGGAACCCATCGCGCGGGTCAATCACGGCATCAGCCCCTCTCCATCGCGTGGCGACATCGCCGCCAAGAGGCTGACCACGTGCACGCGCTCGACGAACCGAGTGAGGCTGTTCACCGCGTCACCGCGGCAGCGTCACGGTGAAGCGCGTCCCATCCGTGTCGTTCGACGTCACCCCGATCCGCCCGCCGTGCGCCTGCACGATTTGGTCCGCGATGTACAGGCCCAGACCGAGGTGCCGCGCATCGTCGCTCTCGTCGCTCGTCTGCTGCAGCCGCTTGAACGGGTCGAAGATCACCTGCATCCGGTCACGCGGGATCAGCTCGCCCCGATTCGTCACCGTGACAACGACCGCGCTCAGGGTTTGCCGCACCGCGACGAGCACGGGGGTCGCCGCGGTGCTGTAGTCAACCGCGTTCGACAGCAAGTTCGCCATCACCTGACGCAACCGGGCCGGATCACACTCGCACGACAGATCACCCTCCAGCTCCAGCTCGAACACGCAGGTGGGATACGCCGCCTTCGCTTCATCCACGGCGTCGTGCACCACGCGACCGAGATCGGTGCGGACCTTCGTGATGCTGAGGCCGGACCCGATACGCGAGGTCGCGAAGTCCAGCAGGTCGGCGATCATCCCGCTCATCCGCCAGCTGCTGCGCTCGATGCGGACGAGGGCCGCCTTCTGCGCCGCTGGCTCTACGTCGGACCCGAGCAGCAGCTGGGTGCTGAACATCACCGACTGCAGTGGCGTGCGCAGGTCGTGTGACAGGATCGCGATGAACATATCCTTCGCCGCCTCGAGGTCACGCGAGAAGCGTGACACGGATTCCGCCACGGCCTGGTCGATCGCCTCGTTGAAGCGCATCAGGTCCTGCAGGTCGGTCGCGTTCAGCGTGCCGCACGACGCGATCCACAATCGCAGCACAGTCGCACGGAGCGCACGGAATTCGGCGATCATCTCTCCGAACGAGAACCCGCTCTCGGCGCGGTCGGCACCGTGCGTCTCGGCCGGCGTCTGCTCACCGTCGTCACTCGCCTGTGGTCCGGTGCCGTCCGAGTCGCTCTTGCCATGCGACTTCTCGATGGCCTGCGACGCGGTCTGCGGCTGGCCGAGGTCGCGGGCAACGTGCCGCAGGATCGCGCCGGCGTGATCGCGTAGTTCCAGGCGGGTCATGCCACCAGCCGCCGCCTGCGTGCGCGCAAACGCCGTCCACTCGACGAGGATCGGTTCGATGTTCGCGAGAATGAAGTCCTGCAGACGCACGTCGCGCTCCGTCTTGAGTGTGGAGGGCTATTGCATGCACGACCCCGGACAGCCGAGTCGGCCAGCGGAAACTTACCCCCGCGACGCCCGCAACGCATTCAGGATCACCGCCACGTCGATCACCTCCTGCCCCAGCGCCCCCATCGTCGGCGTCAGGAACCCGAGCGCGGCGATGATCATCCCAATCGCACTGAGGCCAAGCCCAACCCCGATCGACTGCTTCGCGATACGCATCGTGTCCTTGCTGGCGCGAATCGCGTCCGCCACCCGCGTGATCTCATCCACCAGCAGCACGATGTCGGCGGCTTCAGCGGTGATGCCGCCGCCATGCCCCGCCAGCGCGATCCCGACTTCCGCGGTGCTCAACGCCGGAGCGTCATTGGTGCCGTCACCAATCATCACAACCTTCTCGGCTTTGTCCTGGAACTCGCGCACGATCGAGACCTTGTTCTCCGGCAGCAGATCACCGCGTGCATCGGTAATCCCCAGCTCCTTCGCGACGGTGGCGACGTTGCTGGTGTGATCACCACTCAGCATCACGGTGCGCGTGATCCCCAGTGACCCGAGATCGGTGAAGAACGCGGGCAGCCCATCACGCAGCGAATCCGCGAACTCCACCGTGCCCGCAGGCACGTCACCGATCGACACATAGGCCCGCAGTCCATCACCGCTGGCATCGAGCGCATCGAGTTCCCGCGTGGTGGAGGCTGGCAAGACCTCGCGCAACCACGCCAGTGAACCAACACGCACCAGCGCACCATTCACCTGGCCGGCGATGCCGCGGCCCGGCACTTCGGACACCTCGGTCGCCACCGGAAGCACTCCGACCATCTTCTCCGCGTACTTCACCAGCGGCCTGGCCAGCTGATGTCCGCTGCCGAAATCGACGGCGCCCGCCGCCGAGAGCACCTGCTCGACGGTATAGCCATCAAGTGGCCGCACCTGCTCCACCGCAGGCTGGCCCTTGGTCAGCGTCCCGGTCTTGTCGAACACCGCCGTCGTCACCGCCGCCAGCGCCTCGAGTGCTCCACCGGTTCGAATGATGATCTGCCGACGCGCGCAGCGATTGATGCCGCCGATGATCGCGATCGGTGTCGCGAGAATCAGCGGACAGGGCGTCGCGACCATCAAGACACTCAGCACGCGATCGGTATCGCGCGTGATGACATACGTGACGGCACAGATCAGCAGCGTGACCGGAGTGAACCAGACGGCGGCCTTGTCGGCCAGTCGCTGCAGCGGCGCCTTGCTGCCCTGCGCGCTGCGCACCAGATCGACGATGCGGAGATACTGACTCTCTCCCGCCGTCGCCGTCGCCCGCACAGTCAATGGCCCGTCGACGTTGGCACTGCCCGACACGACCAGCGAGCCGACCGTGACTGGGACGGCGAGCGGCTCACCGGTGATGGCACTTGCATCCACATGACTGCGGCCATCCGTGATGACGCCGTCGCACGGCACCAGTTCGCCGGGCCGCACCAGCAGCAGGTCGCCGACCTTCACCGACTCGGCCGGCACGTCACGCACTGCGCCATTGTCACCGCGAATGTGCGCCTGCCTCGGTGCCGCCTGCTCCAGCGCCGCCACCGCCGCCCCTGCCCTGCCCTCGGCGTAGCGCTCGAGCGCCGCGCCACCGGTGAGCATGATCACGACCACCAGGCCTGCGAATGGCTGATAGAGCGCCGCAGCGGAGACGATCGCGAGAATTGCGACGACATCAGCGGCGAATTCACCACGGAACATGTCGCGCACCGTCTTCCACACAGGAATCGCGGCGGTGAGCACCAGTCCAACGAACCAGATCAAGTCCGCGAGTCCCGGACCATCGAGCGAGAGCGAGAAGGTGCCCGTGAATACCGACGGAATCGCGATTCCTGCGCCGTCGAACAGCGTCACGTCGCCCACTCGAAAGTACGCAAACGCGCCGGCAATCAGAAACAGCAACGCCGCGATCGGAATCCGAAGCGCGGCGATCCATGCCTGTCGTGTGTTCAACGCAGAACCTGCGCGCCGTGCGCCCCTTGCTGCTGTAATGCCTCGAGGGTGAGACTCACCTGTTCCTCGCCACGTGCGCGCACGACGACCAGAATTTCATCGTTGCCCGGCGGCGGAATGCGCAGTCGCCAGGCGGACGGACGGCGTTTTGTGAGGAGGGAAATCAGTACCCCGATCGACGCGCCAACGGCGACCATCACCATCGGCGTA
Source organism: Gemmatimonadaceae bacterium (assembly GCA_031414435.1). GTDB lineage: Bacteria > Gemmatimonadota > Gemmatimonadetes > Gemmatimonadales > Gemmatimonadaceae > JACMLX01. The sequence continues at coordinate 4,147 of JANNVN010000336.1, forward strand.
AAGAGCAGCGCGTAGGCGAATGGTCCTGCGGGCGCGAAGCCAGGCCACGCGATCAATACAAATGCAACCAGCGCACCACCGCCAAGGCCGAGGATCCCGCCGATGGACGCGAACTTCCAAAGGGGAATCATCGCGCGACGCTTGCCTGCGTACATCGCTCCGGCCGCCCGTTCAGTCACGACGACATCGATGAAGTCACGCGGCACACCGAGCCGAGCCAGCGGCGGCAATGCCTCCCGCACCATCGCCGGTGTGGCAAAGTATCCGAACACCGGCGTCGTCGGTGGGCGACGCGCCATTGGGTGGGTGATGACCGTCGACTCTGTGGTCGTCATTGCTTCACCTCCGAAGGCACCGCGGTCGCCGCCGACGTCACCGAAGCCGGTGCGGCCGTCTCCAGCGTCCTCAACTCTGCTTCGGACCACGGCCCCGTGCGTGCCGCGTGCTCCTTGCGCAACGCAGCAACCGATGCTGATGCAACAGCCGGTGCTGCGTTCGGACTCCACTGCCGGAGGTAGGTAATCACATGCGCAATATCGTCATCGCTCATCGATTCCTTCCATGCCGGCATCGCGGCGTTGTAGGCCGCACCCCTGACCTTGAGCGGCCCGCTCAAGCCATTGAGCAGAATCCGGATCACGGTCTGCTCGGGACCGACCACCCATTCGCTACCGACCACAGGCGGAAACGCGCCTGCCACTCCCAGTCCTGTCGACTGATGGCATGCCACACAATTCGCTCCGAAAATCCGCTTGCCCTCGGCCACGGGATCAACCGGTCCTCTGGCGGCAGTGTCACCAGCGGCGCTGGCAGTCAGCCCGATGTCCGCATACTCCACGTGGGTTTGTGTATCGAACGTGCCGCCGCGACGACCGATGTACCATCCCCCCCAGAAGACCATCGTCGCCACCACGACCCAGAGGAATGCCGGCACACGCTCATACCCCTCCGCCGGATCGGCGAGCTCGCGAACAATCTGGCGATGAATGACCTCGACATCAGACTCCGCATCACTGAACGGTGCGCGTTCCTTCGCTGTGGGATCGGTCATGGCATGGTGTGTTCGCTGCGCCCGCCGATCGAGCGCGCTGCGGGTTCGTCACCGGTCGGCACGGGATAGGTGCGCCGCAAGGACTTGAGGTACGCTACGAGCGCATCGCCGTCGGCCGTGGGCACGATCACCTTGCCTGCGGGTAGCTTGCCACCCGGCACGCTGTAGAACGTCTCGCCCGGCTTGATCGACGCCGAATCGCGCACCGTGTACAGATACGGGAACGCCGGCATGATCGACCACGCCATCAGCGAGCGCGGATTGAACAGGTGCACATGATGCCACTGATCGCTTGGCTGGCGCACGCCGATGTTGATCAGGTCGGGCCCCGTGCGCATCGTGCCGAGTTGATGCGGCTTGTCATACACATAGTCCGACGGCACCGTGGCGCGCGGGCCCCAGCCACGCTCCTTGTCCGAGGTATAGACGGGATCGCGCACTTGCTGAGAATGACAGTAGACGCACCCTTCCGACACGTAGACTTCACGGCCTCGCGCCTGCTGCGGAGTGTAGTCCTTGAGCTGCGACGGAATCTTCACCTGACCGATCATGGTGTTTGGAATCACCACCAGCAACGACGTGGCGAAGATGATGATGGCCAGCACGCCCGTCAGCAGCAACCAGATGCGCGTCACTTCACACCTCCCGCAACGAATGTGGCCTTGTCTCGCATCGTCACGATCGGAGCCACCTCGTGGAATGGCGGCAATCCCTGCTTCTGCTTTCCGCCGCGGAACATCAGGAACACGTGCCAGGCAAAGACGCAGTGACCGATGGTCAGCAGGGTGCCGCCGATCGAACGACCAATGAGGCCCGGGAGCATCGCACGCACGACCGTCTCCCAGGTGCTGGCGGAATCGGCCATCGCTACGCCCTGAAACATCCCGGCCACCGTCAGTGGCACGATGTACACGATCTGTCCGATGCCAACTGCCCAGAAATGCCAGCTGATCAGCTTCTCACTCACCCATTCGCGGTCGAGAAGCCTCGGCAGGATGTAGTAGATGCTGCCGAACATGATCATCGTCACGAAGCTGTACAACCCGACGTGGGCGTGAGCCACGGTCACATGAGTGAAGTGTGTGAGGCGATTCACTTCACGGAACGCCATGAATACCCCTTGCAGCGACACCAGTGTGTATGCCACCGAGCCGAACACGATGAAGCGGAGCGTGGGGCTGTAGCGCAATGCGCCGAAGCGCTTGTTGAGTGTCATGTGCTGATTGACACCGACCGCCATCACCGGGATGATCATCAGACCGCTGGCCACGACCGACGTGGTGATCATCCACGTGGGCAACGGCCCGCCGATGAGATGATGCATGCCGTTCAGCGAATAGAAAAAACCGAGGGTCCAGAAGCCGAGCAGCGAGAGCTGGTAGCTGTAGATCGGCCGCCCGAGGATCTTCGGGATGAAATAGTACGCGGCAGCAAGACAGACCGGCGTCAGCCAGAGGCCAAGTGCGTTGTGCGCGTAAAACCAGTTCACCGCGGCACTTTCGACGCCCGAGTACGTCGGCCAGTTGCCCACCACGAAGATGATCGGGAACCAGATGAATGCCGCCATGATGTACCACACACTCACGTACAGATGCTCCACCTCGCGCACGGCGATCGTCGACAGCAGGCTGAGGCCCACCAGCCCGCCACCGATCACGAAGAACGGATCAGCCCAGTAGCGCGGCATCTCCAGCCACTCGAGCCCATCGCTGTATCCGGCGAGAATACCGATGATGCCAAGGACCATGCCGATGTTCCAGAAATACAAGCCGGCTTCGGCAGCCTTCGGCACGCGCAGCTCGGTATGCACCAGCCGCGGAATGATCCAGACACTGACGCCGAGCATGGCGCTGCTGGCCCAGCCGTACGCCATCGCGTTCAGGTGCGCGCTGCGGATGCGGCCAAAGGTCAGTGCCGGATTACTCACCAGCCAGTCGGGCATGTGCAACTTGAAGCTGGCCAAAAGCCCGAACACCGAACCGACGAGCAGCCAAACGACCGAGAACGCGATCGCCCGGAGCGCTACCTGCCGGCTGGACGCATCTGCGCGCAGGCGGATGTCCAGGTTCTCCATGTCGGTGATCGGCGACGCCAGCGCGACAATGCGGGGCGGAAGCGTGGTGCTCATTTCGCGCCTCCCCAGATGCCCGGCGTCGCGCTTTTAGGCGGTGGACCAAACTCTTCCACCCGCTCGGCACGCTGCGACGGCGTTTCCCACGGTCGCGCGACACTGAAATCATCGTCGTCGAGCGGGAGCAGCGCCTGCTGGCTGATGCGATCGAACTGTCCACGCTTCCACGCCAGGAAGAAGACGGCGACCGTGAGCAGGCCGAGAATCGTTGTGGCAAGCGTCACGGTGAGCGACGACGGGAGCATGTCCATCCTCGTGCGCGCCGCCCAACCGACGGTCCGATCCGTACATGCGGCGCGCCCGCACGGATCGCCGGGCCGCCATGCGCGGCCGGGCACAACGTTCGCCAATACAGCCTCTGAGAGAACCTAATGGACCGGGAAAGACGGTCGAGGTGCGCGCAGCCGCTGACAGGACCGAGCCGCTGGTGTGCACCAACCGTGCAGCAAGGAGCAGACTCGCACGGTGCCTACCGCACTGATCGAACACCACATCTCCTGGTGCTACCCCAGCTTCATTTCCAGTCCATCAGCGTCTCCACGATACAAGCCGGATCGACGGACTATCGTTTCCGCTTTCGCCGTTCGAGGAAGCGGGGGATCTCCGGACCGGTATCGGAGGGCGCCGCTTCGACTTCGTCTGGCGGCACCGGTCGCGCGGGAACGACGGGGAGCGGTGCCTCGTCGGTGGTCAGCGTCAGGCCAGCATTCGTCCAAGCCTGGATGCCGCCAGCGAGGTTCTCGACACTGCTGGCACCTGCCATCAGCAGCAGACTCGCGGCGATGGCGGATCGTGTGCCGGACGCGCACTGCGTGATGAGCGACCCATCGGCCGGGAGTTCTTCCAATCGGCGCGGCAACTCCGCGAGCGGAATGTGAATGGCACCAGGAATGTGGCCCGCAGCCCACTCACGCCGATTCCTCACGTCGACGACGATCAGCCCTTCGCGGCCGAGCGCGCCTGACAAGGCAATGGCCGATCGTTGCGTCACCGCATACGTGTCGACGCCGACCAGTGCATCTGAAGCCACACTGACGCCGACGATCCTGTCGAACCCGATGCCCATCAGTTCGCGTACCAGACGATCAGCGTGCGCTTCATCGACAGCGAGCAGCCAGACATCCATCCGGTAGTCGATCAGCGATCCGAACCAGCTGGCAAAACTCGCATTGCCCGGGATGTTGAGCGACCCATATATGTGCGCCGCAGCGAAATCCTCCGCTGGGCGCGCATCCACCAGCAAACCGAGCTTCTCCACCCACTGCTGCGCCTCGAACCCGCTGCGATGCGGCACTTCGGGCAGTCCGCCGAGCAGCGTTGGCCCATCGCGGTTGATGCGCTTCATCACTGCGAAATACGCCGGCGGCTCGGGTTGGTCGCGAAGCACCTCGGCCACGAACGCGTCTTCGGTCTGCGGCTTCAGTGCCCAGTTGACGAGACGCTCGTAGCCGAGGGTCGTCTGCGGCACCGCGCCGAGCGCACGCCCACAGGCGCTGCCGGCGCCGTGTCCCGGCCAGATCTGCAGATGGTCGGGCAGTGTCTTCAGGCGCTGCAACGACTGATACAGCTGACGGGCGCTGGCGTCCATGGTGCCAGTCTGCCCCGCCACCGTCTCGAGCAGGTCAGGCCGGCCGACGTCGCCGACAAAAAGGAAATCACCGCTGAGCATCCCCATCGTGTGCTCCGTCGCCGCGCCATCCGTGACGAGAAAGGCGAGATGCTCGGGCGTATGGCCCGGGGTGTGCACGGCCGTCAGCCGGATGTTGCCGATGGGGATCACGTCGCCATCAACAAGTTCTACGGCGGAGTCAGCGGCGGCGTACGCGTACCGCCAGTCCGGACCGCCACATCCGCTCAGGAAGAGCTGCGCACTGGTGCGAAAGGCCAGTTCGCGTGCGCCGCTGCAATAGTCGGCGTGGATGTGCGTCTCTGCCACAGCCGTGATGCGAACGCCTTCGCGCTCGGCGAGGGCGAAGTACAAATCCACGTCACGCACCGGATCCACGACGACCGCTTCGCCTGTTGCCTGGCAGCCGATCAGGTAGCTCGACTGCGAGAGAGAGGTGTCGTAGATGTGCTTGAAGATCATCGCGTCATTCAGTGAGTCTCGCCCGGGCGCGAGCAACGATCGGCCGCAGGATGGGGTCCGCATCCTTCCACTCGGCCGCCAGTACTGCACACCACTGCTGCCTCTGGACCGGAGTGTCGGCCAGCTCGCAGAGGAGTTGCAGCGCGCGCGAGCGGAACGATCCCTCCGTCCATGCGCGACGAGGATCGGGGGAATCGGTCACACGCGAGAGCCACACCCGGGCGGAGTCGCGCTGCCCGAGATCCAGGTAGGCCTTGCCGATATGGAACGTCTCTGGCTGCGGAAAACGCATCGCTTCCGGTGCCAGCCTGAGCAGGAGTTGCAACGCCTCCTTTGGCCGCCCCTCCGCCAGCATTACCTGAGCTTCCAGACTTGCCATGACAGGCGAGCCGACCGGCGGCAATTCACCCACGCCCTTCTCGCGGATCGACGCAGCGCGGAACTCTGCCAAGCGGCCTCTAGCGCCTGCCGCATCACCAGCGACGATGTAGTCGAAAATGAGATTGAAGAGCGGCCGATCCTCCATGCGCCAGCGGTCCACGCCGGACACCTGGCGGTAGGTCTTGATCGCCTGCCCGATGCCAGCGGTGTCGCGGCCGTACCAGGCGCGGTCGAAGTACCGCTGGCGAGCGGCGTCCCCGCGCCACTTCCTGCGTTCCGCAGAGTCTGCTCCCGCCAGCCGTTGCGTACTGACCGAGTCGTTCGCGCTCCAGGCTGCGTTCAGCATGCCGCGCATGGCGAGCGCACCGACCAACTGCTGCAGTGCGCGATCGGCTCGGTGGATGTCCTGCTGGCCTGCGAGCAGGCCACGCGCCAGCCGCTCGACCGCGGGCCAGTCTCTTTCGACACTCAGCCATTGCAGGTCCAGCTCATCGAGGCGGACCGAGTCCTCCCTGGCTGTGAATCGCCGGCGCATCGCGGCGCGGGTGGCGCGCGCTTCATCGATGCGTCCACTGCCGTAGGCGCCCCAGATAGCCCACGGCCACGCTTCGAAATTGGCCGAATCAACCGCGACGTACCGGGTTCCGTACTCACGAACGAGTTCGAACTTCCCGTCGGCCAGCGCACCATTGGAAAGGTTGTTCAGCGCGATCCTGTTGCCGGGCTGCTCATTGAGGATGGCGAGATAGGCGGTCGTGGCACGTTCCGGGTTGCTCTCGACATCGGTGAAGAACGCTGCTTCCGCCAGTCCGCGCTCCACGGGGGCAAGTCGTTCACGCAACCGATATGCGCGTGAAATCGCGGCCTTGCCACGTACCTGCCGCTGGTTCGAGTATTGCCCGTCGCCGCGGAGGAGTCGAACGCCGTGGCGACGCCACGCCATGGCAAAATTCGAATCGAGTGCGACCGCCTCTTCCAGCAACTGGATCTCGCGACGCGGATTCGGGTCGCCATCGGCTCCATCACCCAGTCGCAGCGCCTCGGTGTACTTGCGCAGCGCTGCAAGCGACGAGGTGGTGACGCGTTCCATCGAGGGCAACGCAGTCAGCGTCGTTCCAGATTCGCCGAGCTTCTCGCGGGTGCGACGTGCCATGCGACCAATCGCCGCGATCAGTCCATCCTCGTCGGCCGCGGTTTCCTGCACGGCACTCTGCTCGCCACCGTCCGATGGCGATACAAGTGCTGCCCGCACCAGATAGGTGTTGCCGACCTTCTGAATGCGACCTTCGACGACCACCGGTACCCCTTCGCGCACGGCGATCTCGCGGGCCAGCACCGCCGGCACACGTGCCGCCGCCGGCCGTTGCATGCGCTGCAGTGCCGACTGCGTCGCCGCCGGGGTCATGACCGTGACCATTTTCGATTCCTGCAACTCGGTCCGCAGCGCTTCCGACAGCAGATCGCCGAGAGTGGAATCGGCGGTCCTGTTCTCGACATCAGCGACCATCACCATTTGCGGCGCGGCAAACGCCACGGCGGACTTCGGTCCCGAGTTCCCCGATGACATCGACACGCCCACTGCGATGGCAATCGCCAGTGCACCGCCGCCTGCCAGCGCGCGGCCCCATGACTTTCGGGGCGGCGGGGCCGGAATCGTGTCCACTGACCGAGTCGGCGTGCGGGGGCTGCGCTGCGCTTCCGCCGGCGCGGGCAGTGCCGACGGCACCGGCATCTCGGACGTGTACCGCTGCTCCTCGAGCGTGTCCGCAAACGCGTCGGCGGTGGGCCAGCGCATGTCGGGATCCTTCTCGAGGCAGACCATGATCGCGTTCGACAGGCTCGCTTTCACGGGCGCCACCTGATTCAGCGGCACCGGCATCTGCGACACCTGCGCCACCAGCATCCGTGCGGCACTCGGATCGGTGAACGGCGGCTTGCCGCTCAGGAGCTCATATGCCACGCAGCCGAGGGCGTAGATGTCGGCGCGGGCATCCACCGTGGCGTCGCCGGCCGCCTGCTCGGGCGACATGTACGCCGGCGTGCCGACCGCGAGCCCGGAGGTGGTGAGGCCGGTCGAATCGGAGGTGGCCGCCGTGAGTGCCTTGGCGACACCAAAGTCCGCCACCACGGCATGCTGCTCGTGCAGCAGGATGTTCCCGGGCTTGATGTCGCGGTGGACGATACCCTTCCGATGTGCCGCCCCGAGAGCGCGGGCAACGTCGATCAGAATTGGGAGCACATCGCGCGAAGACATCACGCCGCGCTGAATCCGCTCCCGCAGCGACTCCCCGTCGACGAACGGCATCGTATACCAGAGCAATCCTTCGGCCTCACCGGCGGTGAGCAGCGGCACGATCATCGGGTGCTGCAAGCCGGCGGCGAGCTGGACCTCGCGACGGAAGCGCTCCCGGTTGACACCCGCCGCGAGTTCCGGCGTCAGCACCTTGATCACGACCGGGCGCCCAAGGGCGATCTCCGTCGCGAGAAAGACACGACTCATCCCGCCGCCGCCAAGTTCGCGTACGACGCGATACTCGTCGCCGAGGGCGAGTTCGAGATGTTCCTGAAAGGATGCGGACACGGATGGGATTGAAGAGCTCCTGAGGAATCTATCCGTCGGACACTCGGCAGACTACTTCCGTTGTCGGGGCCTGGTTCCGTCTGGGCACGTATCCCGGTCACGGCTGCCGCACGGCCTTCCGCCACGAGACCATCTGCCCAGATCCCATCTGCCGCGCTGCCTTCTGCGCGTCACGCTTCCGCCGCTATCCCCGTTGTGCAGCGACCGTCCCCTTCCGCTCGAGCGAGCCCCACCCCACCAGCCCGCCCCGCGCGGCCGCGATGAACGACTTCACCACCACCCAGTACATGATCTGCCGGTACGCAAATCGTTGAATGAGGATCAACCATGTCAACCGTCGCTCCTCGCCCGGCTCGAGCAGAAACGCAATCACGGCCGCCAGCCAGTCCATCAGCAGGAAGAGCAGATAGACCGCCGCCAGCTGCGTGCCGGTGTGCCACGCGAAGGTCGGACCATGCTCGACGTACGTGAGCCCAACGCTCAATAGACTGCCGAGAAACATCAGGTCGGCGAGCGGAGAAACGGCGGTGAACAGCAGCTGAAAAAGGAGTGTGTTCGGCATCGCGATCGTCCCCAGCGAGCCATACGCGCGGCGAAAGAGCGTGCCACGGTGTTTCCAGGTGCACTGCAGGGTGCCGAAGCTCCAGCGGAACCGCTGCCGGACCAGTGTCCGGAAGCAGTCCGGTGCCTCGGTCCATGCCACCGCGCGCTCCGCGTAGCCAATCCGCCAGCCGCGCTTCCGCAACTCGATCGTCGCATCCTGATCCTCAGCCAGCGTGTCGTGCGAAAAACCGCCGGCTTCCAGAATGGCCGTCCGTCGCCACGCCCCCACCGCGCCCGGCACGACGGTGATGCAATTCAACAGGTCGAAGGCGCGGCGATCGGTGTTCTGACTGGTCACATACTCGAGCGCCTGCCAGCGGGTGACCAGATTCAGGCGATTGCCCACCTTGGCATTTCCGGCCACCGCACCAACGCCGGCGTCAGCCAGCGGACCGACCAGTTCGGCGATGGTCCGTGGCTCAAACACCGTATCGGCATCGAGGCAGACGACGATCTCTCCCCGGGCCCGATGAATGCCGTAGTTGAGCGCCGTCGACTTGCCACCGTTCACCTTCGTGAAGACTGAGACCCGCGGCTCATCCGCGAATGCGGCAATCGCCACCGCTCCGGTGCCATCCGGCGAACCGTCATCCACGACCACGACGTCCAGCCGGCCAACGTAGTCCTGCGCCAGCAGGCTGCGAATCGTCATCGCAATGACCTTCGACTCGTTATACGCCGGGACGATGACTGATACATGCGGTGCATAGTCCACGCCGCGCGTCGGGCGTCGCGAGCCACGGATGCGATGTGCGATGGCGAGCAGCAGGACCACTACGATCCGGATCGAGCCAAGCACCACGGCGACAATGAAGATCCACTTGATCGTGAACTGCACGGCGCCGACAGTGAAGAACGCGGCGAGGGTAAAGCCGCGCGAGGTTGCGCTCGACGTTGGGAGTGGTGGCATGGCCTGGTCACGCGTCAGGCCGAGTAGCTCCGAGAGCAGTACGATCGTGTCGCCGCGCGCGCGCAACGAGTCGATCAGCGGTCCGATTGCGGCCACGGTCTGGCTGCGATCGCCGCCGCTGTCATGCAACAGCACGACGTTGCCCTTTGAACGCGCACGGAGCACGTTGTCCACGATCTGTTGCGCGCCGGGCGCCAGCCAGTCATCGGAATCGACGTGCAGCCCCGCCGTGATGTATCCGAGGTCGTTGGCCAACGCCACCGGGACCAGTTCGTCTGACGTGGTTGGTTCAGCGTCACCGAAGTACGGCGGCCGGAACAGCGCACTGCGTCGATCGGTGATCGCCTCAATCAACCGTTCCGTGGCATCCAGCTCCAGTCGTGTGATGAATGACGGTGTGAGCGCCAGATTCGGATGCGTGAAGGTGTGATTCCCCAGCTCGTGCCCCTCCGCCATGATGCGCCGCGTCAACGGAATTTCGCGTAGCGCGTTCTCGCCGATGATGAAGAACGTGGAATTCACGCCGCGGGCCTCGAGCGTGTCGAGGATGGCCGGCGTCCAGCGGCTGTCGGGGCCATCGTCAAAGGTGAGCGCCACGCGGTGCGGAGCGGCGGCGCCGGCGCGTTCAATCACGTACGGCGATGGCAGCTGATTCCAGAGTACCCGCGTGATGAGTCGCGTTGCGCTGTTGATGCCGATGGTGCGGGCTCCATTGGTCGGTTTGGATCGCACCCGGAGCAGTTCGCCGTCGCCCTCGAACTCCACGTCGTACCCCGGCGCCACCGTCGCGAGGTCGCGCACCGGATCTGGCACCGTTCGTGGATTGATCACCGACCAGAGCGATGGATCCTCCGCACCCAGTCGCCAGAGCGCCACGCCGCGCGCGCCGAGGCCGATAGCCGTGCCCATCTGATTCCACGCTGTCGTGGCGTCGAGGAACCACGCCTGATGATCGACGGAATCCGGCTCAGTCCACAGCGCCATCGGATTCAGCGACGGCGAGACGAACGTGACGGACCCGCGGTGCTCACGCACCGAGCGCATGACCTCAGCGAAGGTCACCGCCTCGGCCGGCCGTTTGTCGCCGGTGTCATCCCAATGGTAGCCGTATGTTCCGATCGCGAAGATGGCTTTCTCCTTCGGGATCATCGTCAGTGCCCGCACGGCGCTCTCGTCGTACCAGGACTGACTGGCCACCGGCCCCGGGTCGCCGGTCGGGTAGTGCTCGTCATAGAGCATCACGACGACGAAGTCGGCATTGGCGCCTGCGGCACGTGTCTCATCAACCGGCGCATCTGCGGCCACCGTCTGCAGCGTCAGCGCCGACACGTCGTGCAGCGCACCACGCAGGTCGCGCATGAAGAGCGTCAATCCCGCGCGTGACTCCGCATCGGCCCCTTCGATGTCGATCATGATGCCCGCCAGGCCCATGCGCTTGACGCCCGCAACCAGACTCGCAATCACGCGCGATCGATTGGTCGCACTCGTCAGCAATCGCCGCGCGCGCCGAACGTCGAACTCATGTCGGTCGGGATCAACGTTGGTGAGCATCGCAAAGAGTCGCGGGCGCTGTTCTGGTGGCAGCGCCTCCACCAGCCCCAGCACATCCTTGCGCTTCGTGTCGCCGAGGTCCCATGTCACGGCGCTCCCGCTGTCGGTGAGGAAGGCCCACTCCCCCACCACCCAGTCAAGCTCGCGCGCGTGTGATTGCAGCGCGGCGAACGAGTTGTCGTCCCAGTTGACGTAGAAGCCGACGACGACCGGGTTGCTGTCGACCACAGCGCGAGTCGAGACCGGTGCAATGGACTCGGGCCGCGGCCCGCGGCGTGTGGGTGTCAGATGGTGCTGGGCAAGGGCGTCGACGAGGCGCTGGCGCGCTTCGAGTCGCGCTGGCTCGCGACGGCTGTCGCCCGAAACGGTGGCCGGCGGTCTCTGTGCGGGCTTCCAGGTGGAGGGGAGCAGGGGCGGGATCAACACTGCCGCCACCAGCACGAATGCGAGCACGGTGCTGGCGACGCCGACGCCGAGGGCCGCTCCTCGCAGGGCTCGCCATCGGCGACCCGATGGATCGGAAAAGACGGGAACCGGTATTTCCGGGACCGATGCTGTCACCCGCTCTGTCGTATTGGCTGGATCGTGCATGCAGGAGGTCAGGCGAGCGGTCACCCAGGGAGCGTCGCGGCAATGCGACGCCCACGGTATCCTTCCGATCCCTCTGTGTTTCGACCGTTTGAGCCCGCTGCTTGAGGTTCCCTGCATGTCGCGTCCGACCAGTGTCGCCGCTCTTCTGATGTTCATCCCCTTCATCGCGGGTGCTCAGACCACAGCCCAGCCCGCTACGACGCCTGTCGGGCCTGCCATCGCGTCACTCCAGATTCTGCCGCGCGATCGGAGCATGACGGCTCGCGATACGATGCGCCTGCGAGCTCGCGCACTGGACGCGCAGGGGAACGAGGTGCCGAACGCCGTGATCAGGTTCAGTCGCGCCGGCGGGTTCTTCGAAGGCACGATCGAGAATGACGGGCTCGTCCGTTCTGGCTCGACCGGCACGTTGCCGATTGTCGTCTCGGCAACGATCCTCGGCCGGCCACCGGTCATCGAGCGACTCGAGGTCAAGATGCTGCCGGGCGCGGCGCATCACATCGCCGTCACGACGGCAGTGTCGACCCTCGCCATCGGGCAGCGGATGCGCTACCTCGCGACTGCGTATGACAGCGGCAACGACCGTCGCGACGACCGGGTGTTGTGGACCAGCAGCAACCCGCGTGTGCTGACCGTGTCGCGTGACGGACTCGCGGTCGCCGTGGCACCGGGCGCGGCGAAGCTGATCGCCACTGCGGGCACCGTGACGAAAGACGTTCCCGTCACCGTGGCTGCGCGGCGCATCGTGGCACTCGATGTGACGCCGGCATCCGCCGATGCGCGTACCGGCGATGTGATCCGCTTCGCCGCCAAACCGATGGACGCCGCCGGCAAGGCGATCGATGGCCTGACACCGATCTGGAGCTTCAGCCCCGGTCAGGGCATGATCGGCGCCGATGGCGGATTCGTTGGCTACGAGCAGGGCACGTACACCATCACGGCCAGTTTTGGCGCCCAGTCTGCCGAAGCCACCGTCACACTGACCGCGCGCGACGTTCGCCGGCCGCTGGAAGTCGTGGGCCGCTCACCGAAGAAGCGTTTCACGACCGAAGAAGTGTGGCTCCATCCGAACGGCAAGGTGGCCTACCTCGGTTCGGGCAGCGGCGGCGATCTGTTCTACACGCTCGACATCTCGAATCCCGCCAATCCGATCGTCAGCGACAGCATGGTGCTCAACACCCGTCGCGTGAATGACCTGATGACGAACGCGGAAGGCACGATCCTGGTGAACACGCGCGAAGGCGCCAGCGATCGCAAGAACGGCATCGTGATCAGCAGTCTCGCGGATCCGCTGCACCCGGTGAAGATCGCCGAGTTCACCGAAGGCATGACGGCCGGTGTCCACTCGGCGTTCGTGTATACGCAGCCGAAGTTCGGCACCCACGTCTATGCCACCAACGATGGCACCGGCGCCTTCCACATCATCGACATCACCGACCCGTACAAGCCGAAGCAGGTCGGCGAGTGGCGCACACCTCGGCCCGACGCGGGCCGGTCGCTCCACGACGTCGACGTGCAGGATGGCCTCGCCTACCTGAGCTACTGGAACGACGGGCTGATCATCCTCGACATCGGCAACGGCATCAAGGGCGGCTCGCCGTCGAACCCGGTGATCGTCAGCCAGTACAAGTACGATCTGAATGACCTCTACCGACAGGTGGAGCTGGCCGGCGGGTCCGGCTTCATTCGCGGCACGCATACGGCATGGCGTCACAAGAACTATGTGTTCATCGCCGACGAAGTGTTCCCGTCGAGCGGCGTGCAGGGTGCCAAGGATGCGTCGGCCGGCCGGGCCTATGGCCGTCTGCAGGTGATCGATGTGTCGGACTATGCGAACCCGAAGTCGGTGGCATTCTACGAACCGGAATTCGGTGGCGTACACAACATCTGGATCGCCGGCGACACTCTGTACATGGGTGCCTACAACGCCGGCTTCCGCACCTTTGACATCAGCGGCGAACTGCGGGGCGACCTGCGCGCGCAGCAACGCGAGATGGCGCATCTGAACACGGCCGACATGGACGGCTTCGTGAAGAATGCGGCGATGACGTGGGGAGTGGTGGTGCGCGACGGTCTGGCGTACGTGAACGACATGTACAATGGCTTGTGGATCGTGCGCATGAAGCCGAAGCGGGGCATCACGCCATGATGCGGCAGCGTGCGCTCGCGCGTGCGACCCTGATCGCGACCGTTGCAATGGGCTCGCGGCTCGGCGCACAGGCGCTGGCACCGAAGGTGCTGCCGACGCCGCCGGAGCGCACGTACACGATCGCCGTTGCGTCGGAGGGCACGGACGAGATATCGATCATCACGTTCGGGCCGTCCGGCGCGACGATTCAGGCGAGGGTGCCGATCGGATTGAGCGCGACCGATCCCGATGGTCCTCACGGCCTGGCCGTCTCGCCGGACCGACAGTTCTACTACGTCTCGACGGCGCACGGCACGCCGTACGGCAGCTTCTGGAAACTGCGCGCGAACGACAACACCGTGGTCGGGCGCGTGATGCTCGGCAACTTCCCCGCCACGGCGCAGATCACGCCGGAAGGGCATCTCGCGTTCGTCGTCAATTTCAATCTCCACGGCGACATGGTCGCCAGCGATGTCAGTGTGGTTGGCGTGGACGACATGGTGGAACTGACGCGCATCCCGACCTGCACCATGCCGCACGGCAGTCGACTGAACGCGCAGGGCACCAAGCACTACTCGGCGTGCATGATGGATGACATGCTCGTTGAGATCGACGTCGCCACCCTTGCCGTGAGCCGGCACTTCCAGCTCACGAAGGGGAAGGAGATGGGGATGGCCGGCGCTCCGATGGTGCTGGCCAGCGCTGGAACTCACGACATGTCGGGGCACGGCATGACGGCGCCGGCGGCGGGTGATCCGGCCTGTTCGCCGACCTGGGCGCAGCCGTCGGCAGACGGAACCAAGGTCTACGTGGCGTGCAACAAGACGAGCGACATCGTCGAGATCGACGCCGCGTCGTGGACGATGCTTCGCCGCTTTCCGGCTGGTGCCGGTGTGTACAATCTCGCGGCCACACGCGATGGCACGAAGCTGATCGCCACCAACAAGCGCGGGCAGTCGGTGAGCATCATCGAACTCCCCTCGGGCCGTGAACTGGCGCGCATCCCGACCCAGCGCCGCGTCGTCCACGGTGCCGCCGTCTCCGGTGATGACCGCTACGTGTTCATCACCGTCGAAGGAATCGGTTCGGAGCCTGGCACGCTCGAGATCATCGATCTGCGGACTCTCAAGACCGTCGCCACGGTGGATGTCGGCCAGATGGCGGGTGGCGTGGACGTCATCCGGTAGCGCACCCGGCGGCCGAAAGCAGCCCGTCGCCGTCGGGAAACGCCTGTCTCCGGCGCCGTTGGTCCGGCCCTCCAAAATAACTCTCGACTGTAACAGGGCGCACGGATACGTTTCCGTGACAGTTTCCAGCGGAGCTCGGCACGAGCTTCGCTCGCACGACGTCCTCCCCGACGAGATTTGCCCATGAGTGCCCCGGTTCTACCGACCGCCCGGCTGCTCGGCGCAATCGGCGCCTGTCTGGTTTCCGCACTGCTCTGTACCTGGCTGGTTCGAACGCCACCCTGGCTCGGGCTGGGCTTCGAGCAAACCGCCACCGGGGCGACCCTCCGCATTGCCAGCGTCGACACCGGCAACCCAGCCGCTGGCGCACAATCCGGCGATTCACTGATCGCGATTGCCGCGCCCGGCGGTGCCGCCCTGCATCTCGAACCGCGTGACTTGTTGGAGGAGCCCGACTTCCTCGACACGTGGGCCGAGGAGGATGCATTCTATGCGCGTCAGTCGGCGATTCACGCGGTGTTGAGTGCCCCATCGGTGACCCTCACCCTGCTCGACAAGAGCAACACCGTCCGCACGGTGACGGTGACGCCGCGGCAAAGGCCACTCGGCAGCCTGCCGCTCGTGTTCTGGCTCCAACTCCTGTTCGGCGCGGCCGGGCTCATCATTGGTGCCTGGGTGTGGGCGCTTCGACCAGCGGAGTGGGGCCCAAGGGCCTACGCGGTCACCGGTGCCTGTTTTCTGATCTTCGCCCACGCGGCCGCGATCTACAGTGCGCGGGAGCTTGCGTTGCCGGCGACGCTCTTTCGGACACTGAGCGGCATCAACCACTTCGGGGCAATCCACTTCGGCGCCGCACTGTGCGCGCTGTTCCTGGTGTATCCGCTCCGACTCGCCAATCACAACGCACTGCTCGCGCTCGGCATCACTGCGTTCGTCTGGTGGCTGGCCTGTGTCACGCGCCTCGCGCCCGACCAGGATTGGGGATCACGTTTCCCGGTGATGACCGCGATGCTGGGCGCGATCATCATTTCCATCATCCAGTGGCGGCGCACGAAAGGAGATCCGGCCGCTCGCGCGGTACTGCGATGGTTTGCCGTCAGCGTCCTGACCGGCTGCGGAGCATTCATCGGCCTGACCGCGGTGGTCAGCTCGATTGGCGGCCTGCCTCCGATTCCGCAGGGGTATGCATTCGGCTTTTTCGTGCTGATGTATGCCGGCCTCGCAGTCGGCTTGCGGCAGTATCGCGTGTTCGACCTGGATCAGTGGGCGTACCGCATTCTCTTCTGGGGGCTGCTGGTTGCGGTCTTCGTCGGTATCGATCTCGCGCTCCTCGGCACCGCAAGTTCCGGAGTCGCCGGCACGCTGACCATCGCCATGTTCCTCGCGATCGGGACCTTCCCCATCCGGCGTTGGGTATGGTCGCGTCTTTTTGATCGCAATGCCCTGCCGCCGGAACAGCTGTTCGCGAAGGCGCTGCACGTGACGTATGCGGTGTCCGACAGTGAGCGCGACTCTCGTTGGCGTGCCCTGTTGCTCGAACTGTTCGACCCGCTGCACGCCGCGGCTGATGGAACGCGCGGCAGCGAAGGCGACGGCCATGAGGTGGAACTCAAGGCGCAGGGCCAGGAACTGGCCGTTCCGGCAGTGGTGTCATCACCCGCGTTGCGCCTCACCTACGCACGCGGTGGCAAACGCCTCTTCACCCCCTCCGACGTGCAACTGGTCGGCACCTTGATTTCACTGATCCGGTCAGCAAATGCGAGCCGTCAGGCGTACGATATCGGCGTGAGTCGAGAGCGAACGCGCATCGCACGCGATCTGCACGACACGGTGAGTTCGCCGCTGCTGGCCGGCCTGTCACCACTGACCGCCGGCGCCGACGGCACAGAGCAGATGGCCGTGGTCCAGAGTGAAATCCGGCGCGCGGTGCGCGGAATGCGTAGTGTGGTGAGCGGTGAACTTGTCACCGCCGCGCCACTGGCCGAGGTGGCGGCCGATGCGCGCTTTGCCTCTGTCGAACGACTCACGAGCGCCGGCATCACGGTGGACTGGCCGGTCACCGATCTCGGTGACCTGATGCTCGCGCCCGAGGAACGGCACGCGCTGACTGCGTTCGTGCAGGAGTCGATCACCAACGTGATTCGTCATGCTGTGGCAACTCACGTGCAGGTCCGGCTGACGTTGATCGATGGGGAACTTCGCTTCCATCTCGTCGATGACGGTCAGGGATTCACTCCGGACCAGACGCGCACCGGTGACGGGCTGCCGAATCTGCAGGCGCGCGCGGCTTCGCTGTCCGGCAGAACGAGGGTTGGTGCACGCGCGGACGGCGCGCGCGGTACGGAGGTGCTGTTGACAGCGCGCCCTGGCGTGGCCTTGGCTGAGGCCGAGCGATGACTGACACATGCCTGCCCCGCGCCGTCAGCAACGTCCTGATCGTCGATGACGACCCGGCGATGGAGGCGGAGGCCATCTCAGCGGTGTCGGTGTTCCCTGATGCCAGGGTGCGTACCGCGCGTACGGTGGCCGAGGCGGAGCGCTGGATGGTCCGTGTCGAGTTCGACCTGGCGATCATCGACCTCGGGCTGCCGGATGGATCAGGGATCACGCTGATCAGAAAACTCATGGGCGAGGCGCCGCACCCGACGGACGTGCATCAGATGCGAACGGTCTGCGTGGCACGCACCGTGTTTGATGACGACGAACATCTCTTTGCGGCGTTGTCGGCAGGCGCGCAGGGATACCTGCTCAAGGGTGAACCCCTGGATGTCTTCCGTGCGCGCCTTCTGACGGCGATGGCGGGCGAGCCGGTCGTGTCCCCCGCGATCGCACGTCGTGTACTGGCGCACTTCCGCGGCGACACCGCGGTACTTCGCCCGTCGCCGCCGCCCCGGATTCCACTGGCACCGGCGGCGCTCACGTCACGCGAAACCGCGGTCCTGCGCCTGCTGGCGCAGGGGCACACGCTGGCCGAGGTCGGGGCAGCGTTGACGTTGTCGGTGAACACCATCAAAACGCACGTGAAGAGCGTGTACGGGCGCCTCGATGTGCGATCACGGCTGGCCGCGGTTGACGCGGCGCGCCGCATGGGGATTCTGGATGACGACACGCGGCGCTAGCGTTCGGCGTGCCGCGGCGCCTGTCGGTTGCGCGACTGAATACGTTCCGGTATCACCCGTGCGGAGCCGCATTTTGCAGAGCGTCCCGTTTGCCACTGCTCTTCGAGCCGCGCTGTTGTTGGCAGCGGCCGCCTGTTCTCGCGTTCCTGCGCCGCCAACCAAGCCTGCGGTCGACTCCACTGCCTACGCGACGGAAACGAGAGAGTGGCGCATCAAGCGTCTCGATGCCATTGCCGGGGCCGATGGCTGGAGCACTGTGGCGGGGCTCTTCTGGCTGGACGGCGCGACGCACTCCATCGGGAGTGCCGCGTCAAACAGCATCGTGATGCCACCGGATCACACGCCGCGAGTGTTTGGCACCATCACGCGCACCGACACGACCTTTCAGTTCGCCGCCGCACGCGGCGTCGAGGTCTACAGCGACAGCGTTCGCGTCGACACGATTTCAATTGTCCATGACAAGGGCCGAGTGCCGACCGTTCTCCGCAGCGGCAGCGTGACGTACCGCGTGATAGAGCGTGGCGGGCGCTTCGCCCTTCGCGTGAAGGATTCCGCGCTTGTACTGCGCACTGATTTCAAGGGACTCGAGTATTTCCCGTTGGACACGTCAATGCGGGTGCTGGCGAAACTGGTGCCACATCCCGCGCCGCGCTCGCTGCGCATCCTGAACGTCATCGGTCAGACTGAGGAGTACCGTTCACCTGGCGCCCTCGAGTTCACGATTGCGGGCCAGCCCTACCGGATCACGGCGGCTTTCGAGGGCGCAGATACCACGCAGTACTTTCTGATCTTCCGCGATGCCAGCAGCCGTGACCTGACATATCCTGCCGGTCGTTTCATGTACACCACGCTGGCGGACAGCGCAGGCCATACGGTACTCGACTTCAATCGCGCGTTCAATCCGCCGTGCGCGTTCACGCCCTTCGCCACCTGTCCGCTCCCGCCAGCCGAGAATGTGCTGTCGGTTGCAATCCGCGCGGGCGAGAAGCGGTACGCGGGTCCGCACGGTTCGACGGCGGTGGAGATCGGGGGGCGCTGACACCAGCGTCGCCGAGCGCGGACGCTTCGAGGGCAGGCACGCGATCACTGCACTATTGTCTCAGTCGTCCGTCCGGCGTGACACGTCGCGGCGGCGGGCGATGCGAATCGGCGACCTCGCGGGTGGTAAGAGAGCGGTAACTGCTTGACGCAAAGGCGCAAAGTCGCGAAGGCGCAAAGGAACAGAGCGGCAAGGATACGCAGGTGTAGAGTTGTGGGGTGGTGGGGTTGTGGACTCTTGGTTCCGTAGCGTCGCACGGGTGTGCCAACCCGGCTTCACTCGGGCGCAGGATCGATTGCGCGTACCGAGCCACAACTGCGAGTCACCGGCGACCGGATGCGCGTGAACGCGTTGCGCCTTCGCGACTTTGCGCCTTTGCGTCAGGCAGTTGCTTTCGTTGAGCGCTGCCCGGCGACGTGGCCCCGAGATTCGCGCGGACACGGACTCACGGTGCCAATGCGCATGTCTGCCATGTGCAGCTCATGACATGTGCGATATGCCAACCACGTTGTCAGGGCGACACGGCCGGTCGTGCTGTGCGGTCAGCGCAACGTGACTTGCGCGCTGAGTGCAGGCGCCAGGTCGGGGCCCAGCGCTTCGAGTGCGACGGAATCGCCGTCCTGACGCCCGGTGAGATGGAACGGGGCCAGATCGAAGAGAGGCGTAACGCCACGAAAGGCAAACGACGCGATCCCACGTGATGTGTGCCGTAGCACAAGATCTGCCAGCAGCATTGCCGTCAGCGGCCCATGCACCACGAGGCCGGGATAGCCTTCCGCATCGCGCGCATACGGCCGGTCGTAGTGTATGCGATGCGCGTTGAAGGTGAGTGCCGAAAAGCGGAACAGCAGCCGGGCATCCGGCGTGATCGTACGAAGCCAGGTGTCGGACGGCACTGCACTGAGAGGCATGACGGGCGGCGCTGGCGTGGCGGCCCCTGGCTCACGGTAGACGATATCCTGCTCCTCTTCGATGCAGAGCGCGCCATCCTGGAGGAAGCGGTAGCCCACCGTGACGAAGGCCAACGCTCCACTCCGACCGGACTTGAGCACCACGTTGCGGATCTCGCCCTCGCGTGTGGCTGGCCGACCCAGTCGCAGCGGGCGATGAAACTGCATTCGCGATCCGGCGAACATGCGACGCGGGTACGCAATCGGAGGAAAGAAGCCACCACGTTGCGGATGCCCATCGCCGTCGAGCGACGACTGCGGTGCGTGGGGCAGGAAGTAGAACCACTGCCAGAGGGGTGGGATGGAGCTACCGGCACGAACGTCGGTTACGTCGTCGTCGAACATCGCGGCCGCGTGGCTGGCGTGCTCGGGACTCAAACCATCGTGCACCGACTCCGTCCGGCCAATCCAGGCGCTGAAATCGAGGTCGTGGTCGGAAGAGAATTCAGACATGTTGGCTGGAATGTGCCCCGCATGAGGGCCAACGCCACCCGGTGATGAAACCCGGGAGCAGCGGAACGGCGTTGGCGGGTTAAGATATCGGAGCAACCCCACCTGAGCCGCGAGGCAACTACGTGCATGTGAACGACCCCGTGGGCCGAACGAGTGCACCCCCCGTCACCGACGGGCCGACAGGACCCGGCGCTGAGGCGCAGGCAGTCGGCGATGCGCCCCGGCCGCTCACTGGCATACGCGTGATCGATGTCGGCAACTTCCTCGCCGGCCCGTATGCCGCGTCGATGATGGGCGAGTTCGGTGCCGAGGTGCTGAAGGTCGAGCACCCCATCGGCGGTGACCCGATGCGGCGGTTCGGCACGCTGACGGCTCGCCCCGATGCCACACTCAAGTGGCTCAGCGAAAGCCGCAACAAGAAGTCGGTCACCATCGACCTGCGGCAGCAGGAGGGGGTGCAGCTCTTCCTGCGGCTGGTGGCCAAGTCGGATGTGCTGATCGAAAACTTCCGTCCGGGTACGATGGAAGAGTGGGGACTGACCTGGGCGGCGCTGACGGCAGCCAATCCAAGACTGGTGATGCTGCGCGTGTCGGGATACGGGCAGACGGGACCATATCGTCGCCGCTCCGGCTTCGCCCACATCGCACAGGCCTTCGGTGGGCTGAACTATCTGGCCGGGTTTCCCGGCGAAACGCCGGTGCTGCCAGGTACAGTTCCACTTGGAGACTATATCGCGAGTCTCTACGGGGCGATCGGCATCATGGTCGCCCTCCGACACCGCGAGCTGACCGGCCGCGGGCAGATCATCGATGTCGGTATCTACGAAGCGATCTTCCGAATGATGGAGGAAATCGCGTCGGTGTACGGCGTCACGGGCAAGATTCGCGAGCGCGAGGGTTCGGGCAGCTTCGTGGCTGTGCCGCATGGCCACTTCCGGACCCGCGATGACAAGTGGATCGCGATTGCCTGCACGACCGACAAGATGTTCGAACGGTTGGCCGAGGCGATGGGGCAGCCACAGCTCTCGTCGTCCGGGCTGTATGGCGATCAGCGCAAGCGCCTGGCCGCGCGCGAGACTGTCAATGCAATCGTCACTGAATGGGTGGCATCGCTCGACCGCGCCGACGTTCTGCGGCTCTGCCTCGCCGAGGAAGTGCCGGTAGGCAACGTGAACAGCATTGCCGACATCTTCGACGATGAGCATTACATCGCGCGCGAAAATCTGGTGCGGATCATCGACGATGAACTGGGTGAGATCGTCGTGCCCGGCGTGGTGCCGACGCTCTCCGCCACGCCGGGCCGGATCACCAATCTCGGCCCGACGCTCGGTAACGCGACGGACGCCGTGATGCGTGAGCTTCTGGGGCTGACCGCCGCAGAATTGCAGCGGCTGCGTCAGCAGAAAATCATCTGAGGCCGACGACCATGTCCCAACAGGATCCTGCGGCCATGCCATTGGCCGGCATTCGCGTGGTGGACGTCGCCACCGTCATTGCAGCACCGTACTGCGCCACCATTCTGGGCGAATTCGGCGCCGACGTGCTCAAGGTCGAGCACCCGATCGGAGGCGACGCACTGCGCCGCTTCGGCACACCGTCACAACGCGGCGATACGCTGGTGTGGATGAGTGAGTCCCGCAACAAACGCTCGGTGACACTTGACCTGCGCAAGCCTGAAGGGGTGGCACTGTTCAAGGAACTGATCGCGAAGACCGACGTGCTTTGCGAGAATTTCCGGACCGGCACCCTCGAGAAGTGGGGCCTGGGATGGGATGTGCTGCACGAGATCAACCCGCGACTGATCATGCTGCGCGTGACCGGATATGGCCAGACAGGGCCGTACCGCGACCGCCCGGGGTTTGCGCGCGTGGCGCATGCCGTTGGTGGCATCGCCTATCTCGCCGGAATGCCGAAGGGCACGCCAGTCACACCGGGATCCACCACCCTCGGTGACTACATGACGGGGCTCTACGGCTGCCTCGGCGTGCTGATGGCCCTGCGCCACCGCGATCTGACCGGTGAGGGGCAATACGTGGATGCGGCACTCTACGAATCGGTGTTCCGATGCACCGAGGAGCTGGCGCCAGCGTTCGCGATGTATGGGAATGTACGCGAGCGTCAGGGGTCGTCACACAATGATTTCGCCTGCCCGCACGGACACTTTGCCACGAAGGATGGCAAGTGGGTCGCCATCTCGACCGCCACAGACAAGCTGTTCCGGCGCCTCGCCACGGCGATGGGGCGACCGGAGTTGGCGGCATCAAGTACGTATGGCGAGCAGAAGACGCGCCTCGAACATCGGCACGATGTGAACGAGATCGTGCGCGACTGGTGTGGATCGCTCACACGCGAGCAGGTACTGGAACGGTGCTACGCGACCGACACACCGGCCGGACCGCTCAACAACATTGCGGACATCTTCGGCGACCGGCAGTTTCACGCCCGCCGCAACCTCGTCTCATTCGATGATCCGGAGACGGGCGAATCGATCATCGTCCCATCCCCCGTCCCTGCCCTCTCCGAAACTCCGGGCAGTATTCGCAGCCTTGGCCCGAAGCTTGGCGAACACACCGAGGAGGTGCTGGCGGAAGTGCTGGGCATGACGTCGGCGCAGATTGCCGACCTGCGTGCGAAGCGTGTCATCTGAGCACGCCAAACCTTCATCGCAACGTGTCGGGGCCGCGCCGATGACTGGCATTCTTCATGGACTGCGCATCGTGGAAGGGTCGGCGTTCGTTGCGGCACCACTGGGCGGTATGACACTCGCGCAGCTGGGCGCCGATGTGATCCGCTTCGATCCGATCGGCGGTGGACTCGACTTTCACCGCTGGCCACTGACCAATGACGGTGCACAGAGCCTGTTCTGGACAGGGCTCAACAAGGGCAAGCGTTCGATCGCCGTGGATTTTCGCACGTCGCGAGGGCAGGAACTCCTGACGCGTCTGATCGCCGCGCCCGGGCCCGACGCCGGCATCTTCAGCACCAACTTCCCCGCCAAGGGATGGTTGAGCTACGAGCAGCTGTCATCGCACCGGGCAGACCTGATCATGGTCAACCTGCTCGGTCGCCGCGATGGCGGGTCGGAGGTGGACTACACCGTGAACCCCGCGATCGGGTTTCCCGCAATGACCGGACCCGAGAACTCAGTCGAGCCGGTGAATCATGTCTTTCCAGCCTGGGATGCAATTGCGGGCAATTTGTTGGCGGTCGCCATTCTGGCCGCCGATCGGCATCGGTCGCGTCATGGTGCGGGGCAACTCGTCACGCTGGCCCTCAAGGATGTGGGGCTGGCGATGCTCGGGCATCTCGGCATGATCGCGGAAGTGATGGTCAATGACAGCGATCGCTCACGTTATGGCAACTACCTCTTCGGTGCGTTCGGGAGGGACTTCGTCACCAGCGACGGCGAGCGAGTGATGGTCGTCGGGCTCACCGACATGCAGTGGAAGACGCTGGTCAAGGCGACGGGCAGCGCCGATGCCATTGCGGCGCTTGGCACCCAGCTGGCGCTTGACCTTGACGACGAGGGCAACCGATTCCGGGCGCGTGAGGAAATTGCGGAACTCTTCACGCCGTGGTTCGCCACGCGCACGCTGCACGACGCAGGGGCAGCACTCGATGCGGCGCGCGTCACCTGGGCGCCGTATCGTACGGTGCGGCAAGCGATTCGACACGACGCCGACCTGTCCGAGGACAATCCCATGTTCGCCATGCTGCACCAGCCGGGTGTCGGCGAGATGCTCGCGCCGGCTTCGCCCCTCGAATTCAGCCGAATCGCGCGCGTTCCCGTTGCTCCGGCGCCACGGCTCGGCCAGCACACCGATGAGATCCTGCTGGATATTCTTGGATTGACCGAACACGATGTGGGCGTGCTGCACGACGATGGCATCGTCGCCGGCCCCCGCGGTTGACTGCCACCCGTGTGTAGCTGCGTGTTGAACCACCACCTGGAGATCGTGTCGTGAAGCTCCCCGCGAATTTCTACAAGCCGCTCGCGATCGGCGCCCCGCCCCCGCTGCGCGAGCTGCCGGTGCGCCCTGAGCGCGTCGTCCACTTCTTCCCGCCACATCTCGAGAAGATTCGCGCCAAGCTGCCGGAAACGGCGCGGCAGGTGGATGTCCTCTGCGGCAACCTGGAGGATGCGATCCCGGTGGATGCGAAGGAGGCGGCGCGGAACGGATTCATCGAGGCGGCAAACGCCATCGACTTCGGTGATACGGCGCTCTGGGTGCGCGTGAACTGCCTCAACAGCCCGTGGTTTCTCGACGACCTCGATCAGATCGTGCGACACGCCGGCAATCGACTGGATGTGTTCATGATCCCGAAGGTCGAGGGGCCGTGGGACATCCATTTCGTCGATCAGTATCTGGCGCTGCTCGAAGCACGCTATGCGGTGACGAAACCGATCCTGCTGCACGCCCTGCTCGAGACGGCGGAAGGGGTGAAGAACGTGGAGCAGATTGCCTGCGCCAGCCCCCGGATGCATGGGATGAGCCTTGGGCCCGCGGATCTGGCGGCCTCACGCGGCATGAAGACGACCAGGGTTGGCGGCGGGCACCCGTTTTATGGCGTCCTTGCCGATCCGCTCGCCAGCCAGGTCGAGCGCCCGTTCGCTCAGCAGGATCTCTGGCATTACACCGTGGCCAAGATGGTGGACGCCTGCGCGTCGAACGGCATCCGCGCGTTCTACGGCCCCTTCGGCGACCTCAAGGACGAAGCCGGTTGCGAGGCGCAGTTCCGCAATGCATTCATCATGGGATGCAGCGGCGCGTGGTCGCTGGCGCCGAACCAGATCGCGATCGCGAAGCGTGTATTCAGCCCGGACGTGAAGGAGGTGCTCTTCGCGAAGCGCATCCTCGACTCGATGCCTGACGGCAGCGGTGTGGCGATGATCGACGGCAAGATGCAGGATGACGCGACCTGGAAGCAGGCCAAGGTGATCGTCGACCTGGCGCGGCTCGTCGCACGCAAGGACCCAGCGCTGGCGGCGGCGTATGAGCTCTGAGGCGACTCCGGCGTCGAAGACGCAGCAGGGCAACTTCTTCGAGGACTTTTCGGTCGGGCAGGAGATCATTCATGCCACGCCGCGCACGGTGACCGAAGGTGAAGTGGCGATGTACACGGCGCTGTTCGGCGGCCGATTCGCCGTACCATCGTCGGATCCGTTCGCGGCCAGCGTCGGCCTCGGCGGCGCGCCGGTCGACAGCCTGCTGGCATTCCACGTCGTCTTCGGCAAGACGGTGCCTGATATCTCGCTGAACGCGATCGCGAACCTCGGATACGCCAACGGCCGTTTCGGCGTTCCCGTGTATCCGGGCGATACGCTGTCGACGACGTCGACCGTGATTGGCGTCAAGGAGAACAAGGATGGGAAGACGGGTGTCGTGTATGTCCGATCGATCGGCGTGAACCAGGTCGGCGACATGGTCCTCGATTACGTGCGCTGGGTGATGATCCGCAAGCGCCGGCCCGATGCACCAGCACCCAAAGTCGTCATCCCGACCCTCGACGAGATGGTCAACGCGGCTGATCTGTATGTGCCCTTCGAGATCGAGCCAGGCACTTACGACACCGCGCTGTCCGGCAGCCCGTTTCTCTGGGAAGACTACGACGTCGGTGAGCGAATCGATCACGTGGACGGGATGACGATCGAAGAGGCGGAGCACATGATGGCAGCCCGCCTCTTTCAGAACACGGCACGCGTGCACTTCAATCAGCATGTCGAGAGTGAAGGGCGATTCGGACGTCGCATCGTGTATGGCGGCCACGTGCTCAGCATCGCGCGAGCGCTGAGCTTCAACGGCCTGGCGAACGCCATGTCGATTGCCGCAATCAATGGCGGCCGCCACACCGCACCGTCGTTCGCCGGTGACACGATCTACGCCTGGTCTGAAATCCTCGGTCGCATGGAGCTTCCTGAGCGGGATGACATCGGCGCACTGCGCATCCGGACTGTCGCCGCCAAGGATCATGCCTGCGGCGACTTTCCGTATCAGGACGCCGCTGGCACCTACCACCCGGCGGTTGTCCTCGACTTCGACTACACGGTGCTGATGCCGCGGAGGACCTGATGCGGGAATATCGGTTTCTGGCCACGGAAGTGACGCAGGAGGCACTGCGGCTGGCGCGCGGCGTGTGGCACGGGATGACGATCGAGGAGGAGGCCGTCACACTGCATCTGGTGACTGGCGAGGCGATTCGCATTGAACCGGAAGCTGCGGATATCGAAGAGGTTTTTGAGACATTTCGCCTGAACGCACGCGTGGACCCGAAGGCAGCTCCGCCGGCCGATGCGGCGGGCGAATTCGGGCTCGGGCGAAACGACGTCGTGCTCTTCACCGGTGCGACTTGGACCGTCACGAGCCCGGAGAGTCTCGGCGTCGAGTTGCGAGACGGGGCTGCGATGCACTTCAGTGGTCATCCCGGTCAGCTGGCCGAGGATGCCGAGATCGTCTGCCTCACCACCGATGCAATCGTCATCGCGACGACGACCGGCACCGGCATGCTCATTCGCGTCGGGCTCAAGCCCGGGAGCGTCGACGTGATCAACGACCAGACGGCGATCGCGGCTTTTCTGCTCGAACGCGGCTACTCGACGGCCTGAGTTCGCAGTGGCCGCAGGACCACCAGCGCCACTCCACCGAGAATCGCTGCGCCCATCGCCGTGAGCCGGAGTGTGAGTGGCTCCGCGAGCAGCAACACGCCGCCGAGTGCGGCCAACACAGGCACACTGAGCTGCACACTGGCTGCACTGGTTGCGCGCAGGCTGCGCAGTGCAGTGTACCAGACCGCATACCCGACCCCCGACGCAAGTGCACCCGAGAGCACTGCATACACGACGCCGTCGCGGTCGAGCGAGCGCGTGTCGCGCGCAAGAAGACTCATCACGATCGTGAGCGGTACGGCGCGCGCAAAATTGCCTGCCGTGGCGGCGATGGCGTCGCCGGCACCCTTGGCGCGCAACGAGTACGCCCCCCAAGCGACACCAGCCACAAGCATCAATGCCGCCGACGCCATTGGCGGCGCAGACACACCGGGGAGGACGAGCCCGATCAGTCCACCGTACGCGAGCAGGAGTCCCGTCCACTGCACCACACCCAGCCGCTCTCCGCGCAGCTGGCCCGTGGTGATCATGGTGGCCTGCACCGCACCAAAGAGCAGCAGTGCACCCGTACCAGTCGTCAGCTTCACATACGCGAAGGAGAACGCTGCGGCGTAGACGAACAGCGCGATCGCCGATGGCCACGAGCCGCCGCGTGGCGTGTGCCCGCGTCGAAGCTTGAGAATCAGAAACAGGGTCATCGCGCCGGAGATCAGCCGCACTGACGTGAAACTCGCCGGATCGATCCGTGTTTGCGTCAGTGCGAGGCGCGCCAGCAACGAGTTGCCGGCGAAGGCGATCAGGGCGAGGATCGTCAGTGGCAGGACCCGCGCCGGTCCGGCGGCGGGATCGGTCGGCTCAGACGCCAAACTGACGCAGGTGGTGATCCAGATGCTTATGGCCGAGCGCGCCCCAGAGCGTGGTGGTCATCGCGCCGAAGATCGGGTGATCCGCCCGGCGCGCATCGTCTGGAAACGCGCCGAGTTTCTCCAAAAGTTCTTTGATGCTCGCGCGCTCGAGGTCGATCGTCTCCGCTGGGCGCGACACCAGCTCCCGCGCCGTCGGCACGTTCTTCGGGAACGGCAGCACATAGATCATCAGGTGCTTGACCGGAAAGTGCCGGAGCGGAAGGACATGTTTCGGCCGGACTGCCAGTTCCCCTGCCGCCATGCGGAAGCCATCTGCCACATGGGCAAGCATCTGCTGCGCGTTCATGCGCCCCCAGCGCGGCGTCGCGTCGGGAGCCAGACGATCAAGCCGCGCGATCAGCGCCGCGCGGTCAGCTGGGTTGCGAAGTGTGGGCACCTGTCCTCCTCCTTCACGGAATATTGCGCTGCATGCGCAGCACGGGAAGCGATAGGCCAAGCCGCATCGGAAAGTCGACACGATCGAGGGCCTCGAAGCCGAGCGCCTCGTAAAGTGGCACACCCGGCAGCGTGGCACCGAGCTGAAAGCGATCGAACCCCGCTGCGACCGCGTAGGTGAC
Organism: Gemmatimonadaceae bacterium; assembly: GCA_031414435.1. Lineage (GTDB taxonomy): Bacteria > Gemmatimonadota > Gemmatimonadetes > Gemmatimonadales > Gemmatimonadaceae > JACMLX01. Next base: position 32,998 of record JANNVN010000336.1, read on the forward strand.
GCAGGCGTTGAAGAGCTGGCGTGCCAGCCCTCGACGCGCGAACTGCGGTGCAACGTAGAAGGCCCGGATTCTGGCGGCATCCACCCGTGGATCAAGCAGCGGATCCGGGGCAGACTTCACCTGATCGCCGCCGTACAACGTCGCGCGCTTGCTCCAGCCGCCACTCGCCGCCAGTACACCATCCCACTCGATCACGAAGTAGGTGCCATCAGCGAGGAGTTGCGAATCGACGCCGAACACCGAGACGAGAGACTCGTCGATCTGCGACTGCGTGTAATAGCCGATGCTCAACCCGCGAACCGACGCATCGATCAATGCAGTGATCGCCGGGACATCGGCTGTGGTTGCGAGACGAAGGAGCGTCGCCACGCTGTGCAGTTCACTGCGGCTGCACAGCCGCGATCCCTGCCCGCGCCACCTGCGCATCCTGGGCCGACGTGGCACCGCTGACCCCGACCGCCCCGATCACCTCGCCGTCGATTACGATCGGCACCCCACCTTCCACGGGCGTGATGCCGGGCAGACCGAGAATTGCCGCCCGACCTGCGCTCACCGTACTATCGAGAATGCGTGTGGCACGGCGCATCCGCGCCGCAGTGCGGGCCTTGGCCTGCGCGATGTCGACGCTGGCGACCGATGCGCCATCCATCCGCACGAAGCTCACGAGGTCACCGCTGTTGTCGACAACGGCAATCGAGACTTGCCAGCCCTGCTGCTTGGCCTCGGCCAGCGCCGAAGCGATCGCCCGCTGCGCACCTTCAGCGGCAACGAGGCGAGCGGTGCGCACCTGCGCGGCAGCGGCAGATGCGGCGGCCATCGAAGCAAAGGAGAGCATCAGGGCGACGGCAATGGATCGAAAGGCTGGACGGGTCATGTGCGGGGTCCGGGGACGGATGGGCAACTGTCGCCAGGCGGCGCCATCAGTACGCGAGGCATTCGATTTCAACCTTGGCACCCAGTGCGAGTCCGTTCGCTCCCATCGCGCTGCGAGCCGGCAGCCTGCCCGCGTCGAAGAAGGTGACGTACACCGCATTCATTGCGGCCCACTCGCGCATGTCCGCCAGAAACGCGGTGCACTTGACCACACGACCGAGCGATGACCCGCTTCGCTGCAGCACGTCGCGAATGTTCTCCATCGTCTGCCGCGTCTCGGCCTGAATGCCACCGGTGACAAGAGTGCCGGAACTGTCAGTACCGAGCTGGCCGGACAGAAAGAGAAAGCCATTGACACGCACCGCCGGCGAGAACGGCCGCGGAGGGCCGCTGCCCGTTGCAGCGATATACTCCGCCCGGCGCGAGGACGCACACGCGACGGCCAGCACGAGGAGGGACGCGGGCGCAACCAGGCGCAGCGTTGCGCGAAGCGTCCTGATGACCTCAGACACGATGGAAATCCGGGCGCCAGCTCTTGATACGCGCCTTGATCAGCTTCGCGTCGGTCACCTTTTCGGCGAGGACCCAGTTCACGAGTTCCGGGACTTCGCCATCGCTCGCAAACCGAAGTGCGATCAGCTGTCGCGCGGACAGTTCGTCCACCCGGCTGCGAAGCCCTTCGGGCAGGAGTCGCGTGAGGCGCAGCTGCTCCTCGAGACGAATCACACGGTCCTGAGCCTTGAGCGGAAAGCTGCGTGTGTACCAGAAGTTGCCGAGCAATGCGAACGCGCCGATCATCTGGGCACTCGCATCCAGCGTTTGTGCCGTCATCGCATGGCGGATCGACCAGACGAGGAACGCCATGGTGAGCGGGCCGGTGACGTAATGGAATCCGGGTACCATACGGGCATGGTTCGCAAACGACTGGCTCGGTTCGGTGCTCATGAGTGCTGGCGGAGGGAGAAGAAGGCGACTCCCTCAATATCGCGTCACGCGCCCGAGTCGAGCAGGGGCCTGACGCATCCCGGGCACGGATCGATGGTATGGTGTATTCACGACGAGGCCAGCGGCTGCGTCAGGTGACGCGGGCGGCGACCGGACGATACCTGCATCCCTGCCAGACGACCATGAGCCCCAGACCCATGAGCCCCAGAGCCATGAGCCCCAGACCATGAAGAAGCGACGCAGCCCGGCGGAGGACGATCACGAGGAGTTTCCCGCCGGCGACGGGACCGCCGATGGGGACGCTGTGATCACCTGCCCCTACTGCGGCGAGTCGATCGAAATCGTCCTCGATGCCGGGAGCGGCTCACGTCAGGAGTATGTCGAGGACTGCGAGGTCTGCTGCCGACCGTGGCGCGTCCTGGTTCACTACGACCGGCGCGGGCACGCGACGGTGAACATCGAGCCGCTCAGCGAGTGACGCAACGGCGCGGCGGTCGACGCACTCAGTGGACCGACTGATCCACCGTCGCGGCGTGCCACCCCAACCACGCGGCGCCATCCTGCATGGTGCGATAGACCATGAAGCCGCCGTCCGAGTCTGCCGCCAGAGTCGCGTACATCCGCGCCAGACCAAAGGTGACATCCGACTCTGCGATGAAGGCCGTGCGTGCCTGACCGTGTTCCTCACGCAGTCGTGCCGTCAATGCCACGAGCCGGCGAATCTCTTCGGCGGAGAGCACCAATGTCACGCGTCGCGCGTCGAAGAGCTGTGTGCACGTGAGATATCGCTTTTCGGCGAGCTCCGACAGCAACGCCACCAGATCCTCGATCCGGATGTCGCCGTTGCCGACGACGCGCACGCGCTCTGATTTTTGGTCAACTTCGTACGTAATTGGCATCAACCGCTGCTCCGCTGGCAGGCTTCAGTCCAGCTCGGGACATCATTGTCCACGACCTAATTGAGATCAATCACCGCGAAACGCAAGGGCTCTGCAGTATCTACTTCACAGAATTAGCACGCGCTTATGCTGCGCGCGATGTGAGATCTGCGAAACACCTGTCCGATGCACGCACGACAGAATTAGTACGTCCTTATGCTTCGCGCACGATGTGCGATCTGCGGAACGCCAGCCCGATACTGACGCTACAGAATTAGTACGTCCTTATGCTCCGCGCGCACGGTGCGAACTGCGTAACACCGGCCCCACACACATTCGACAGACTCAGCCTGCGCCCTTGCTCCGCGCAAACCCTGCAACCTTCGAGAGTCCTGCACGAGACACGCACGACAGAATTAGCGCGTCCTTATGATCTACTCACGACGCGAGATCTGAAAAACACGCGCACAGAAAACACATGACCGAGTCAGCCCGTCCTTACACGCTTGCCCTTTATATGTGAGCGGCGAGTCGACTGCAAGGGAAACGAACAATCATGTCCCGGCTCCACTCACACGCTGCATCCGCGTGAACGGAAAACCGTTACATCCAGTGCGCGGCGTGGCTCGGTTGGCCGACGTTGTCTCGCGGGCAGCCTCACGGGAGACGGCGCGATACGCAGTCAGGCAGAAGCCCCAGGTGAACGGGGGCATGCCGTCGAGCGCCATCCAGTCAATCCGCGTCCACAGGTTGGGGGCTGTCGGATCGTCCGTCGCATTCTGCGCGATGAGAAACCGTTCATTCTCATGCCACTCGACGATGCGAAAGCGATTCCTCTGTCGCTGAAACCAGAGCGTGTCCGACACAGAGAAGCGGCCGGAATAGTCATCTGTGAATTCCCCGATCACGAGCGCGCGACCGTCAACAGGCGCCGGCGACGGAACACCGCGTCCCGCGCAGGCGGATAGTGTGAGCGCAGTCAGCAGGCTACGCAGGCACATCCGGCGCCACGGCCCGACTGCGCCTCGCGCTCCGGTGTTGGTCATTGGGCAAACGTCATGATCGTAACGTAACATCACGAAGTTACCCGGCGTCAACCGCGGGCCAAATCGTCGACTCGTGATCTGTCATTGTTGATCTGAAACGACCCGGCCCAAACACGGAGGTGAGCCCCGCCGGCGCCACGCGCTGCGAGCGCGGCCTCAGACACTCGTTGTTTCGGACTACCCGGTCCTAATACGCCCCCGCGTACCGCCGCGCCACGCGCTGCGAGCACGGCCTCAGACACTCGTTATTTCGGACTATCCAGTCCTGATACAGCCCCACGCTACGCCGGCGTCAGGCGAAGCTGCGTGACGGCACCGTCCAGACTGAGCGTGCCGAGCGAAATGAAGAGGTGTCCGTCCGTGACGGAGAGCGCGAACGTCATGCGCCGATCGAGCCGCGCCACCAGCCCGTCGATCAGCTCCCGGTCGATCGCCCGGATATCGATCGACTCCGCCTTGTGAATCCGCTCCCCCTCCAGCTGTCGCAGGTAGATGGCCGGTATCTTCTCGATGTACACGGCGACCCGCGGCGACGCCTTGCTGGCCTTGTGCAGTCGCGCGGCATCTGGGGCGCCAACCTCGATCCAGACCTTCATGGCCCCAGTGAGGTCGCGGACCGTGATGGCGGGCTCATCAGGATCGCTGATCCCCCGGGAGAAGCTGATCCCGTCGGCGTACTCAAGGCAGTACGCCAGCACCCTCGTGACGAGTCGTTCCTCGGTCTCGGAGGGATGCTGAGCGACCTTCAGTGCCAGCGACTCGTAGACACCGCGATCCACATCCGCGAGCTCGATGGCAAAGTTGTAGAGCGTCGCGGTCAGGGCCACGGGATTCCGTTGATGAGGGCTTGGCGGTCAGCGCAGAGCGAAGGAGAACGTGGAATATGCATGGGCCTTGGGCTGGAATTGGTATTCCCTGCTGCGGCTGTGCAGTCGCCACTCGAGCAGCCCGATCGGCACGCGTACGCCTGCGCCCAGTTCCAGCGCGGAGACCGATACGTTTCGCACGACGCGGAGGCTCTGGCTGTTGAAGGTGCTGCCATCGAGGAACAGGTTGCGGAGGACCGCCGATTGTGACGCTCCCGCCCGGATATAAGCGCCCCACTGATCGCCGCGAACGTTGGGCGCTTGCCACGGCCTCGGTGGCCGGACCCCGGCTGTCATTTGAAGCCCGAGCGTTGCGTCAGTTGCCATGGTGCCGAGTCTGGCCGACCAGACCGGCGCGAGATGCATGCGTATTCCACTGGGGCTGTGTTCTATTCGGCCCAACTCACGGGCGCCGACATATGCCGCGGCGACGGCAACCTCGCTAGGGAGTTGCCGTTCCCAGCCGACCGGTGCACGAAAGCCGAAGTTTCGGTGCACCCACTTCTGCGCAGGCTCGGCCAGGGACGCCGGACCGGTGATGCCAAGCGTCAGACTGTACGCGCGCAGGCTCCGCGCCCGATCACGCAGAACGCCGACTTCGAAACCGAGCCACCCAGCGAACGGACGCTCATCGAGCGTGCGGAGTCGCAGGTCCAGCGTCGGCGTGAAGATCGCCTGCACCAGCGCGACGGACAGAAGTCGGCAGTCATGCTCCGCTACTGGACCATCACAGCGCTGCGGACCGCCCAGGAGGCGACGCGCAACGGGGTTGGCGCTGGGCCAGAGCAGCTTGATGCGTGTACCCTGCGAGTACTCCCGATCGGCGCGCCGCTTGGGCGCCTGCCAGAAATTGAATGAGTCGTTGTCCAGGTCGACTCGTGTGGCGACCTGACTTCCCGCCGGCGAACTCACGCCGACGCACAGCCCCAGGGTCGCGGCGATTCTCCAGACCTTCCACATGCGGCGTGCCCCTCACGACGTTGGAGGAGCACGGAGCCCCAGGAAAACACGAAGTGTCGTCAGCGGAGCCGACGACACTTCTTCAGACAACCAAGCCTGCGGAACGGTAACGATGGACCCACGACGCTCGCTAGCGCAGATTCGCGCCGAAGAAGGCGACCGATTTCGCCCACGCGTCGTTCGCGGCGGCGGCATTGTACGCCTGCCCTGACGGGTTCGAGAAGCCGTGGTTGGCATCCGCATACACGTTGATCGTGACCGTCTTGCCGTTGCCCTTGAGCGTCCGCTCCATTGCGCGGACGCTGTCGATGGGAATCCCGCGATCAAGCCCGCCGAAGAGACCAAGCACCGGCGCATTGAGCCGCGAGAGCTGCGCCACGTCGGTGATCGGCGCGCCATAGTACATGACGACCGCACTGATTTCACGACCGCCGACCAGCCCCGTGCGCAGTGACCAGTGGCCGCCGAAGCAGTAGCCGACCGATCCGATCTTCGTCGCGCCCTGCGCCTTCAGGTAGGCAATCGCTGCGGCGATGTTCTTTTCACCGGCCGGGACATTCTTCATAGCCGTCTGGTAGAGCACCATCGCCGTATCGGGCGTGGTCGCAACCCGGCCAAAGAGATCGACCGCCAGCACCATGTAGCCTTCGCCCGCGTAGCGATCGACGATCGCCTTGATGTTGTCGTTCAATCCCCACCACTCGTGCACGACGATGATCGCCTTCGTGATCTTCCCCGTCCCCGCGGGACGGGCCATGTACCCGTGCAGCATCTTGCCGTCGACCGAGCCGTACATCACTTCATTGCCAACTACGGCCGCGCGCGGCGCGATGCGCGCCAATGGCGTCGCCGTCGGCGTCTCCTTGCCGTGCGCGGCGTGCATCGCGGTGGCGTAATCCGGCTGCGGTGCCTGCGCCGACAGCGGTGCGGTGATGATGGCGGCCAGTGCAGCAGCCCGAAGGATCTGATTCATGACATGTCCCGGATGAATTGGTGGAACGGCTCTCGACGCAACAGGCGGCGCGGGCCCCCGACTCTGCCCGTGCGACTGACACTTGCCGTCGCACAGCTGGCGCCCGCCGAGGAAGGCGTCGCGGGCCAGCGCAGCAACTCCCCAAGATAGTCCCGAGAATAGGGAATCGCCTCGCAAGCTGCCCTGGCGATGACCCCAAATACTCCCGGCAAACAGGAGCGCGTGCCCTGCTGCTCCGGCGAACACCGCACGAGAATCGCGGCGATCGACGGCCGAACGTCACGCAGACGCGGCGATCAGCTCGAGATATTCCCACCGGTCGGCCAGCGACGCCAATTCGGTCTCGAGTTCGGCGAGCCGAGCCGTAGCAGCTGCGACGGCGATACCATCACGGAGGAAGAGCGGGTCGGCGAGTTGTGCGTAGATCGCGGTCCGGTCCTGCTCGCGCGCATCGATCAGGTCGGGCAGTCCGGACAGTTCCTGCGACTCCTTGAACGACAGCCGACGCTTCCGCTCCACCCGCGGTACAGCCGCAGTGGCGACGCTCGGCCTTTGCGCAGACGCCGGTGCAGGCGCCGGCCGCTGACGCACCCAGTCTGCGTAGCCGCCAGCGTACTCGCCAACGACTCCGTTTCCCTCGAACGCGAGCGTACTGGTAACCACGTTGTCGAGAAATGCGCGATCGTGACTCACCACCAGCAGCGTGCCGGAGAACTCGAGCAGCAACGCCTCGAGCAGGTCGAGCGTCTCGATATCGAGGTCGTTCGTCGGCTCGTCGAGCACCAGCAGATTGAACGTGCGGGTGAAGAGCCGGGCCAGCAACAACCGGTTTCGCTCCCCACCGGACAAAGCACGCACCGGCGTGCGCGCGCGTTCGGGCGGGAACAGAAACTCCTGCAGGTATCCGTGCACATGCTTCTGTGCACCGCCGATCTCAACGAAATCCGCGCCGTCGGCAATCGTATCGAAGACGCTCCGATCTTCGTCCAGCCGTTCGCGCAACTGATCGAAGTAGGCGATCTCGAGATTTGTCCCGAGGGTGATGCTGCCGGCGTCGGGCGACAGTTCACCCAACAGCAGCTTGACCAGGGTGGTCTTGCCGACGCCGTTCGGTCCGATCAGCCCGACGCGATCGCCGCGTGCGATGATGCCGGAGAAATCGCGCACGATCGGCTTGCTGCCGCGCGCGAAATCCACATGGCGTGCCTCGACCACCAACCGCCCCGAACGGTCCGCTTCCTGCGCCGTCAGCCTGACCGTTCCGACACGCTCGCGTCGCTGACTGCGGGCAACACGGAGTGCCTCCAGACTGCGCACGCGGCCTTCATTCCGCGTGCGGCGCGCCTGAATGCCGGTGCGGATCCACACCTCCTCGAGCGCCAGTTTGCGATCGAACTCCGCCCACTCCCGCGCCTCGACGTCGAGCGCCGCATCCTTGCGCGACAGATAGGTGTCGTAGTCTCCGCCCCAGTCCACCAGCCGTCCGCGATCCAGTTCGACGATACGCGTCGCGACGCGACGCAGAAAGGCACGATCATGCGTGACGAAGACAAGCGTCGTGCCGCGATCGATCAGGTACTGCTCCATCCACTCCACCGCTTCGATGTCGAGATGGTTCGTCGGTTCGTCGAGCAGCAGCACGTCGGGCTGTCGGACCAGTGCGCGCGCGAGCAGCGCCTGCCGCTTCCGGCCACCGGACGCGGCGGAGAACTGCAATTCCGGATCGAGTGCGAGATGCTGGAGCACCGTGGCCACACGGGTGTGCACCTGCCATGCGTCAGCCGCATCGAGGGCATGATGGAGCCGGTCCAGCTCCTTCAGCGCACGCTCACTGTGATCGCGCGCCACCTGGAGGCTGGCGTGGTGATACTGCGCCAGCAGCGCACCCGAAGGGCCGAGGCCAGCGGCAACGACGTCGAAAATCGTCCCGCCGACACTGTCGGGGATCTCCTGCTCGAGTCGCGCCACACTGAGGCCGGTGAGTCGGACGATGGTGCCGCTATCCGGCACGATGGTGCCGTCCAGCACTTTCAGGAGCGTGCTCTTCCCGGCCCCGTTCCGGCCGAGCAGGCAGACCCTCTCGCCACGTTCCAGGCTGAAATCCGCGTGTGACAGCAGTTCCGGGCCACCGAAGGCGAGCGTGACATCCTGGAGGCCCAGCAAGGACATGTGTGATGGGATCGGGGTGAGCGGCACGCGGCTGATGGAATCTAGCCGGCGCACCTACGGGCTCTCCGATCTCACACAGCGGAAGACGGCGCCGCTGAGGCCACAGAATTCACGGCCATCAGCGCGAGGTCAGCAGCGCCGGGGCGCGCGTCGCACGGATCCACCCCGTGAGCACCATGCCGACGCCGACCGAACCGACGGTCAGGCACCCGATCACCGTCAGACGTGGCGATCCGAGCACGAAGCCACGCGCCGCGAAGAGCAGCGCCAACCCCGCGCCTCCCCCGACTGCAAAGCCTGCCCGCTCGATTGCGGGCAACATGGGGGATGCAGGGACGTCGTACGCCGCGCGGGACCCCCATGCGATCGGCGCGAAGCGATGATAGTCCCAGCAGAGCAGGAACAGGCTGGCCAGCAGCATCAGGCCGGTGACCACTGGCGTGCCGGTGAAATGCAGCGCCACCGTGATGACGAAGATGTTCAGAATGATCGGGAAGAAGAGCAGCGCACCGATCGTCGAAGTTGCGGGAACCAGCAGCAGCACGCCAGCAATCAGCTGCGACCAGCCGAGGAAGCGCCAATATCCGCCACTCTGGTACATCGCCTCGAAGAAGTATCCGATCGGTGTACTCGTGCTGAGCACAGTGAATCGCATGCCCTGCACTTTCGCGATGGCCGTGGGAACGAACGCGAGCGCGAGCAGCAAGCGCGTGATGACTGCCAGTCGGTGCAGCGCGGGGACACCTCGCGCACGTACATGCAGCTGCTGCATCCGTTCCTGAAACGACGACACTCGGTTCTCCTGTCGGGGGGGATCTCCGACAGCCTACGACACACGGGCGAGAAAGTTCTGTGGATTGCAACGAGGTCGTGCCGGAGGGCAACGAATCAATCGGCGGAATCGGCCCGGCGGCGAGGCACTATCGATACGACGCCGGTCCAGCAGACTACCGGCGACTCGGGAACGGCCGTGACGCGGGCAGTTCGTCGGCGAACTTCCACGGCGCGGGTCCATCGCGCGTGAGTGGCATTGCCGCAAGCCGGGCACGGACCATGGCCATTGGCATGCTGCCACCCTGCAGGACGCCGTCGTGGAATTCCCGTTCGGTCATTTTCTTCGACGCCACCAGTGCCTTGTACATCGCACGCATCTGCAGCCCGCCGAGCATGTACGCGGCCTGATAGAGGGGCGAGTAGTTGCCGGCAAAGCTCCGGCGCACTTCACCGTCGGCATTCGCCCGCTCGAAGTTGACGGTGTCGACGAGGAACTGGACCGCTTGATCGGGCGTCATCTTGCC
>JANNVN010000337.1:0-16765 GCA_031414435.1 Gemmatimonadaceae bacterium
GAGGGACCAGTGGAAGATCGCCTTCTTGAGACCGGATCCCGCGTTGCCGCCCTCCATGATCCGTGCATACAGTTTTTCGTAGATGCGCGGCACCGAGCTCAGAATCGTGGGCCGGACTTCGCCCAGATTGGCGGCCACGGCGTCGATCGATTCGGCGTAGGCGATGGTGCAGCCGCCGGCGAAGAGCAGGTAATGCCCCACCATGCGTTCGAAGATGTGCGACAACGGCAAGAAACTCAGCGCAACGTCGTCGTCCTTCGGATCGAGGACGGACAACGACGCGCGCACATTGCTGTACAGGTTGTCGTGCGACAGCATCACACCCTTCGGCAGTCCCGTCGTCCCCGAGGTATAGATCAGCGTTGCCAGATCGTCTGGTTGCACCGCCAGCGCGGACTGTTTCCACGCCGCGGCCCGATCGGCGAAATCGACCTTCGCCCCCTGCGCGATGAAGTCGCTCAGCGTGATATCACAGCCGACCGGTGCCGGCGCGCTGAAACTGATGACCGTACGAAGCGCCGGGACGTCGGGTCGAATACGGGAAATCTTCGCCGCCTGCTCTTCGGTCGAGACGAACAGAGCTACGGCACCGCTGTCGTTGAGAATGTGCACCATCTGCTCTGCCGGCAGCGTCGGGTAGATGGGCACATCGGCCAGCCCCGCCGTCAGGCAGGCGTAATCAGCCACCGCCCACTCCGGCCGATTCTCCGACAGAATGCCGACACGATCGCCACGCGTGAGCCCCAGTTCCTGCAGCCCAAGCGATGTGCGTCGAACTCGCTCGAGCAGCTCGGCATGTGAGATGTCGACCCAGACGCCGTCACGCTTGAAGCGGAGCGCCGCCGAGCGCGAGAACGTGCCCATTGCGTCGAAGAAGAGCTGCGTCAGCGTGCCCGGAGCGGGCCGCGCGCCACCGCGATGGATCATGGCAGCACCCGTCATGTCTCTCGACGGCACTGCAGCCGTTGGTCCTGCCATAGCTCCTCCGAGCATCAGGTCCTTCGCATCACGCAGGCGAGCCCGGCCGATGCCGACACGCCACCGGCCGGAGGCTATGGGGTTGCACAACCGTCCGCCAGCGGTGCGCGGCCGGAGAACGCCCGGCGACGGTCACAATCAGGGTGTGCGGGGCACCAAGCGGATATTGAACAGTCGCGGACTGCCGGGCACGTCGAGACCGAAGGCCTTGAACGAGGCCTCGATAGCGACCGTCCCGCTGCCGGTTGCACCAGCCTTCGGGAAAGCCCTGAGGCGAACTGCTGCACCTTGACCCGTCATCAGGGCCGACGCCGTCGGGCGACGCGTGACGCTGTCGATCATGCGAACCGAGTCGAGAATGCTCGTCGCGAAGCTCACGATGCGAAACCGGATGCGCAGACCGGTCAGCAGAGTGTCGGCGGCGAAGACCGCAATCCGCACATCCTTGAATCTGCGTGCCGTATCCACGGCGTTGTACACGAGCGAGTCGAGTGAATCGGCCGGAAAGCGATTCAGGCCGGTCGGCGCCCGCACGACGGCAAACGTCTGCGTCTGACTCTGCAACGATCCGGCTTGCGCGACCACTCGCACCGTCGGGGTAATCACGCTGCCGACGATCCGAAGCCCATCGATCAGGCGGAACGCCCGTACCGATGACGTATCGATGCCGAGCAAGCGAATCTGCTGATCATCGACGCTGTCTCCGGCACCATTGAATGCCTTCGCCGCGATCCGCGCGGGCAGCAGGTCAGCACCGCGCATGGTGTCACCGACGACGACGGCCAGCGCCGGGAACGAATCGAACTGCAACGACAGCGGTACCTGCGGATCGGTGCTCACCTCCGTACACGCCGCGACGACTGCCGCCAGCAGTAGCGCGGCAACCGTGCCACGCTGGGCGCGCATCACGCGAAATGCTCCGCCAGGCGCGCTGCCAGATGCGTGTAGGCTACGGCCGCCGGATCCGACGGATTGCGCAACACGACCGGGACGCCGGCGGCAAATGCATCGGCCGCACTGGCTGAACGGGGAATGGCGATGTCGTACACAAGCGTCGGGGGCAGATGTTGACGGATGTATTGCGCCGTGCGCTCGCTGGACGCGTTTCCAGCCTGATACATCGTCAGCAATACCCCTTCGAGCGCCAATTGATCGTTCGTCAGCAGCGCGTCCTGGATGCCCCGCAGAATCTGTGGTGTGGTCTGGAGGGCGAGCGGCTCGCACTGCAACGGCACGATCACATGCTGGCTGAGGCCGAGCACCGACCGCACGATGCCCCCGAGGCCCGGCGGGGTGTCGACGACCACCACATGACAGCGCTCGCGTGCGGCGCGCAGCAGCTGGGCGAGTTGCTGACTGTCGGTTGCCCGGCGGTTGTAGTCCTCGTGCTCGGCAGCGTCGTTCACGCTCCCGACCAGCATCGCCCGCAGCCAGGGGAGCTGCGTCGGGAGGATGATGTCCCTCAACAGCGCGTCGCCACGCAGAAAATCGGCGAAACCAAGTGTGGGATGCCCCTGCCGTAAGCCAACGCCGTATCGCACGGCACCCTGCGGGTCGACATCCACGATCAGCGTCTTGAGGCCGCGCCGTGCGAAGGCGGCCGCCAGATTCACCGCTGTCGTTGTCTTGCCAACGCCGCCCTTCTGACTGACGACCGCGAGGACGCGGCCGAGTGGTTGTTCAGACGTCATTCCCGTGACGGAGTCCGTCGGTGCCGGTGGCCTTCAGGCCGGGTAGTTCGCCGGGCCCGGAATCCGCCTGCATTCCGCGCACGGCCGCATGTCGCACCGGCGTGTCTACCGGCTCTCTGGCGACGGCGTCGTCGGCAGACTCTGGCACTTCTGGCTCGCCCCGCAAGCTACGCACGGTGGCGCGCGCGTGACCGATCCAGCGAGTACTGTCGCCTCCGGACGGCGGCGTCACAAGGAACGTCTCCAGATGCTGGACCGCGCCATCCACATCGCCCTTCTTCACCAGCAGGAAGGCCACGCCGTAGTTGGCGCCGGGATTCGTCGGCTCCGACTCGAGAATCTTGCGATACGATCGGATCGCCTCGTCATTGCGGCCCGACTTCGTAAAGACGATCGCCATGTTGAGCAGGATCCGGACATCATCCGGGCTCGTCCGTAGTGCGAGTCGGTACGATGTCAACGCACCGTCGAGGTCGTTCGACTTCTCGAGAGACAGCCCTTCCGCCACAAAGTCGGGACGGGTCGCGCCGAGTTCGCGCGCGTTGGGCTGACCACCGAGCAGTCGCGACACGCCATCTGAGACTCGGCGCAACCAGGTCATGAAATCGAGGACAGGAGGAGACGTCGCAAGGCACAACACGGGAGGCACCCGTCGTCGGGACTCGTGATTCTACACAAGCTACGCGCGCGACACGGTTTCGGGCAATGATTGTCCTTCAGCAGTTGATCCCGTTTCGCGGTAGCTTCGAACGAGCCGCGCAACGTCCGTCGGATCCCCGCGAGTCTCGTTCAGGCCACCCGTACTCGGAGCACTCCCGATGCCCCCGCGCCGCACCTCGGTGGATCCAGCGAAAGGTGTGCTGGAAGTGGAATGGCAGCTCTTCGGCGAGCTGTCGCGGGCCCTCGCGCTCAAGGTGTCGCGAGAATTCGACCCGGAGCTCGTCGTCGGCATCGCCAACGCCGGCGTGATTCCCGCCGCCACGATCGCCTCGATCCTCGATCGGCCCTTCGTGTCGATGACGGTCAGCCGCCGCTACCGGCCTGACGCGCAGGTGCGCGAGACGCCGGCGATCTTCGGTGAGGCGCCCGCGGCAGCCCGCGGGAAGCGGGTGCTGCTGGTCGACGAGACCTGCGACACCGGCGACACCATCCGGCTGGCAAAGGCCGCGATCATCAATCTTGGTGCGGAATCGGTGAAAACTGCCGTCGGGTTCCGGACCGGGCCGTTCGTGCCCGACTTCGCCGCGATGACGACAGAGGCGGCGATCATCCTGCCTTGGGACCGTGAGCTGCTCGTGAACGGTCAGCTGGTGCTCAATCCGGCCTACGCACCGTTTCTGGCACCGTAGTCGGTGCGCTGCCGGCGGCGGCCGGCGCTCAGCTGCCCGCGTTGGCCCGCCGGATGAGTTCCGCTTCGTCAATCACTTCAACGCCAAGGCCAGTCGCCTTGTCGAGCTTGGAGCCCGCCTCATCGCCGGCCACGAGGAACGAGGTGTTTTTCGACACACTGCTCGTCACGCGACCTCCGGCACGTTCCACCAGCGTGGTTGCCTCAGTGCGCGAGAGGGTCGGCAGGGTGCCGGTGAGCACGACAGTGAGCCCCGTCAGCGGGCCGTCGCCATCACTGACATCCGGCTCCGTCATCTGGACACGTGCCGCAATCAACTTTCGCACCAGCGTCTGCGCCGCGGAGTCATCAAGAAATTCGCGCACCGACGCGGCAATCACATCGCCAATCCCGCGGACGGCCTTGATCTCATCCAGCGAGGCTGCCTGCAACACCTCGATGGAGCCGAAGCGTCGGGCCAGCAACTGTGCGGCGATCGCACCCACGTGGCGAATCCCAAGCGCATTGAGCAACCGCGCGAGTGGCTGCGCACGTGATGCATCGATCGCACCCACCAGTTTTTCGGCACTCTTCTCCGCCATCCGGTCCAGCGGCAGGAGCTGCGCAACGGTGAGCCCGTAGATGTCCGCCGCATCATGCACCAGATCCGCCTCGACCAGTTGCTCGATGCGTGCGTAACTGAGCCCGCGGATATCCATTGCATCGACGCTCGTGAAATGCACCAGCGCCTCGAGGCGTCGACCAGGACAGGCGAGATTCGGACAGTAGAGTGCCACCTCGTCCTCGTCGCGGCGCACGGGCGTACTGCACGACGGGCAGACGATTGGTGCAACAAACGGCTCGGGCGGTGCAACGGCGCTCCGCTTGTCCGGCACGGGTCCAATCACTTGCGGAATGACATCGCCTGCGCGCTGCACCAGCACTCGATCACCGACACGCAGATCCTTCGCGGCAATCAGGTCGAAATTGTGCAGCGTGGCCATGCGCACGGTCGTGCCGCCAATCTCGACCGCCTCCAGCTCCGCGTAGGGATTGAGTGATCCGGTGCGTCCGACGTTCACGCCGATGCGCAGCAGTGTTGTTTCGGCGATGTCCGGCGCGAACTTCCGCGCGATCGCCCACCGCGGAACGCGACCGCTCACCTCACCCAGCTCCTCCTGCAGCGCGAGCAAGTTCACCTTGATCACGGCGCCGTCGATCGCGAAGTCGATCTGCGAGCGAAATTCATGCTCGACGCGTGTCGCCCAGGCATTGATCTCGCTCAGCGTTTTGCACGTCACACGCTGCGGCGCCACCGGGATGCCCCAACCGGTGAGTGCATCCAGCAGCGCGTGCTGCGTTGCGAAGGGCACGGCCGCAGCGCCGTCCGGATGCACGGCCGAGTAGCCGAAGAATCGCAGCGGGCGCTGCGCCGTGATCGCCGGATCGAGCTGGCGGAGCGCACCTGCCGCCGCATTCCGTGGGTTGGCGAACACCGGCTCTCCCGCTGCCACGCGCTCGTCATTCATCCTCGCGAACCGACTGAACGGGAAGTACGCCTCGCCGCGGATTTCGATCAGCGCCGGTGGTGTCGCCGTGTTCAGTCGCAGCGGCACGTCGTGCATCGTGCGGAGGTTGGGGGTCACGTCTTCGCCAATCGTTCCGCTGCCCCGGGTGGCACCGGTCACCAGCAGGCCGTCGCGATAGGTCAGCGACACGGCGGCGCCATCGATCTTGAGTTCGCAGCTGTAGCCGTCGGCGTCCACCGCGTCACCCGCGAGTCGTCGCACACGCTCGTCCCACTCCGACAGTTCGGCCTCGTCGAAGGCGTTGTCGAGCGAGAGCATCGGCACCAGATGTGTGTGCTTCGGGAGCGCGGATTGCGGTTCGCTGCCGACGCGCATGGTCGGCGAATCGGGCGACAGCAGTTCAGGGTGCGCGCGCTCCAGCTGCTGCAGCTCGCGGAAGAGCGCGTCGTAGTCCGCATCGCTGAGGGTCGGCCGGTCGAGCACGTAGTACTCGTGGCTGGCGCGCGTGAGCTGCTCGCGCAGCGCGGCGGCACGTTCTGCAGGTGCAGGAGCACCGGACGGGGATGGAGTCGCCATGGCGGGGCTGTCGGCTGAGGTCGACGCCGAATCTACACTCCACGCCGTCGCGGAGACGTTGCCCGTCAGCAGGCGGGCGTGTCGTCACGGCACGAAAGCTGCCCGGCGGTGTAGTTGTGGAGTGGAAACGAAGTTCCGGAAGCAGTCGCCGGGCGGTGCATCCCGACTGGCCGCGTTGCAAAGCCTCGCAATACCGCTGGTATTGCTGCGGTGTTCGCCTTGTCATCCGGGCGCCCCATCCGGCTTGGTGCTATCCAAACTTCGTTTCCACTCCACTTGCCGGGGTAGCACACAACACCGCACCAGGAGCGTGATCATGATCTACGAAGACGAAGAGGCCCTCGAGGATACCGGTCTTGATACGCAGACCTCACCGCGTGAATCACGTGGCGGCACGGTGGCGATTGCGATTCTCGCCGGGGCCGCGATCGGGGCCGCCATGGCACTGCTGCTCGCGCCGCGCAGCGGCCGTGAAACGCGGCGGGTCCTTCGCAAACGAGCCGATGGACTGCGCGAGACTGCCGGCAGCGTGATCGATGACACGACGGAAGACCTGACGCGTGAACTGCGCCGGCGCGGTCGTCAGATTCGTCGAAAGCTGGATCGGATGGCGTAGCGGGCCGGAACCGATCGGCGGCGAGCGGTCGCCGGTCGGAACATGCCGGCCCGCGTCGATGATCCGCGCGTCGCTACCGCAGTTTCGCCAGCAACCGTGCGCACGACTGCTTGTACCGTGTGTCGTTGAATTCGATCGAGGGCATGCCGGCCACGGCCTCGCACAACACCCGCGCCTTCGCCTTGTCACCGGTATCCACATAGATCTCCGCGAGATCGAGCCTGTGCGTGATCCGATCGGGATCGGCGCTGACCGCAGCTTCCATGTACCGGATTGCCTCTGGCCAGCTCGCCTCTGAGAAAACCTTGCCGCCAAGAAAGCTTCGCGCCGCAAACCGGGCGATGCTGTTCAGTCGCATGACCTCCGCGTTCCAGACGCCGAGGACGTGCAGAGCGCCGGCGTGTTTGGGTTCGGCCTTGATCGCGAGCAACGCCTCAGAGCGAATCTCCGTCGCGTAGCGGACGCGCTCCCGACTGCCCAGCGTCAGCGCCGTCCGACCGAGTGCCACCGCCAGCATGAAGTGGCCGTCGGCACCGCCAGGATTGGCGGCAACCGCGCGGCGCGCGTAGCCTTCTGCCTTC
Organism: Gemmatimonadaceae bacterium; assembly: GCA_031414435.1. GTDB lineage: Bacteria > Gemmatimonadota > Gemmatimonadetes > Gemmatimonadales > Gemmatimonadaceae > JACMLX01. Next base: position 7,299 of record JANNVN010000337.1, read on the forward strand.
CGGTACAACTCGGATCGACGCGGCGCGTCGGCCGCAGCTTCCCCAAGTTCCGAGGCCTCTCTCGCCGCCCGCCAGAGCAGGTCGTAATTCGTGGGTGCGCCAGCCAGTGCGCCTTCATACCGGCTGAGTGCGCTCGATGCATTAAACGCCGCACGGTCGCGATCGGCCAGATCGATGACGGACGCGGCGTCCTGAGCACGCGCGGCCGTGACGCTCAGCATGGCGGCGAGGCCGAGCGCGAACCAACGAGCAGAGAGAGCAGAGGGAACAGATGGCATATCACTGGAATGCGGGACAGAAACACGATGCTGGGCCGAAGGCGGCCCAGCCAGATACACCGCGGGTCGATGCCTGGTTCGCAGCATGATCCTGCGTGACCTGATCGAGCGCAAGCGGGACGGTGGCCGCATTCTGACCGCGGAATGGCAGGAGGTTGCCGCGGCTGCGGCAGACGGCACCGCGCCAGACTACCAACTCGCCGCGCTGCTGATGGCGATCTTCTGGCGTGGGCTGGATGGTGGCGAGACAAGCGCACTCACTGCCGCCATGCTGGCTACAGGCAGCACGCTGCGCCGGCCGCCGGGTGCCGCGGCGTGGATCGACAAACATTCCACCGGCGGTGTTGGTGACAAGACCTCGCTGATCCTCGCACCACTGCTGGCGGCGGTGGGCGTGAGCGTGCCGATGATGTCGGGCCGCGGGTTGGGGCACACGGGCGGCACGCTCGACAAGCTGGAGAGCATTCCTGGGTTTCGTACGGACCTGACGCTGGCGCAAGCTGAGGCACAACTATCAGCAATCGGCTGCGCGCTGATTGGCCAGACCGCGGAGATTGCGCCAGCCGACCGTCGGCTCTACGCGCTTCGCGATGCAACGGCGACGGTCGAGTGCATTCAGCTGATTGCTGCCAGCATCATGAGCAAGAAGCTCGCGGAAGGGCTGACCGGGTTGGTGCTCGACGTCAAGACCGGCAGTGGCGCCTTTCTGCCCGAGCAGGAACGCGGCCTCGAGCTGTCGCGGACCATGATTGAGCTTGGTGCTGCGGCGGGTGTGCCTGTGGTCACGCTGATGACGGCAATGGATCGCCCGCTCGGCAACGCCTGCGGGAATGCGCTCGAAGTGGTCGAGTGTCTCGAAACGCTCAGTGGCGGCGGCCCGGCCGATCTGTGGACGGTGACCGAAGCGTTGGCCATCGAGATGCTGCAGTTGGCGCGTCCCGCCATGTCCACACCAGACGCCCGGTCGGTGTTGCGCGCAGCGATCGACAGCGGGGACGCGCTCGAGAAGTTCCGGCAGATCGTCGCCGCGCAGGGCGGCGATGTGGCGGCCATCGATGCTCCGGATCGTGGCTGGGCCCGAGCGCCGTTCATTGGCGACGTCGTTGCCAATCGTGACGGCGTCGTGCTGGCGATTCCGCCCCGGCCGGTTGGACATACCATCATTGCCCTCGGCGGGGGTCGGACCACCAAGGAGGATCGGGTCGATTCCAGAGTCGGGATTGTCTTTCAGGTGCGGGTGGGTGACGCTGTGCGGGCCGGACAGCCGCTGGCGGTGATTCATGCGGCCGATCCGTCCTCGCTGGCCGAGGCGCAGGCGAGGGTCCGTGCCATTGTCCAGCTGGGCGAGGTTGGCGTTTCGGCCGTCACGCTGCCGTGGGTGAGCCACCGGGTCACGTCGGCGGGGGTCGAAATCCTCGCCTGAGGCGCTCGCTGACCGCAGGCTCTGGTGTCCGCCGGTCGGGTCGACGATCTTAACCTGTCCGGAGCCCGGGCATCTCTTCCGTGCCGGCGGACCGAACGCTTACCTCGCCAATTCCATGCTCAAGCTTCAGGCCATCGCGGCGCTCGGCGTCGCGCTTCTCTCCGCAGCCTTTTACGTCGGCTGGTACTTCCTGGTGATGACGCCGGTGACTCCGGAAACGGCCGGTCTCGACGTCGGCTCGTCGAACGTGGCACGCCTCGCGGTCGGTGTCATCTTCGTCGCGGTCATCGCCGTCGGTATTGCGTTCTTCCGTCAGCTCTGGAACGGCGCCAAGCACGCGCGTTCCTGAGTGCGCTCCCGCGCGCGCTGGCTGATTGCAGCTGGTGCGTGTGTTGCAACCACGTCACTGAGTGCTCAGGCGCCCGTTGACGGTGCGCGGGCGGTGCGGCGTGTCGACTCACTCTGGGACGCAGCGCTGGCGCGCGGCACGCGAACGACCAGCGGCACACCGGGTCCCCGATACTGGGCCCAGCGTGCGCGTTACGCGCTGAATGCCACGCTCGATCCGGTGTCGCAGTCTCTGCGCGGCGATGGCATGCTGCGGTACTACAATCGTTCGCCAGACACACTGCGCGTCCTCGCCCTCAGTCTGGCGCAGAACCTGTTCCGACGAGGCGCGCCGCACAACGAGGCGGTGCCGATCACCGGCGGTCTGCTGCTTGATGGATTCTGTGTCGCGCGGCAGGCTGGTGCCGCGGCCGCGAGCCTCTGCCGCAATGCGTCCACGGTGTCGTCGGAGCTTCGTGTCGACAATACGATCGCCTGGTTGACGTTGCCCGCTCCGCTGCTGCCTGGCGACTCCGTCGATCTGCGCGCCACGTGGCGCTTTGCGATCCCGCCGCAGGGAGCACCGCGCATGGGCACCGACGGTAGCGTCGCACTCATCGCGTACTGGTACCCGCAGTTCTGCGTGTACGATGATGTGACTGGCTGGCAGGCGGATCCCTATCTCGCCACGGGCGAGTTTTACATGGATCACGCGGACTATGACGTGCGCATCACCGTGCCCGGCAGCTATCTCATCGGCGCGACGGGGACGCTGGCAAACGCCGGCGAAGTGCTGTCGCCGTCGGCGCAGGAGCGCTTGCAACGCGCGGCGCAGAGCTTTGCTGCCGTGCCGATCGTCAACGACAGTCTGCGTCGTGCCAACGCGGCGACGGCGACCGGCGCGGTACTGACCTGGCGTTTCGTGGCGCCTGAGGTCCGTGATTTCGCCTTCTATGCGTCGCGCGACGTCGTCTGGGACGCGATGGCTGCGATCGTTCCACGCAGCGCCGCGGCGAATGACACAGTGCTCGTGCACGCGCTCTACCGGCCTCGGATGAAGGATTGGCGTCGCGCCACGAACTATGGCCGGCAAAGCATCGAGCGCTTCTCCCGATTGCTCTGGCCGTATCCGTGGCCGCAGATGACGCTGGTTGAAGGGATTGTCGATGGTGGGATGGAGTATCCGATGCTGACTGCCGTCTCAACCAGTGGCGGAGCGCAGGAATTGCTCAGCATCATCGGCCACGAAGTTGGACACATGTGGTTTCCCATGCAGGTGAGCAGCGACGAGCGCCGGTTTGCCTGGATGGATGAAGGGCTCGCGAGTTGGCTGGAGCGCGGCCTTGTGCAGGCCATCACCGGTCAGGACGACGACGGGATCCCTGACCTCTACCGCAGCATCGCCGGCATGAAGACGGAAGAGTCCATGCTGACCCATGCCGATCACTTCAAAGGGATGCTGACGTACACGGCGGCCAGCTACGACAAGCTGGTGGTTGTGCTGCGGGCGTTCGGCGCCGAGTACGGGGATTCGGCCCTCGTGCGCGGCGTGCGTTCCTACGGGCAGGCATGGACGGGCCGGCATCCCTATCCACCCGACTTCACCCGGATGGTGTTCGCCGCTGCCGGCGAGGAGCGCGAGGCATTCGTGCGGGACTGGATTCGCGGCACAGGCACGTTCGACGTGGGTATCGACGATGTCGTTCGCCAGCGCGACACGCTGACAGTCACCGTGCATTCCAGCGGTGGTGCTCATCTGTCGGTGCCGGTTGCCGTCAGTCGCGATGACGGGCGCGTTGAACGACTGATGATTCCCGCGGCCGCATTCCGGCGGAATCCTGTGCAGACACTGCAGGTCGCCGGTGCCAGGTCGGTGACGTCGATCGTGCTCGACCCGCGCCGCACGCGGCCGGACATCAACACGGCCAATCAGCGCTGGGCCCCGTAGGTGTGTCCACCCAACTTTCCGGAATCGCTCGTGTCGCTGTCGTTGCGCGGATTGCTCCTCTGCGGCCTGGGCCTGCGTCTTGCTGCCTCGCTTCCGGCGCAGCCGTCACCAGCGAGTGGCCCCACCGGATGGCGGCTCGTCTGGAACGATGAATTTTCCGGGACCGCCGTCGACACCACCAAATGGGGTTTCGATCTCGGCAACGGTTTCAGCTCCGACAGCGGGAAGACCTTCGTCAGTGGTTGGGGCAACAACGAGCTGCAGTGTTACACGCGTGACACGGCGAACGTTGCTGTGCGCGGCGGGCAGCTGCATTTACGCGCCATACCGTCGACACGTGACGGTTGTCCGTATACGTCGGCACGACTGAAGACGCGCGGGCCCGATGGTCGCGCGCTGTTTGCGCAGCGCTACGGCCGGTTCGAGTTTCGCGCGAAGTTGCCGGTGGGGCGTGGTCTTTGGCCCGCGCTCTGGATGCTGCCGCAGGACGACGCCTACGGCACCTGGGCCGCGTCTGGCGAAATCGATGTGTTGGAGGCGCGCGGGCAGACGCCAACGACGGTGCTGGGTACGCTGCACTACGGTGCACGATGGCCGCACAACACGTTCACCGGTGCCGACTACATCCTGCCGGGACAGGGAACGATCGCGGACTTCCACACCTATGCGGTGGAATGGGATCCCGGCCGCGTACGATGGTTCGTGGATGGCGTGCTGACACAGACGCAACAATTCTGGTGGAGCAGCAGTGCGCAGGATGGGCGACAGGGGAAGAAGCCAACCGGCAGCGCCGAGCTCAATGCGTGGCCGGCACCATTCGATCAGCGATTCTTCCTGATCATGAATCTTGCCGTCGGCGGCAACTTCCTCGGCAACCCTGACGCCTCGACGCCATTCCCCGGGACGATGGTGGTGGATTATGTCCGTGTCTACCAGCGTCGGGGGACACGACGTCCGCTCGCGCCGCGCGGGCCAGGCCGACTGCCGTTCGCCGAGCCGTAAGCGCGAGCGTCGGTGGCGAGATCTGCAGTCGTCAGTGGTGATCGAGTGCTTCGCGGACCTTGCTGGCGAGTGTGTCGATCGAAAACGGCTTCTGCAGAAACGACACACCGTCGGCCAGCACGCCATGACGAGCAATCACGTCTGACGTATAGCCTGACATGAACACCGACCGGATCCCCGGGTTCGTCTGTTGCATCAGGGCCGCGAGATCCCGTCCATTCATTTCCGGCATGATCACGTCGGTGAGCAGCAGGGCGATGCCGTCGGGATGCGCAGCAGCTGTCTCCAGCGCCTCCTGTGGTGAATTCGCGCGCAGCACCGTGTAGCCTTGTGATTGCAGGATGTGCGACACCAGCAGCAGGATCGCCGGCTCATCTTCCACGACGAGCACCGTCTCCCTTCCCCGCTGAATGGGCGTGGGCGGGTGGAGTGCGGTCCGTTCTTCGTCACCGTTGCTGGCGCGCGGAAGGTAAATCTCGAACGTTGTCCCTCGCTGCGGGGCACTGTCGACCGCGATGAACCCGTCATTCTGCTTGACGGTGCCGTAGACCGTGGCGAGGCCAAGCCCGGTACCCATGCCAAGTCGCTTGGTCGTGAAGAACGGCTCGAAGATCTGTGCCACGACATCGGGTGCCATTCCGCATCCGTCATCACGCACACTCAGTCGAACGAATTCACCGGGTCGAGCGTCAGGGCTTTGGGTACCGTCGCCGGCACGGACCGTGCAATTCTCCGTCGTGATCGCGATCGTACCACCGTTCGCGATGGCATCACGTGCATTGACGCAGAGGTTCGTGAGGATCTGATCCACCTGCGATGGATCGATCCGCACCGGCCACAGATCGGCCTGTGGCTGCAGGAGCAGGCGGATGTCTTCGCTGATCAAACGGTGCAGCATGTCGAACGCACCGCGCACGACCTCGTTGAGGTCGAGGTGCTTCGGCGCCACAGTCTGCTTGCTGGCGAATGCGAGCAGCTGACGGGTGAGCCCTGCCGACCGCTCTGCCGCACTGTGGACCGCGGCCAGATCGGCATGCAGCGGGTCGCGCGCACTGACGGAGCGCATGGCAATCTCGGTGTGGCCGATGATCACACCCAGCATGTTGTTGAAGTCGTGCGCCACGCCGCCGGCGAGACGACCCACCGATTGCATCTTCATGGCCTGATGCAGCTGCCCCTCGAGCCGCGACCGCTGCAGCTCCGCCTGCCGCCGCTCGGAAATGTCTTCGAAGAGGTAGAAGCGCCCGACATACCGTTCCTGTTCATCGCGGATCTGCGTCGAAAAGCGACGGATCGTCCGGTCATCCAGACACCGGATTTCGTCTTCCAGCACGCGGTGATTCTCCGGCTGTCCGAGCTCGATGCAGGACGCGGTGACCGCGTCCGGATCGAGCATGACAGCGGTGCATCGCTGCATCATCTCCTTTCCGGAGATTTCACCGCTGCGAATCGCATCGAGCGAGTCCGAGATGCAAAAAATGTCGCAGAACTGCTGATTGACGTGCAGGACTGCGCTGGTGCGATCATCGATCACCAGAAAGCCGAGCGGCACCGTATTGGAGATCTGTCGCACGATCGTCTGATTGCGCATCAGCGCCTTGACTGATTGCTTTTGCGCGGTCACGTCACGGCAGATACTGAGCACCACGCGCTGCCCGAGCTCCTCATCGAGCATCGATGTCGCGTGCGTTTCCACCCAGCGCCGATTGCCGTGCAGGGAGCGCATCTCAAACTCGAGCACACCCGTTTCGCCGGTCAGTACGCGCGCGTGCATCGCGGCAAACGCATCGCGATACGCCGGCTCGATGAGGGCCTGCAGGGAGTGCGTTTTGAGCTCTCCGACGGTGGCCGCGTCGAACATCGCGAGACCGGCTTCGTTGATCTCAAGAAGCTCGCCCTCAGCCGAAATGACCTTCACACATTCCGGCTCAGTCTCGAAGATCGTCCGCAGGCGCTGTTCGCTGCGCCGCAATGTGCTCTCGTGCTGCTCCAGGAAGGCGCGCCGATCGGCCTCGAACCGCTGCCGGGCCTGCTCGAGCGCCTGACGCTCGCGCTCAACCACCCGCTGTGCGTCGTACAGTTCACGCACGCGCGATCGCAGTTCTTCCGGTGACAGCGACGCGAGCGCGGCGGGATCGTCGATCTGGTGGCGGTGCGTCGGCGAGCCAAGCGGCGACGCCTCGAGCGCGGGGAGCACAAGCGGGGAGACGTCGTGCAGTTCAGACATGGCGCGTGACGATGTGGATGGAGCCAGCGTGCCCCGCGCCCGGGCCTTGCCGAGCACTGGTACTTCTGGACACCGAGGCGTCGATCACGGTCCAAGCTATGCCGTGATCGCACGTCCGCGAGGGCCGATGCGCGCCGAGGCGTCGATCACGGTTCAAGCTATGCCGTGATCGCACGTCCGCGAGGGCCGATGCGCGCCGAGGCGTCGATGACTGTCCGTGTTATCTGGCAATCCCACGGCCGTGAAGGCCGGTGCAGGTCACGGCTCCGCAGGAACATCCGTTTGCGGGAATGCCCCGATCCACACTCCACGCGAGCCGGGCAGGGCCGATGACCCATGCCCTGCTCATGACTGGCGCTACGGCACCGGCGGAATCGAGGCTTCTGCCATCGCGACGTTGAACGGATCGCACCAGATGATCACCCACGCGTATCGGACCCCTGGCGGCACCGAGAAGGTGTACGTCTGCGCACCACTCAGTCCCCGAATGTTCGCGATGCGCAGCGGCTGACCCGTGTTGGGGTTGTTCGTGGTGTTGATGTAGAGGAATGGCCCGGGGGTCTGAGCGACGGAGAAGTCGCTCGAAAGTTCAAGTTGCCCAACGCCATTCGCGATGCGGAGCGTCGCGCTACCGGTGACGTTGTATCCGGTCCTGACGAAGCGACCAGAGACTCCAGCGCCGCCAGGGGGCGGCAAGTTCGGCTGCCCCGGTGTGACGGGGACGGCGTCCGGGGCCGTCGGGGGGGTGGCATTGTTGCAGCCAAGCAAAAGGAGCGCTGCTGCCAGCAGGTTACGGGGGCGTGACATCCGGGGTGCTCCACTTGAGGTCAAAGAGGTCGCCGACGGCGGCGCTGCGAGTCTGATCTGTATCCTGCATTACACCAATTGCCACGATGCGCGGTGCATCGGTCTGCCAGAGCCGTCGGTAGTCGGCGATGGGATCTGCCGTTACCGTGACCCAGCTCAGCGTTGCGGCAGGCAGCCCGGCGACGAGCGACGCGAGCGGCTTGCGCCTGCGGCCGGTTGCCACCGACGGAGGCGAGCCGTCGGCGAGGCTGTAGAAAAGCGCGCGGGGCGTCGTCTCGAAGAGACCGCGGCGCGCGAAAACGACGAATACCCGCAAGGCGGCATCGTCGGTTGACGCGGCACTCAGGTTGGCTCCGACCGGTGTCACCGGCACGCGCCATCGCCAGCTCAATTGTCCCCCCACAGGCAGGGGCATGCGCAGCTCGTGAAGAAACCACGCGGCGCGCGAGGTGCCCGCAATGCGGAGATACCGCAGTCCCGCGGAGTCGACGATCGATGAGGATGGTGCCTGTTGGCCTCTCACCGCGCGAACCGCCCACCCCTTGGGCAGCGCGTCGCCTGGTTTCCCACCGTTCAAGGCCATGAGGTCGATTGTGGCTTGCGCGTTCGCGCCCGATGCAAGGCACAACACGAACACCACGCACATGGCGAGGTTCCGGCGGACTGGGCGGAGAGTGGAGGCGGGATGTGACATGGGGGACCCGCGATGTAGTCGCGAGCCCCCCGCACTGTTCCCGTGCTCCTGATGCCGGGTACGGCACCGGCAACGACTACACGTCGAGGACCGTCACGAAGCGGGCGTTGGCTTCGATGAACTCGCGGCGCGGTTCGACCGCATCACCCATCAGCGTCTGGAAGATCTGGTCTGCCATCACCGCGTCATCCATGCCGACGCGCAGGATGGTCCGCCGTTCCGGGTCCATCGTGGTGTGCCAGAGCTGTTCCGGATTCATCTCACCGAGCCCCTTGTAGCGTTGCACGTAGACGTTCTTCCGTGCGTCGCCGCCGCTCAGCCGCTCGGAGTACGACTCACGTTCGGCCTCATCGTAGGCGTAGAACTCTTCCTTGCCGCGCGAGACGCGGTAGAGCGGCGGCTGTGCGATGTAGATGTAGCCGGCATCGATCAGCTCCGGCATCTGGCGGAAGAAGAACGTCAGCAGCAGCGTGCGAATGTGCGCGCCGTCGACGTCGGCGTCGGTCATGATGATGATCTTGTGGTAGCGCGTCTTCTCGAGATCGAACTCGTCCTTGATACCGCAGCCAAGGGCGGTGATGATGGTCCGGATTTCCTCGTTGGAGAGCACCTTGTCGATGCGGGCCTTTTCGACGTTGATGATCTTGCCGCGCAACGGCAGAATCGCCTGGTTTTTGCGCTCGCGTCCCTGCTTCGCCGAGCCGCCGGCGGAGTCACCCTCGACCAGGTAGAGCTCGCAGAGTGACGGTTCGGAGAGCGAG
>JANNVN010000338.1:0-5575 GCA_031414435.1 Gemmatimonadaceae bacterium
CCGGGCGCTGGTACCAGCCATCACCGCGTGGCGCGAAGACGACGTCGAAGCACTCTGGCGAGCCCGCCGTCGGCTTGAGCTTGACCTCGAACCGGTCATCAAGCGCGTAGACCTCGGCAGGGTCGAGCCCCGATTCCGCAGCGAGCGTCGGCTGAATCTCGCCGAATGTCCGACTGCCGGCGCCCGATGCCTTGTCCAGCAGCTCGGCGACGCGGACCTCGCGAATCACACGAGCGTTCTTCAGTCCGGTCAAGCGGATACCAGATGGTGCCGCCTTCACCGCATCGCGCACTTCAGCCAGCGTCGTCAGGCCGGAGGCGTCGATCGCACGCAGGCTGAGCGGCGTCGGGCGCACGCCGTGATGTGCCGGCGACGCCTTGCGCAGCACCACATCGTATCGGAAGCTCGACATCTCGTTGGTGGCCTTCGTGTGCTTCAACTCCACGCTGATCCCATCCACGGTGGGCTCACTGGAGGCGAAGTCCTCAAAGAACTGTGGATCGATCACCAGCTCGCTCTCGCGTGCGAGTCGCTTGTTGACCGCAGCCGCCACGGTATCGAGCGTTGCCGACGGCTCGGTCCGCGCAAGCACCACGGCAGCATGGAAGGCGTTGAGCAGGGACAAGCTGCGCACGTCACCAACGAACAGGGCACCACCCGGCGCGAGTTTCGCGATCGCCTGGCGCAGCACCTGCCGCAGGTATTCGGCGGTGGGGAAGTACTGGATGACCGAATTGATGACCACGACGTCGAAGCCGGCATCAGGAATCGCGCTGAGATCGTGTGCCGGGCTCTCGACGAGTGAGACATTCGTCAGCGACTTCTCCGCCAGTCCGCGACGGATGTTCGCCAGTGCGGGTGCAGCGTAGTCGACGCCGGTGTAGGACTCGCAATCCGGTGCAAGGCGGAAGAGGAGCAGCCCGGTGCCACAGCCGATCGACAGAATCCGCTTCGGCTTCAGTTCACGAATTCGCCCGACGGTGTGGTCGACCCACTCCTTCATCTCTGCGTCCGGCAGTTTGTCACCGGTGACGCTCGACGACCAGCCGGCCACGTTGAACGCGACGTCTTCGACGTCGGTACTGACTTCGGCGTACGCCTGGCCCCAGATGTCGCGCCAGTATTCGGTGCGTGCGGCGGCGGCATCGGGCACGCGCTCGCCACGGGTCGAGACGTAGCCGATCAATCGCTTGTCGCCCGGCGTGTCTTCACGCGGGACAACGACTGCCTGATCGACGTCTGGATGCGCCAGCAGGGCGTTCTCGATTTCGCCGAGCTCGATGCGATAGCCGCGCACCTTGAGCTGATGATCGAGGCGACCCGCGAAGGAGAGTGTGCCGTTGGATTGCCAGCGCGCGAGATCGCCGGTGCGGTACAGTCGCACCGGCTTACCTGAGCGATCGATCGCCCGCGTGACGAATCGTTCGGCGGTGAGCTCGGGGCGCTCATGGTACCCGCGCACGACGCCGGCGCCACCGATGCAGAGCTCGCCCAACGCGCCGGGCGGGCTGAGGCGGTCGAGGCGGTCGAGCAGCACGACCTGCGTGTTGGCGATCGGGCTGCCGATGCTGACGGGAGTTCCCCGGCGGATCTGCGCGGTCGTCGACCAGACGGTGGTTTCGGTCGGACCGTACATGTTGAGCAATCGGCCCGCAGGCATCATCGCAATGAAGCGCTCGGCGAGCACATCGGGCAACGCTTCACCACCGAGCATCAGGCACTGCAGGCCGGCGAAGGCCGCACTGTTGTCGGTATCGAGGAGGAGCACCTGTGCCAGCGATGGCGTACACTGCAGGTGCGTCACCGCGTGCTTCTTCAGCTGGACGCTGATCGGGAAGTCATCGACACCGGTACTCACCGCGGGGTTGCTGAGTTCGCGCAGTCGGTTGAGTCCGTCGAGGCTGGCGAGGACCGTCTCTTCGTCGACACCGAAGTCAATGAGGCAGGCGACTTCGTCGACACCGATCCCCTTCAACGTATCGATCATCTCGGCGCAGCTCTCGGGCGTACCGAAGAGACCGTGGGTCTTGAAGTAGCGCTCGAAGGCCATGCCCATGAGCGCGTTCTCGTCTTCCGGCGACAGATCGTCCATGCCCGACTGATCAGCGCGCGGCGCCTCGACGCCCTTCCGCGCAAAGGCAGGGAACTCCCATCGCGCCTGTTTCACGAGATCGGTCGAGGTGCGCAGGTAGCTCATGAACGGGTCGCGCACGAGCTTCTTCACCGTCTCGACGTCGTTGCCGACGAAGGTGTGCAGCATCAGCGAGACATGGCCATTCCCCGCGTGTCCCGCCTTCTTCCGGGCTGCGCGGTAGGCGGCGATCCGTTCCTTGAGATCCGCCACGCTCTGTCCGAGCATGTTGGTCAGCATGTTGGCGCCCATCGTACCAGCCGACTCGAAGGTCGCCGTGCTGCCGGCGGCTGAGACCCAGAATTGCGGCTCGGCCTGCACCGGCCGCGGCAGGATACTCACCTGAATATCCTGGCCTGTACCGTTCTTCACCGTGATGGACTCGCCGCGCCAAAGCTTTCTGATCGTCTCCATTCCGGTGTACATGAACTCCTTGCGCGTCTCGTAATTCTGGGGCGCGAGCGCGAAGTCATTGGCATGCCAGCCTGAGGCGAACGACAAACCAACACGGCCGTTCGAGAGATTGTCGACCACCGACCACTCTTCCGCCACCCGAATCGGATCGTGCAACGGCAACACCACGCTGCCGGCGCGGATCTGCAGATTCTCCGTGATCGCGGCGATCGCGGCGCTGGTGACTGACGGGTTGGGATACAAGCCGCCGAAGGCATGGAAATGCCGCTCTGGCGTCCAGATGGCTTTGAATCCGTGCGTATCTGCGTACCGCGCGCCATCAAGCAGAAGGCGGTATCGCCCCGTGCCGGTCTTTCCGGCGTCGGCGGCGAAGTAGAAGAGGCTGAACTCGAGTGGCTGTGGATTGCGCGCGGCCGTCTGCCGATTCATCGATGCCTTGCTGGCCTCGTCCTGAATCACGACCTTGAAGCCGCGGCCGAGGGTCCAGAACAACTCGAGGACGGAGATGTCGAACGAAATGCTGGTGACGGCGAGCCAGACGCCCGGCGTCGTTCCGAGGCGTTCGTCCATGCCGACGAAGAAGTTCGCCACGTTCCGGTGTTCGATCATCACGCCCTTCGGCCTGCCGGTGGAGCCGGAGGTGAAGATCATGTAGGCGAGGCTCGACGGCGTCGCGGCACAGGTGACAGCGGCGTCTCGCGCACCGCTCCGCAGTTCGGGGCCATCGACGGCCAATGTCTCCGGCCGTGGATGCGGCAGGCGATCGGCGAGTGATTCCTGGGTCAGGATCACGCGCGGAATGCAGTCCTCGAGCATCATGGTGATGCGTGCTTCCGGATAGCCAGGGTCGAGCGGCACGTATGCGCCACCGGCCTTGAGCGTCGCCAGCAGCGCGACCAGCATGTCGATGCCACGTTCCATGTAGATCCCGACCAGCACGTCGGGCCCGACGCCTCGCTGCAGCAACTGTTCGGCAACGAAGTTGGCCCGGGCGTTCAGCGCCGCATAGGTGATCTCCGTATTACCATGCACCAGCGCGATGGCATCCGGCCGTTCACGCGCCTGATCCTCGAAGAACTGGTGCACGAGCTTCGTTGGCACCGGCGCTTCGGTCGCATTCCAGTTTGCAAGCTGCGTACGCTCCGCGGCTGGGATGCGGTCCAGAGTGCCAAGGGTCTGATCGCCTTGGGTGGCAAACGCCTCGAGCGTTGATGCGAGCCGCTCGATCATCGCGGTCGCGATGCTGTGATCGATCAGGGCGGGGTAGGTGCTCAGCTTGAGCTGGAGCGTGGCCCCATCGTATGCGTACAGCGTGAGGGGATAGTTCGTCTGTTCAATCCACTCGAAGCGCCGCTGACGCCAGGCGCCATCCTGCGGGAGGCGCGCGCTGAATTCAACGTCGTTGAAGACGATGATCGAGTCGAACAGCGACTCACCTTTTGGAATCTCTGCCACCGACTGTACATCGAGCAACGCTGTCTGCTCGAAGGGGCGGAGGGCCACCTGATCGGCGCGAATGCCTTGCAGAAAGCCGGTCAGCGGCTGCTCCAGATCGATGCGCACCCGCAGTGGGAGCGTATTGATGAACATGCCGAGGACGGCGTCGGCGTTGGGGATCGTTGCGCTCCGGCCGCGGCGCACGACCCCGATCACCACATCACTGTCGCCGCCGGAGAAGTCGGAGACGATCAGGCTCCATGCCGCCTGAACCAGTGTGTTCATCGTCACGCCGGCGCCGGAGGCCATCGTGTTCAGCGCCGCTGTGGTGTGTGCCGACAGGGTGGCAGCGACATCGACCAGTTGACGATCTGCGGGTTCGTGTGCCGGTTCGGCTGTCGACCGGCTGAGCACGAGGTTGCGCGATTCGAAGCCGCGCAGCCGGTCGGCGAAGCACGCTTTCGCACCCTCTCGGCGCTTCTCGAGCTCCGGCTTCAGCCAGCTGATGAAATCGGCGTACGCTGGGCGTACGGCAAGGCTGGCGGTGGTACCGGCGCGCCGGGCATCGTACGCCACGTAGAGATCCTGCACGATGGCTGCAAATGAGCCGCCGTCGAGCAGAATGTGCGGGAAGGTCCACACCCACCGGACGTGTGCATCACCGAGCTGGAAGACGGCCACGCGAAAGAGGGGGCTATTCGCCAGATCGAATCCGCGAAAGCGATCATCGCGAAGGTACGCGTTGATCCGGTCCTGCTGCTCCGCGTCCGGGAGGCCGCGCAGGGTGGTCTCAGTGACGTCGACCGCTACAGCAGGCACGGTCAGCTGGAGCGGTTCCGCTTCACCATCCCAGCGAAACTGTGTGCGCAGGATGGGGTGTGCCGCCGCGACATCGCCCCACGCCGCACGAAACGCGGCGAAATCGACTGACTCGCTCGCCGTGACGACGAGCTGCTGAATGTCGACTCCGCTGTGCCGCGACTGGACATGATGGAACAGCATGCCTTGCTGAACTGGCGTCAGCGGGAATCCAGCGCTGGTTGGCGACGTACTCACGACGGCTCCTGGTGCGGCGAACGGGTGAACTCAGTGAAATGGCACAGCGCGGCCTCTGGCTGCATGGCCGGTGAACCATTGGGCGGTCTTGGGCGCAACGCAACAGCTGGCCAGCCTCTGGTGAGAGCGACCTGCACAACGATAGACGCACAAACCCGCCGCCCGCATCACGTTGGCGGATTCAATTGCTCAGCTCGGCATCGCCTAGCCGATTGACTGTTACCAGCCGGCCATGATCCTTCGGCTCGCCAGAACGCACGCTGGCGCTGGGGGCACACGCTGTATCGACGCCGTCAGAGGTTTCTACGGTTGAGTTCGTCAACGGCAAAGTCGGCTGCCCGGGCAGTCAAGGCCATGTACGACAGCGACGGGTTCTGACAGGCCGTCGAGACCATGCAGGCGCCGTCCGTGACGAAGACGTTGGGGGCATCCCAGACCTGGTTGTGCTTGTTGAGCACCGATGACCGTGGGTCGCGGCCCATGCGTGCGGTCCCCATCTCGTGGATGCCCTGGCCCGGGGCGTAGCCATAGTCGAAG
>JANNVN010000339.1:0-9473 GCA_031414435.1 Gemmatimonadaceae bacterium
GCTGTGCCCATGCCGGATCGCCGGCCTTGTAGGGCACGCAGGGCTGGAACGGGCCGGGCGATTCCTTGTAGCGCAACGCGGTCGTGGCGCCGATCTCCGAGGTGAAGAAGCCGAGCATCGTGAGCTCCTTCATCATGCGGAAGTAGTGCTGCGGCTGCTCCTTCCGCACCTTCTGGAAGTCGAACTGCTCCTTGTCGAGCGTGGTGAGCAGGGCTGTGCGCTGGGCCGGCGTGGCGGCCATGAATCCGGCACCACCGTTCGCCGTCTTGCTCGCCGCATCCAGCGCCGTCATGCCATCGCGGAAGATCTTCTGATCTTCCGGCGTGTAGGTGTCCGTCACCATCAGCGCGATGAAGGCGCCCGTCTTCGCCGCTTTCGCGCCTGGCGACTTGGCCGTGTCGGGCAGAATCGTGTCGGCGATCTCGTCGAGCAACGCGATATCCGCGGCCGTGAACGACCCGGTACCGGCGGTCGCCACCGCTGCGCGCTCCGCCTTGCTGCACGCGGCCAGCAATCCGGTGCTGCTGCCCACCAAGGCGATGCCGCCGAGCATGAAGCTCACACGCTTGACGGCTTCACGGCGGTCCATCACCGAAACTTCTTCTTCGATGTTCGACGACATACTCAATCCTCGTGGGTGTGCGGTGTCCGTGACACCAGAGACGACATGAGTGAACGGGTCCGCATCAGAGGTTCTTCTTCTTCAATTCGCTGACGGCGAAATCCGCCGCGCGCGCGGTGAGGGCCATGTACGTCAGCGACGGATTCACGCAGGACGCCGACGTCATGCCGGATCCGTCAGTTACGAACACATTTGGCGCGTCCCAAACCTGATTGTGCGCATTGAGCACCGACGTCTTCGAATCGCGGCCCATGCGCGCGGTGCCCATCTCGTGAATGCCCATGCCGGGCGTATATCCGCCGTCATAGGTGCGCACATTCTTCACGCCAGCGGCAGTCAGCATCTCGGCCATGTCAGCCGTCATGTCCTTGCGCATCCGGGCCTCGTTCTCACCCGTCGCACAGTCGATGTTCAGCACCGGCATGCCCCACTTGTCCTTCTTCGTCGGGTCGAGCGAAATCTTGTTGCTGTGATCCGGCAGCATTTCGCCGAATGCCGTGGCGCCGATGGTCCATGGGCCGATTGTCGCGGCGTGGTCCTTGAAGTCGCCACCGATGCCAAGCTCGGCGACCGCACGGCCCCATTCCCCGCGGCTCGCACCACCCTGATAGCCGAAGCCTCTCAGATAGTCACGCTTGTCGCCTGCCGTGTTGCGATAGCGCGGAATGTAGAAGCCATTCGGCTTGTCGCCTTTGTAGTACTTGTCTTCCATCCCTTCGATGTCGCCTGCAGCCCCAAGGCGGAAGTGATGGTCCATCAGGTTGTGTCCGAGTTCGCCTGAGCTACTGCCAAGCCCACCCGGCCAGATGTCGGTGGCCGACCGCATCAGCAACCAGGTCGAGTTGAGCGTCGACGCACAGAGGAAGATGACTTTGGCCGAGTACTCGATCGTCTTTTCCGACACAGCATCGACGACACGGACGCCCGTCGCACGCTTCTTGTCCTTGTCGTATAGCACTTCTGAGACGATCTGGAACGGCATCAGTGTCAGGTTGCCCGTCTTCATCGCCGCCGGCAGTGTGGACGACTGCGTGCTGAAGTAGGCGCCGTACGGGCAGCCAAGCCAGCAAGCATTGCGTGACTGACACGCGCCGCGTCCAGGAAGCGGTTGCGTGATGTTCGCCGCGCGACCGGGCACGATCCGCCGCTTGCCGGCAAAGGCCTTCGCAACTTTGCCTGCGATGTCCTCCTCGGCGCAGTTGAGCGGAATAGCCGGCTGATACTGGCCGTCAGGCAGTGACGCGATGCCATCACGATTGCCCGAGATGCCGGCAAAACGTTCGACATAGTCGTACCACGGTGCAATGTCGGCATAGCGGATCGGCCAGTCGACGGCGATGCCCTCCTTCGCGTTCGCGGTGAAGTCCAGATCACCGTGGCGATAGCTCTGCCGGCCCCACAGCAGGGAGCGGCCGCCGACCTGATACCCGCGGTACCAGTCGAACTTCCGCGTTTCGGTGTATGGCGAATCCTTGTCGTTTGCCCACCAGTCGAGGTTCTTCTCGTTCAGCGGGTAGTCACGCTTGAGCACCGGATAGTCGGCTTCCATTGCCTTGGTGCGACCACCGCGATGCGGATAGGCCCAGGGTGGCTTGGTGGCATTCACGTAGTCCTTGATGTGCTCGACGTTCTTGCCGCGCTCGAGCATCAGGACCTTGAGCCCCTTCTCCGACAGTTCCTTGGCGGCCCAGCCGCCCGAAATGCCGGAACCCACCACAATCGCATCATACTGCGGCTCTTGCACTACAGCCTCCCTGGTCGGTGACGCTCTGGGTTGCACGACGCGCACGCCCGGGGCAGAAACGCCCGGGTCGCCCTGCCAGCAAATATGTCGCGGTGCACGGGCAAGGGGACCCGTCCGTCCCCTCGATGATCTACGCCTCAGGTGGGCTGTTCGTTCACCATGTGGCGGAACTCCGTCGCCGTCGCCGACATGGCCAGAAAGGCCTCAGCCACGTGCGGGTCGAGTTCCACGCCGGCCAGCTTCCGGATCAGATCCAGCGCCTTCTCCCGAGGGAACGGGGTGTGGTACGGCCGCTTCGAACTGATGGCGTCGTAGATGTCCGAGACATGGACGATCCGGCTCGCGTAGTGTGTGCCGCGCGCGTAGCTCAGCTTCGGGTACCCGCCAAGGCCGTTGAACCAGATGTGGTGCTCATACGCCACGGTCGCCGCGAGGCTGTTCCCGAGCCCCCGCGCGGTGAGGATCTTGGCCCCTTCGACCGGGTGTGCCTGCATCGCCAGCCGCTCCTCCGGCGAGAGCGCCCCGGGCTTGGTGAGCAGCCCGCTCGGCAGCCGCGTCTTGCCGATGTCGTGCAGCAACGCGGCGGTGCCGATCGCCCGCGAGTCAGCGTCGGACAGCCCCAACTGGTCCGCGATCCCCATCGAGATCATCGCGACGTTGCAGCAGTGCGACGTGGTGTACTCATCGAAATTCCGGATGTCGAGCAGCGGCAGGAGGCATCCTTGCTCGCGCCGGATGGTGGTGGCCAGCGCCCGGACGATCCCGTCGACCTCTGCCATCGGCACATTGCGGCCTGCCTCGACTTCGGTGTGGATGTAGTCAACGGCATCCACTTCCGCGCCGAGTCCACTGAGCGCGAGCGCGTCGATGAGCGAGGTCGCCTCGTCCGCCGCATCACCTGCGTCATCGGCGCCGATGACGGTCAGCGGTCCCAGTCGGATCCCGCGACGCAGCCAGCTCTCGGATGTGTCCCCGATGCCGCTGAGCCGCCGCCGAAGTTCGCCCAGCATGGCATCGACGTCGGCGGCAGTTGGTTCAGGAAGCGGCGCAACTTCCAATCGCTGCACGCCCACGCCGGAGAGCCGGCCGCCCCATTCCCATCCTCGGAGTTCAGCCACGGGCCGCGAGCCGGCGATCACTTCGTTATCGAGAAAGGACAGCCGCACGGGCCCGTTGGCGAGGAGGCACTGCAGCGTCATGAGGAGGCGCGCAGCGGCGGTCACACGCATCGGGTGGTCGTCGCTGTAGAGCCCCTGCGCCGAAAACGCCTGACCGAGCGCGGTGAGGAATGTCACGGTTGGATTCACGTCCCCCGTTCCTCGCTGCTGCCGGCGTCGCGCAGCTGCCAACGGGCGTCGTTGCCGGCGCGTCGCGCCAGTGTGAGTGTGCGTTGTGCGATCGGATCGTTCGCGGAGATGCGAGTCAGCACATGCAGCGCACTCACCGCCGTGAGCGTGGGTTCGGCCAGTGTCAGCCGACGGAAGAACCGTGTGCGGCGCGTGATCAGCCCGATCAGCCAGTCTCTGACGGCGCCTGCGGGTGCAAATGCGAAAGTCCGCACCGCTCGGGCGCGCACCGGATCGCTCAGGGTGCCTGCATCCACCAGCGCGATCAGCTGGGTCACGATCGGCATCGGAATGGCAATTCCACGCTCGCCATCATCCGCCAGCGTTTGCAGCGCGAGCACGACGACGCGTTCATGCTTGTCGCGCAGCGCGCGACGGATGGCGGTCTCGCGCGTGTTGGTGTCCGTGAGCAGGAGTACACGCAGCGCCTCGACGCGCACCTGAACCTGCGAGTGCTCGAGCAAGCGCAGGATCACCTCATGCGAGCCGCCATGGTCGCTCCGCTGTGCACCGGAGTCGTGCAGCAGCGTGAGGATGTTGCGCAGCAAAAACCAATGTGCCGTCTCGAGCCGAGCCAGCAACTGCGGTGCAATCGCGGCGCCGAACTCCGCCAGCCGTTGCCGGACGAGCAAGCGCGTTCCACGGGTGCTCGCTTCAGCCATGACGTCGAGCAACGTATCCGTCGCCGCGGCGTCGACCGCGTCGAGCAGCGCACGCGCCTCGAGCCGATCGACTGGTTCGGTGAGCAGCAGCTGCCGAACCGCCTTGTCGCTGGTGGCGACGCGGCGCAGCTGCCGCGCGGTCTCCGAGTCCCCGGCCTCCGCCAGCCAGCGCATGACCTGCCGACCTTCGCTGCCGGCGATCAGTGCTTCCACCGCCGCGACTGTGTCTTCGCCACTGAAATCGAGTTCGAGGGCCATCTGTACGACCCGCGCCGATTCGACGATTGAACTCGCACTGGCGACATCCGACGAGAAGTGACTGCCCGTGCTCCGCTCGAAGTTGGCGATCCGGTCGAGCAGCATCACGTGGTGCTCCGGGTTGGGATCGGGCAACGACCACCCGTTCACCAATTCGTTGGCGGAGCCGCGAAGGGTTGCCTCGCACTCGGCGGTGCCGGTGGCGACGGACAAGGTCGAGAGCTTCGTCATGAGTCGCAGCATCTGATGCGACATCTGCTGCTCCGTCGCGCTGGCCGCGGCCTGCAACCAGTCGACGACGGCGCCAACCGGCAATACATCGACCACCTCACGCACGAATCGCTGCTGCACGCCCCGTGGCGTCAGACTGGCGAGGATCGGCTGCATGGAAGACGTACCAAGTCGATCGAGCATTGAGTGCAACTGTGCGCCGATCAGTTCACGGCCGGGCGACGGTGCACTGGCGCCGAACGTGGCCAGCTCCATCAACGCCGCGGCCGTCCGCTTGGCCACGACGCTCTGGCCCAGCGAGGCACGAATGGCGCCGAGGATGGCGGTGGTGTTGTAGCCGGCGGCGTCGGCGCCCGTCGGGTCGGCAAAGGCGCTATGTGCGGCGGTCGCGGCCTGCGGGTCGCTGGAGGACTCGGCCCCGAACTCCGCCAGTTCAGCCAGTGTGCGCCAGAGCGAGGCAACCGCCGTCTCCGCATCCCGTATGGTGTCGTCGAGCACCAGGTGGTCGTACGCGATGCGTGTAATGTGGACGCGCGCTGCCATTGGCGCCGCGACCTCTTGGCCGTCGGGCTCGCGTGCCAGCCATGCCACGGCGCTCCGTAGCTCCTCTGCCTGCAGCCCCTGCTCGAGAGTGATCGATCCCACGCCGCGGCGGTGCAACCGGATCGCAAGTTCGCGTGCATACGATCCACGCGACTCATACGGTTCGGCATCGATCAGCAACTCGGTCTTCGCCACGCCGATCGCGACGGAGAGCCGGTCGGCGAGGAGACTGTTGCACGTGTCGAGCAGCGACGCCTCGGCGGCGAGCACCATGGGGTGGCTCGGCGAGTAGGCGCGACGCCGGCTGAGAGTGCCCGCGAGCTGCATCAGCAGCGCCTGCGTCTGTGACAGGCGCGCCTGCGACGCCGCCGCCCCCGCAGGCCGCCTGCCTCCCCTGTCCGACGCAGGGGTGTCGCGCTCCAAGTGACTGATGCTCACCCCGAACGACGACCTGCAAACGCATGTGTAACCGGCGAATTGCCCCTACGCAGCGTCCGCGATCGTGTGCCTGAGTTCGGTGGCCCCGCGCACCAGTTTCACGAAGGCGGCGGAGACGCCCGGATCCAGCTCGGTCCCGGCGATCGACTCGATCAAACCGAGCGCCTTGGCGCTGCTCCACGCTTCGCGGTAGGGGCGCTTGGAGCACAGCGCGTCGTAGATGTCGCAGACGTGGACGATCCGGCTGGCGAAGTGCACCGTGCGGGGGAAGCGAAAGTACGGATAGCCTCCCTTGCCGTTGTACCAGATATGGTGCTCGTACGCGACGGTGGCTGCGAGGCCGTTCCCGAGCCCGCGCTCGCTGAGAATCCGCGCGCCCTCGACCGGGTGGCTCTCGATCAGCAGTCGCTCCTCCGCGGTCAGTTTGCCGGGCTTGGTCAACACGTCCTGCGGGATACGCACCTTGCCGATGTCGTGGAGCAGCGCGGCCGTTCCGATCGCGCGCGCGTCGGAGTCCGAGAGCCCCAGCGCCTCGCTCAGGCCGATCGACAGCATCGAGACGTTGCACGAATGGGTCGTGGTGTACTCGTCAAACGTTCTCAGGTCGAGGAGTGGCAGCACGACGTCCTGTTCCCGCCGGATGGTCAGCGCCAGCCCGTGCACGACCGCTTCCACCTCAGCCATCGGCAGCTGGTGGCCGGACGTCACTTCGTCGTGAATGAACCCCACGGCGGCCACCTCGTCAGCCAGACCGGTGAAGTCGAGCGCGGCGACGACGGAGTTCACCACGACGCGGTTGACGCTGGCCCCGGTGGCAACCACCAACGGGCCGAATCGAATGCCACCTCGCCACCAGGACTGTGATTCCTCGGCAGGCGCGGCGAGTCTGGCGCGCATCTCTCCCAGCATGGCCCCGATCTCTGCGGGCGACGGAAGCGGCACCGCCGCGATTTCGAGCCGCTGAATGCCAGTCGCGGACAACCGGGTTGTCCACTCCCAGCCGCGCAACTCGGTCACCGGTCGATTGTCGACGATCACTTCGGTCTCGATGAACGAGATGCGAAGTGCGGCGCCGTCTTCGAGGCGCCGATGCAGCAGCGACACGAGACGGGTAATGGCGCTCTGCCGCATCGGGTGATCTTCACTGTAGAGCCCGAAGGCTGCGAATGCCTGCCCGAGAGCGGTCAGGCACTCGATGGTGAGGGTCACGGCGCGTGCTCCACCGGAAGGCCCGTGTCGCGAGCCAGCCATCGGCGATCGTGACCCTCTTTTCGCGCGAGCTCGATCACCAGCGTCGCGATCGGGTCGCTGGCATAGGAGCGTTGCAGCGCCTGGAGCGCCGCAACCGCCGTCGGCGTTGGATCGGACAGTGTCAGGCGACGGAGAATGCGCGACTTTCGCGTCACGTGGGCGATCAGCCAATCACGCAGATCATCGTTCTTCACTGCCGACATCGCACGGATCGTCCGCGCACGCATGTTCTCGCCATGCGCGCCGCTATCGACCATGGCCATCAGTTGCATTGCCAGATCGCGAGACAGTGACGTCGGGGAGTTACCCGTCGCGCCCTCTTCGGCGACTGCCTGCAGTGCCAGCAACACGATCCGCTCGCTGCTGTCACGCAGGGCGTGCCGGATGACTGCTTCGCGCTGCGAGCGGTCGAGGATCAGCACGCGAAACGCCTCCATGCGAACCTGCACCTGCTCATGGTCGAGCAGCGGCGTCATGGTATGCATGCCCGCTTCCATGTTTTCGGACCGCGTGGAGATCTCCTGGAGCAGCGTCAGCACGTTTCGGATGAGATACCACGGTGCGCTGTCGAGTCGGGCCAGCAGATCGGGCACGATCGCGTCACCAAACTCCGCGAGGCGTTGACGTACGATCATCCGTGTTCCGCGTGCCTCGGCAGCTTCGAGCACATCGAGCAGGACGCCGGTGCTCGTGACGTCGAGCCGTTCCAATAGGGCGCGTGCTTCGAGCCGATCCACGGGTTCGTTCAGCAGCAGATGCCGAACCGCTGCCTCGCTGGTCGCAATCGCATGAATCGCATCGGCGGCGGGGGTATCGCCGGTGATGTCGGTCCAGCGGAGCAGCACCGCGCCATTGCCATGTGACACGATCGCCTCGGCGGCCGCCGTCGCGTCCTCGCCCGCCACGTTGATCTCGAGCGCCATCTGCACGAGGCGAGATGACTCGATCTCGGTCAGCGTCCCCGCGCTCGCCGCGTGTGCCTTGCCCGCGGCCACCCGTTCATGCATGGCAATCCGGTCCAGCAGGGAAGCGTGTTCCTCCGGGTTCGGATCGTCGAGGGCCCACCCGTTCACCAGCTCCTGCGCGGCGCCGCGGAACACCCCTTGCGCCGCTGGCGTGCCGCTCGCTTCGGCAAAGGTCGAGAGCTTCGTGAGCAGGCGCAGCATGTGATGTGACATCTGCTGATTCTGCGCCTGGGCCGCCACGTGCAGCCAGCGGGCGATGGCTGCGGCCGGCAACACTTCGACCACCTGCGAGATGAACCGCTGCTGGAGCGCGCGTTCGCCGAGTGCGCGGATCACCGGGCCAAACGACGACTCCCCGATCTGACTCAGCGCCTGATTCAACTGGTCACCGATGCGCTCGCGCCGCTCGCGCGGCGCCACGATCGCGCGCCCGGCGAGGTCCATGAACGCGATGGCCGTGCGATGTGCGACGTCAGGCTCGTGAATCGCGTCGCGCAGGCACTTGGTGATGCGTGACTTCTCCTGCGTGTCAATGCCATCACCACTCAGGCCATCTGCGTCGGCCTCAACCACACCGGCACCGGCAACTTGTGCCAGCGTATGCCAGATGCGGTCAACGTCATTGTTCGCCGACTGCCCCACGTTACTGAACGTGAGCTGATCGTACGCCACGCCAGTAACGCTGATGCCGCTCAGAATCGGTGCCGCGTCGCCGATGGCATCGGCGTGCTCCGCCGGCTCGGTGGCCAGCCACGCCAGCATCTCACGCACCTGCAGCAGTGGCAGCCCCGCCTGCATCGTGACGGCGCCGACGCCTCGTCGGTGAAGTCGAGTCGCGAGCTCACGGGCAAACGAGCCCTTTGTGACGTACGGCTCACCATCGATCAGCAGCTCGGTCTTTGCGACACCGATGGCAATGACCGGGCGTTTCGTCAGGACGGCCGTCGCCGACTCGTGCAGATGCGCTTCGGCGGCCTGCACCATCGGATGTGATGCCGCATAGGCGCGTCGGCGATTCAATGCGCCCACGAAGCGCATCAGGAGCTGGTGCACGACCGGGTCGACCGTCGTTGCGCGCACGGCGCTCTCGGGCTCGGTCAGCGTCGGCACGACTCGTACCGAACGGCGTGCACGGCACTCCCTCGTCCTCTCCCGCGGTGGTGGCGTCGATGTCGTGAGCGACTCATACAACACTGGTATCGACCTCTCGCGCTCAGGCCTCAACCTCGTGCCGGATCCTTTTTCGCGGCGGCACCGTCCGATCTGGCGCTCGCCAGACCGCGGTTGCACGCCACTAGTGGCGTGGAATCGAAGTTCGGATAGCACAAAGCCGGATGGGGCGCCCGGATGGCAAGGCGAAAACCACAGCAATACCAGCGGTATTGCGAGGATTTTCAACGCAGTCAGCCGGGA
>JANNVN010000340.1:0-16705 GCA_031414435.1 Gemmatimonadaceae bacterium
CTCGAGTGCGATGTCGCTTGGCTCGTTGTCACCGGAAGCGCACGAAACGATCTCGATCGCGATGAACCGGATGCACGCGCGATCCAACTCCGGTGAAGGTGGCGAAGACCCGGCACATTACCGCGCCACCGGCCCCGATCGTACCGACAGTCGCATCAAGCAGGTGGCGTCAGCACGCTTCGGCGTGACGACCGAGTATCTGGTGCGTGCCGACGAAATCGAGATCAAGATTGTGCAGGGCGCAAAGCCCGGGGAAGGTGGCCAGCTGCCAGCGCACAAGGTTACGGAGCTGATCGCGCGCCTTCGGCATGCGACACCGGGCGTGCAACTGATCTCCCCTCCACCGCATCACGACATCTATTCCATCGAAGATTTGGCGCAGCTGGTGCTGGATCTGAAGGCGGTCAATCCGAAGGCCCGGATCGGCGTCAAGCTGGTGGCGTCCGCCGGCATCGGGAATGTGGCTGCCGGCGTGGCGAAGGCGTTTGCAGACTATGTGCTGGTCGCTGGCCATTCAGGTGGCACCGGCGCCTCACCGCTGTCGAGTATCAAGCATGCCGGTGCACCGTGGGAGCTGGGCCTGGCTGAGGCGCAACACGTGCTGGTGTCGAATGGTTTGCGGCATCGCCTCGAGGTGCGTGTCGATGGTGGGTTCCGCACCGGGCGTGATGTGGTGATCGCTGCGATGCTGGGGGCGGAGTCCTATGGATTCGGAACCGGGCCGCTGGTCGCGATGGGCTGCGACATGGCCCGGCAGTGTCACCTCAACTCCTGCCCCACCGGCATCGCGACGCAGCGTCCTGAATTGCGCGCGAAGTTCCGGGGCAATCCCGATCAGGTGATCGCCTACTTCACGCACGTCGCGAATCAGGTGCGTGAGATTCTTGCATCGATCGGTGCACGAACGATTGACGAGATCGTCGGCTGCGCGGAGATGCTGCAGCGCGCTGACCGCCCGGAAGTGCCGCGTTCGGCGATGCTCGATCTGTCGCTGCTGTTGACACCGGCCGTTCGTGATGATGAACCCCGCCGTCGCAGTCTCGCGCGCAACGTGCGTCCCGGCGTGCTCTCACTGGACGAGCAGATTCTGCGTGACTCCGGTGATGCGATCGAGACGTCGTCGGCGCATGACGGGGCGTATCTGATCCGCAATCATCATCTCGCGGTGGGCGCGCGGGTGGCGGGCCGCATTGCGGAATTGCACGGCGATGCCGGTTTGCCTTCCGCTACGATAACGACCCGATTCAAGGGCACCGCCGGTCAGAGTTTCGGCGCCTTTGCCATTCGCGGGATGCGGATGGATCTGGAGGGCGAGGCCAATGACTACGTCGGCAAGGGATTGAACGGAGCGGAGATCAGTATCCGTCCGTTTCGCAATGCGCGCTATGTCGGCGCCAGTCATCTCAACATGATTGTCGGCAATACGGTGCTCTACGGCGCGACGGATGGCCTGCTGTTGGCGGCGGGGCAGGCGGGAGACCGGTTCGCCGTACGAAACTCGGGTGCCTGTGCCGTGGTCGAAGGGGTCGGGAATCACGCCTGCGAGTACATGACCGGCGGTGTCGTGGCTGTGCTTGGTCGGGCGGGTCGGAACTTCGGAGCTGGCATGTCCAACGGTGTGGCGTACGTGCTTGATGAGGCTGGAACGTTTGCCAGTCGCGTGAACCACGAAATGGTGCTGCTCTCCGAACTCTCCGCAGACGATCTCGCACTGCTGTCGTCGCTGCTGAAGGTGCACTATGCGCGCACGGGGAGCGCGCGCGCGCGCGCAATTCTCGACGCTCCCGAGCGCGCATTCGGTGAGTGGCGCAAGGTGAAGCCCCGCGGTGCGGCGGAGCCGGTTGACCTGATCCGGCAAGTCTGGATGCAGCGGTTGCACCGGCTGTTGGATGCGGACGGTGCAGGGCAGAGTCCCCGCATCACCCTCGGAGCGCGCGTTCCGCTGTAGCTATCGACGGTGCGACGTGCGTACGGCGACTGTGCCGCCCTGGCAGTTGTCGGAGCGCGTCAGGCGCTGCACGATCGCGCCGCCTGCGCCGCGCTCCTGATCAGTCGTCCGTCAGGGGCGTGGCGACCTGTGTGAGGAGGTCGAGGCGGTAGTGCTTGCCGCTGATGTACGCTTCCGGGTTTCGCGTGCCATCGAAGTGCACGATCAGATTGCGAAACATCTGTTTCGGCTTCGTGCGATCGCCGTAGGTCAGGTGTCGTGTCACGAAGACGACGCCAGAGCTCGGGTAGCGTCGGGCGCCACCGGTGTTGGCGACGGTCACACCGCTGTAGACGATGACCTTCGCCTCCTTCGATTCGAATCGGGTGCCGAATCGCTTGGTGCGGAAGCTGGTATCGGCGCCATTGAGCATGCGAGCGCGCTTTCCGGCGCTGACATCCGAAAAGAGGTGCGTGCCGCGCCCCGTGGCACTGACCGGGTGGCCGGCCTTATCGGTACCACGCGACGTGTAGGCTTCCTGGATCAAGACCGAGTCCGTCACAGCAGCGTAGAAGTCGTCTTGCACCCGGCCGGCAGTATCGCGCAGTGCGAAACTCACCGCGCTGCTGACGCTGTCTCCGCCGTCCGAGGAGCGGCAGGCGCGCCTGGCGAGTCGTGCATCGTACGTGCAGGCGAGCGGCTGGTACTGTGCGCCCTTGAGTCGTGGCAGGCGGAGCCGATCTTCCAGCGCGAGGACCGTCAAGAGCCCGTTGTCCTCGAGGTCAACGCGGAGTTGGCCTTTGGTCACATCGACCGACATATCCGGCTCCATGGCGCTGGCCACCATCAGT
Source organism: Gemmatimonadaceae bacterium (assembly GCA_031414435.1). Taxonomy (GTDB): domain Bacteria; phylum Gemmatimonadota; class Gemmatimonadetes; order Gemmatimonadales; family Gemmatimonadaceae; genus JACMLX01. Next base: position 2,779 of record JANNVN010000340.1, read on the forward strand.
GCCACCGCGTCGCCGTTTGCCGCCCCACCCGCCAGACAGACGGCGGCCACAACTGCGCTGATTCGCCCAAGCCTGATCTGACCCATGACCGTGTCTCCGTCCGGCCCGTCGCACCGCCGCCCGCTCTGGCCGCGCCGCCAAGGGCATTCGCCCCTTGACGCGGAACCTTCCGTCACGTAACGGTCGTGGTCGCTAGGGGAGGATGTGTCGGGCGAAGGTCTCGCTGTCGGTATTGCCGCCACACACGACGATGCCGACCCGCTGCCCGGCGAGCCGCTCCCGCAACGGATACATCAGGGCGGCCAGTGAGGCGGCGCCGGCCGGCTCGGTGACCAGCTTCGCCGATCGGAACAGCAGCCGCATACCGTCGCGGATCTGCTCGTCCGTCACGAGCACCACCTCGTCTGCATACAGGCGATTTAGCGCATAGGAGTAGGGCTCGCATCGCGGTGAGCCGAGGGAGTCGGCAATCGTGCGCACCGATTCAATAGCCTGTGGTGCACCGGCCGCGAAGCTGCGCGCCATGGTGTCGGCGCCCTCTGGTTCAACGACGAACACCTTCGTCGCGGGGCTCATCAGCTTCACCGCGCAGGCCACCCCTCCGGTAAGCCCACCCCCGCCCGCCGCCACCAGCACGGCGTCGAGCTCCGCACCCGCGGCGCGCACCTGATCGATGAACTCCATCCCGACCGTTGCCGTCCCGAGCGCCGTTTTCGGCCCTTCGAAGGGGTGCACAAACACCCGACCCTCGGCCGCTTCGATTTCTCGGACTCGCGCAAACGCGACGTGCACATTCTCGACCAGTTCGACCTCGGCGCCCAGTTCGCGACAGACTCGGACCCGGTACGGATTCGCCGTTTTCGGCATCACGACCTTGGCTGTCGTGCCGAGCTGGCGTGCACAATAACCGAGCGAAATCGCGTGATTCCCGGCCGAGACTCCCGCAACGCCGCGTGCGAGCTGCGTGGCATCGAGATCAAGCATGACGGTGAGCGCCCCGCGAGGCTTGAAGCTGCCGGTGCGCTGAAAGAGTTCCTCCTTCAGCCACACCTGCGTGGAGGCGCCGACCGCCAGCATGAGTGCATCGTCGTCCACGCGGCGAACGGAGGTCGTTACGACGCGATCGCCGAGTCGAAGACGGTTGGCCCGGATGGCATCGAGCGTCGGCGGCGCGAAGGTCGTGTCGGTCATGAAGCGTCGTAGCTGATGTGAGAGTCGGGCTGCGGCGGAAATCCTGCGCCGAGTCCGGGCTGCGTGGCCGAGCGGTGAACGTGGCGATCCGGTCCCTCGTTAAGTCGCAAACCCCTCTGGCATGCGTGCCTCGTCCGACTCGCATCCGAGGCGGGCAATGTCTTCGGCGCGATCGGGATGCGTGAGCAGCAACGCCTCGCGCACCCCTCCCTCGTACATGCGATCGGTGAATCCTGGAGCCATGGTGCACCCGAAAAGGGCGTACCGCCCGCCGCTGATCAAGTGCCCCGCCTGCCAGACGCCCGCGGGAACGACGAACTGCACCCGTTCTCCATGCAGCGGATCGCCGCCCATGCGAACGTCGACCGACGTGCCGTCGGGAAAGAGCAGCACCAGCCGCAACGGGTCGCCCGCATAGAAGTGCCACACCTCGTCCACCGGGAGTCGGTGGAAGAGCGAGTGACTGACGGGATCCTCCGCGTAGAGAGCGATGATCGCGGTGCCCGCGGGCCCACCCCCGAGGGCGTTACCGGTCGACCGGTACGTGCTGGTGAACAGCGTCCCCTCACTCGGCAGAGGGGTAAGGCCGAAGTGCTGGATCAACGCCTGGACTTCCGGGTCCATCTCGGTCCTCGGGAGAAGCGGGTCAACGGTGCGCCGTCAGCACGTGCAAGGCCCGTCACGAACGCGCGGATGGTTGACCGGCCGTTCCCTTCGGTGCGCGGACGCGAAAACTACACGCAGGAGTGCTCTGCGACGGTCCTGAGACTCAGGGGTTCTCGACGCGGGGCGTGGGAACAGACGGCGCGCCGACCGCCTCGAGCGGTAGGTACGCGAGCCGCGAAATACTCGGTATGGTTGAGAACGTTACTCCGGCCGATGTGAACCGTCCTGAGCTCGGAGAGACCTGCTGCCGTTCAGCCGACGAGGCCGAGGTAGTTGACACGCCGGGGAAGCGTCGTGAAATCGGCGCGTTCCATCGTGAGGCGTCAGCCGTATCGGTGCATCGTGCAGGTCATTTCGTGCGCGCGTCAGGACGCGCGTGCTCCGTGGGTCGTCGCCATTTCCCCAAACATGGACCGCTCGATTTCACACCCGCGAGTTTCGGACGACCGGTGGTGCATGGCCGCGAATCTCCTCGTCGTCACTGCTGTTGCGGCGGCGATTGGTGTGTTGGTGATCCCGGGCGACCAGTCTCAGCAGCTTTTCGGGCATTCGTCCGTTCCCTTCGCGGCGCTCCCATTCGTTGCCGCGTTGCGCGCGATGTTCGGCAGGGGCGTTGAAGGCTCGCGCTCCGGCTGGCCGTGGGTTGCAGTGGGCATCACGGGCTATTTCCTCAATGAAGTCATCTGGTACGCAGGATGGGTGCAAGGCGGTCCGGCGGAGTTCCTGCCGGGTGACCTGGTGAATCTGCTGTTTGCGCCATTGGTGCTCGTTGGACTGTCGCGCGAGACAGGTTTCGTTGCCAGCCGCGTGGAGCGTCAGCGGCAGTACCTCGACGCCGCGATCGTCGCGCTTGGCGCAGCGGCGCTCGTTCATGCCACGATGATCATCTTTGGCGGCGGCGTGCGTGACGTGCGCACGGTGCGCGATGGGATGTTCGTCGTGGCGCCACTGCTCGACCTGCTGGCGCTGGCGGGCATCGGGCTGCTGTGGGTCCGACGCGGCTCTGGCGGTGTGCCGATGTGGACGGGCGCCATAGGCGTCGCGCTGCTGTTCACGCTCGTCGCCGACGTCTGGGATGCGGTTCCGGCGAGCGTTGGTTATCCCACCCCCTGGTTCGTTGAGGTGGCGTGGTACGGCTCCTGGTCCGCACTCGGCGTCGCTGCGACGCGCGCGGTGCACACGCATCCGCGCACGCACCACGTCGGGCGGATTTCTCGGTTGCCGTACATCGTAGCGGTCGTCTGCTACGCAGCGCTGGCCATCGCGGTGGCCATAGATGACCGCGACGCGATCGTCTCGACCACGACAGGCGCTGGCCTCGTGACACTGCTGGTCCTGCTGCGACAGCTCGCCGCCGTCCGTGATGTGACAGCGATGGAAGCTGAACGGGCACGGTCGAAGGCCGACGAGCGGCTGGCAGCGCTCGTCCGTCATGGCAGCGACATGCTGACCATCGTGAGTGCCGAGCTGACCGTGCAGTATGCCAGCCCGTCACACCGTCAGATTTTCGGGGTTGAGCCACACGCACTCGTCGGGCGGAACATCCTCCGTGACATTCATCGGGATGACCGGTCACGCGCCGAGGCCAGCCTCGGGCGGTTGATCGAATCGACCTCGTCGCGCGAGTCGCTTGTGATCCGGCTGCGCGATTTTGAGGGACGCTGGCGTTGGGTGGAGACGGTCGTCACCAACCTGCTGGCGGAACCGGAGATCGGTGGGCTGGTGATCAACAGTCGCGATATCTCGGATCGTAAGGAGCTTGAAGATCAGCTGGTGGCGCTGGCGCTGCGCGATCCGCTCACGGGACTCGGTAATCGCCGCCTCTTCGTCGATCGCGTGGCCCATGCCCTCGAGCGTCAGCGTCGCGTTCCGGAGAGCGTCGCCGTCTTGCTGCTCGACCTCGATCATTTCAAGTTCGTGAATGACACGCTAGGACACGCCAAGGGTGATGCGTTGCTGATGGCTGTCTCCGACCGACTCCAGATCGTCGTGCGAACCGGCGATACGGTCGCCCGGCTGGGTGGCGATGAGTTTGCCGTGCTGCTGGAGGCGATGACGGCGGCCGATGAGGCGGATGCCACTGCCGTGCGCATTCTGCAGGCACTGGATCGCCCGTTCATGCTCGATGACCGCGAAGTCTTCGTGCGCGCCAGCATCGGCATCGCCTGGGCGGCAGAGGGCCAAAGCGTTGATGATCTGGTGACCGACGCCGACGTGGCGATGTACGCCGCCAAGAGCGCGGGTCGCAGTCGGATCGAGCGTTTCTCGAGCGCCATGCGTGACAGTGTGGCCGAGCGTCATGACGTCGAGGTCGCGTTGCGCGGTGCGCTCGAGCGCGATGAGCTTGAACTCGTCTATCAGCCGCTTGTCGATCTCGAGACTGGTGAAATCGCTGGCGCCGAGGCCCTGATCCGATGGAGCCATCGCGAGAAGGGACTGCTGCTTCCGTCGCGCTTCATTCCGATCGCGGAGGAATCCGAACTCATCGTCCTGATCGGCCGGATGGTATTGGGCCGGGCAGCCATCGACGCCGCGCGATTCCGCGAGTCGTCGGGGTGCATCCCGGGGCTGCGCGTGGCGGTGAATCTCTCCGCAAGGCACCTGCTCTCCGGAGATCTGATTCCCGACGTCGAGTCGGCGTTGGCGCGCGCCGGCGTCAGCGGGCACGCGCTGACGGTCGAACTGACGGAGTCGGTCTTCGCCACGCACGAGCGTGTCATCGTCGCCCGTCTGCAAGCGTTGCGTGCGCTGGGCATGCAGATCGCGCTCGACGACTTTGGGACCGGTCACTCATCGCTGGCATACCTGCGCCGCTATCCGATCGACGTCCTCAAGGTCGACCAGAGCTTCGTGTCGTGGGTGAATGAAGACGGGTCGGCTGACGGCGTGGCGAAGGCGATCGTCTCGATCGGGCAGAGCCTGTCCATGCCGACCGTGGCGGAGGGCGTCGAGACGCCCGCACAACTGGAGCAGTTGCGCGCGCTCGGCTGCTCGTACGGGCAGGGGTATCTGTTCTCGAAGCCGCTGACCGCCGAAGCGTTCGTGGAGCTGCTCAGCATCTGGGAGCCGCGAATGTTCGCCTCGGATACGATGCTCTCGATCCGCAGCTGATCAGCGCGGTCTGCGAGGCCTTCGAGTCTCAGATCGGTCGGATCGGGCCATGGCCCGCGTAGACGGTTCTGGCACCGTGCGCCCGCAGCAGGTCCCAGCTCGCGCTGATGACGTCCGCGTCCTCCTCCGCCGCAAACGTCGGGTGCGTCAGGTCACCGGTGAACACCGCGCCATCGTCGAGCAGCAGTGACACGCTGTCGGGTGAGTGCCCAGGTGTATGGAGCAGTTCTCCGGCGATCCCGATGCCACCCAGCACGTCACGGCTCGCGGCCAGCGAAATCACGACGTTGTCATGCAGCGCGATTTCCGTGAAGTGATCATCCGCCTTGATGTGATCCTTCATGCGCGGAATCCACTCCTGCTGCAGGTCGACCACCAGCAGCGGTACGCCCGCGTGCTTGAGGTCCTGGGCCAGCCCGGCGTGATCGATGTGATAGTGCGTGGCGAATCCGTAGCGAATCTCGCGCAGCGGGACGCCAGCCCGATCAAGTTGCGCCCGCATCGCGCTCATGGTCCCAGGCCAGCCGAGATCCACCAAGAGTCGTGACCGCCCCGCGCTCACGACCCAGAAGTTGGTCGAGCGATAGCCGACATTGACGATGGTGATCCGCGCCGCGGCAGGCATGCCGGAATACTACGGTGCACGTCGACGCAGCCGCCAGCCTCGCCACCTTGCGGCGCGCCGTGCGCGTGATACGATCCGGGATCCGATGCCCTGCCCGCCTCCCGACACTGGCTCCACACATGGCCGACTCCCTCCACCCCGGTCACGACACTGTTTCCCGACGCGACGCCGTGCAGCGACTGACGGCTGGGGTGCTGGCAATGCCTGCTTTGCTCCGCGGACGCTACCAGCTGTCGCCCCTCGACAGCACGGAGTACTCGGCCCGCGCCATTCGGCTGGTGCAGGAGGCGGTTGTCGTCGATCTGCTGAACCAGTTCCGTTTTGCCGACTTCTCGGACTCACCGCCAAAGAGCACGCTCTGGCTCACGAAATCGCGCTCGATGACGGGTGCGGATTTCGAGGTCTACCGTACCTCGGGATACAGCGTGATCGCGCTGGGGCACAGCCCCTCGGACTACGCCTCAGGCATCCGGTTCTTTGCCGACTGGAACGGGTTCATTGCCGAGTATCCGGAGTGGTTCCTGCGCGTCGACGACGCGACCGATTTCGCTGCGGTGAAGCAGGCGCGCAAGATCGGGATCATGATCACGTTCCAGAACTCCGATCATTTTCGCACGGTTGATGACGTTGACACCTTCTTCGCGCTGGGACAGCGGCTGTCGCAGCTGACGTACAACTATCAGAACCGCATCGGCTCCGGCTTCCTCGAGACGAAAGACGGAGGGTTGACCGTCTTCGGCGGCGAGATTGTGGCGCGGATGAACCGCGTCGGGATGGCGGTGGATGTATCGCACTGCGGCGATCGCACGACACTCGACGCACTCGATGTCGCAATCCGCCCGGTGGTGTTTTCACACGCCAGCTGCCGCGCCCTCGTCCCCGGTGGGTTGCGATGCAAGACTGACGAGATGATCCAGAAGATGGCCAGGAGCGGGGGCGTGATGGGGATCCCGTTTCTTCGGATGATGGTGCGTCCCGTCGAGCCGGTGACGGTAGAGCACATCCTCGATCATTTCGACCATGTCACAAAGCTGGTGGGCATCGACCACGTGGCGGTCGGGAGTGACATGGACGTGATCGGGAACCCGAATCCCGTCAACGGTGCCACACTGAGTGTGCCGCCGACGCCGAATTTTGATCGCTATCAAATGCACTTTGACGCCAAGGGCGAGCGCCTGTTGACGGTGGCCGGGCTAGACCATCCGAAGCGCATGTTCGATGTGGCCGAAGGCTTGATCCGCCGTAAGTACAGTGACGCCAACATTCTTGCCATCCTCGGCGGCAACGCGGCCCGCGTGATGTCGACCATCTGGAAAGGGTGATGCCGGCTGCGGAAGCCGGCGTATCCGGTGCGGAGGTCGAGGAGCGCGCATATCGACGGGTCACGCTCCGGCTGATTCCGTTCCTGTTCCTCTGCTATGTCGTCGCCTACCTCGACCGCGTGAACGTCGGATTCGCGAAATTGCAGATGTTGCAGGATCTGCGCATGAGCGAGGCCGCATACGGATTCGGCGCTGGCATCTTTTTCGTCGGCTACTTCCTGTTCGAGGTGCCGAGCAATCTGATCCTGCATCGCACCGGCGCCCGCGTCTGGATCTCGCGCATCATGATCACCTGGGGTTTGCTGTCGGCGGCGACGATGTTCGTCACCAGCGTCAACGCGTTCTACGGCCTTCGTTTTCTCCTCGGCGTTGCTGAGGCGGGCTTCTTCCCGGGCATCATCCTGTACCTGACGCAATGGTATCCCGCGTCGCGACGGGCGCGAATCCTGGCGCTGTTCATGACGGCGGTGGCGATCTCGGGAGTGATTGGCGGACCGGTGTCCGGCTGGATTCTCACCTCGATGGCCGGCGTCAATGGATGGGCCGGATGGCAGTGGCTGTTCCTGCTGGAGGGGCTGCCGTCGGTGCTGGTGGGCATTGTGGTCTACTTCTACCTCGATGATTCCATCGCGGATGCACGCTGGCTTCCCGTCGACGAACGGACGGTCCTGCTGGCGAATCTCCGAGGCGAGGCGGGCGGTGAGGAGCACGCCAGTGTGTTTGCCACGCTGCGCAATCCGACAGTTGTGCTGTTGGCCGCGTTGTACTTCTGCCTCGTGATGGGTCTCTACGGAATTTCGTTCTGGCTGCCGCAGTTGATTCGCACGATGGGCGTGGAGGACGCGGGACGAGTCGGTCTCCTGAGCGCCGTGCCGTATGGTGTCGCCGCGGTCGCGATGGTCCTGGTCGGGAAGAGTTCCGACGCGGCCGGCGAGCGCAGATGGCATCTGGTCGGCGGGGCGCTCGCTGGTGTGGCAGGACTGGTGATCGCGGGAGTGTTCAGCACGACACTCTCGGTCGGACTGCCGGCGCTGACACTCGCGACGGTCGGTGTCCTGTCTGCCGCGCCGCTCTTCTGGACGCTGCCAACGGCGTTCCTGCGTGGCGCCTCAGCCGCGGCAGGGATTGCGGCGATCAACTCGGTCGGGAATCTGGCGGGCTTTCTCAGTCCGTATCTGATCGGCCTGGCGCGCGACGTGACCGGACAGGCAACGGTCGGGCTCTACGCGATCGCCCTGTTCGTGATGCTCGGAGCGGTATTGGCTATTCCGGCGACTCGGGCGCGATAGCGCTACCGTACCTTGGGCAGGTGCGCATCGAGCTGTCGCAGATGATGATGCAGGTGGCTTACGTAGTCACGCATGAAGTAATCCAGCGTGGTCGGCTGATCCTCTGGCACAACGGTCCACGCACGGACATGCAGGTTATGGCGCGTGTGCACCCGCAGCCGCACCGACTCAGGAATCCTGTGCATCACACGTGCGATGTGGCGATTGTAGAGCATCCAGAGGTCGAGGAGTTCGTGCCAGTCGGTGGACTGGTAGCCCTGACTCGCCACCCAACCTTCCTGCTCGTAACCGGGAAAGATCAGGTCATCCTGCCAGATGGCGCGGACGAACCGCTGATGATTGTTGGAAGCCGAGTCGATGAGGTGGCCGATGATTTCCTTCGCCGACCAGGCGTCTGGTGCAGGACGCGTTCCGGCGACGGAGTCTGAGATCAACCGGAGTTGGGCGTTGCGCTCAGTGACGGTGCGCAACAGGTCCTCGGCGTAGTCCATGTCACTGCTCCATCGTAGACGTTGGCTTGGCAGCGAGCGTCGCCTTGCGTTCTGCGGTGTAGTGCCACCAGGGCGTCGACTCCGCGCCCTCCATGAAGCGCACGACGGCGATGAACACGTCGATCATGCAGGGATCATGGCGCTGGCCGGTTACCTCGCAGAGGCGACGGTGGAGTTCGTACGGATCGCGCCCGACGAGTGCGGCCGGAGTCGTGATGCCGAGCAGCCGCAGGTCGCCGGCGGTGGCTTTGCCGACGTTGGGTAGTTGCTCGAGTCTGGTGTATCCCGTGCGATCAACGGCCATCCGTGTTCCCGCTGCGTATGTGGTCGGTGCGTCGCAGCCCTCACGATTTCGCGTGGCGCAACTGCGAGGCAAGTTAACGGCTGCGCATCCCGAATTGCTCGCAACTGATCGCCAGGCCTGCTCACGCCGTGGCTCGCACGCACTCGAGGACGGGACCGCCATCGCCACCGTCGCCGCGATCGTGCCGGCAAGTCGACGGCAAGGCACACTCAGTGTCATCGCGGCGGGAGCCGCCAGCAACTTCTGATCGCCGGTGCGCTCGTGTATCATCGTGGCCTGAGGCGTTGTTCGTCCGACGCCCGCCCCAGACCTCACGCCGAGTACCCGACATGCGCGCAACGTTGCTTCTCCTTGCTCTCAGTGCACCGCTGATCGGGCAGACGTCACGCCCCACCTTCATCGAGCCGGCACTCTCACCGGACGGCCGCGAAATCGCCTTCTCGTCTGGCGGCGATCTCTGGACCGTGCCGGCCACTGGCGGCGATGCCCGGTTACTCGTCTCCCACCCGGCGACCGAGTCGCGGCCACTCTGGTCGCCTGACGGCGCGCGTGTCGCCTTCATCAGCACACGTACCGGCAATGGGGACATCTATGTGCTGACGCTGGCGTCCGGCGCGCTGCAGCGCATCACGTTCGATGATGCGCCAGATCAATTGAACGCCTGGTCGAGCGATGGCCAGTTTCTCTGGTTCCACTCCAGCAGCCGCGACATCGCCGGGATGAACGACGTCTATCGCGTGGCCAGCAACGGTGGCACGCCCATGATCGCGGCCGGTGATCGCTATGCCAGCGAGTACTGGCCGGCGCCGACGCGTGATGGACGCACGATCGCAATCACGGCGCGCGGCACCACCGCGGCGCAGTGGTGGCGTCGCGGCCACTCGCATCTCGACGAGAGTGAACTCTGGCTCGTCTCGCTTGCTGGCGACTCACCGGTGTACACCGCGGTCAGTCGCGGTGGCGACGGCAAGGACCAGTGGCCGATGTGGAGTGCCGATGAGAAGTCACTGTACTACGTGCGCGATACCGCAGGCGTCGAGAACCTCTGGAGTCGACCGATCGCTGGTGGCACGCCGCGGCGCATGACGGATTTTCGCGATGGCCGCGTCCTCTGGCCGAGCATCGCTGCTGACGCCGGCGCGATTGTCTTCGAACGCGACTTTGGCATCTGGCGCTACGAGATCGCCACGGGTCAATCGCGCCCCGTGCCGATCGCATTGCGCGGTGCCCCGGCGGTGTCCGACATGGACCGCATCAGTGTCACGGCGGGTGCTGGTCAGTTGGCGCTCTCTCCCGACGGCAGGAAAGTCGTATTTTCGGCGCGCGGCGATATCTGGGTCACGGGCGCGAAGGATGGCGGTGAAGCGATCCGGCTCTCGACGAACCCTGGCCCGGATGCGCAGCCGCTATGGCTCGCTGACAGCCGCCGCATCGTCTACAGCAGCAAGCGTGGCGACGCTTGGCAGTTGATTCGCACTGACGTGATCTCGCGCGAGGAGGTGGCGCTCACGCGGGGTGGTGTGGATGTCTCGCCAGTGCTGTCGCGTGATGGACGTCGGATTGCGTACCACCACGATGGCACCAGCATTCACGTCGTTGATATCGAGGGCACGAACGACCGCCTGGTCGCCGGTGGCCACTTCGGCCGGCCACCATTCGCCGGTGGTCGCGAAATCGCCTGGTCGCCCGATAATGCCTGGCTAGCGTATCTCAGCACTGAAGAGAAGGGATTCACGAACGTGTATGTGGTACCGAGCACGGGCGGCGCACGCCGTGCAGTGAGCTTTCTCGCGAATTCATTCGCCGGATCGGTGATCTGGAGTGGTGACGGGCAGTTTCTCCTCTACGACACCAATCAGCGTACCGAGCAGTCGTCACTGGTCCGAATCGACCTGGTGCCGCGGACCCCACGGTTCCGGGAAGATCAGTTCCGTGATCTGTTCCAATCGCCGCCCGCCCGCGACACCGCCGCCCGCGTGCCAGCATCACGTGACACTGCCGCGCGCGATACGACGCGCAATCGCCCCGTCGCAGTGCGCACGACCGACATCGTCTGGGACGGTCTGCGACAGCGCGCCAGCGTTGTCATCACCGGCTTCTCGCTCGGCGATCTCGCGCCTGATGGCAAGACGGTCATGCTGGTCGGGCAGTTTGCTGGCCCCGCCAGTCTGTACACTTACTCGATCGATCCACTCGTCGCCGAGGCGCCTGTTCCGCGTCAGCTCACAACCGGCCCGGGTGGGAAGGGGAGCGTTCAGTATGCGGCGGACGGCAAGGAGGTCTGGTTCGTGGAGGCGGGGCGCATTGCCGCGGTGACGGTGGAGTCGCGCACGGCGCGGACGGTGGCCTTCCGTGCCGAACTTGAAATCAATCCATCCGTCGAGCGACTCGCTGCCTTCGAGGAAGGGTGGTCGTATCAGCGCGATGGCTTCTATGATCCTCAAATGCACGGCGCGGACTGGACTGCTGTCCGGGCGCAGCTGGCGCCGCAGATCGCCGGTGCGCGTACCGGCGATGAGTTCCGGCGACTCATGAATCTGATGGTCGGCGAATTGAATGCCTCGCACTCCGGCGCGAGCGGCGCACCGGCACAGCCACCCTTTACCGGCCGCATCGGTGCCAGGTTCAACCGGCGTGACTACGAGGCAGCCGGGCGTCTGGTGCTGAGCGAGATCATTGCGCTGTCGCCGCTGGCGACTGCCACCGATGCCCGGATCGGCGATGTGATCGTGGCGGTCAACGGCATTCGACTCACTCGCGCCACCAATTTCGATTCGCTTCTCGCCTACAGCACCGACAAGCGTGTGACGCTGCGGCTTGCAAACAGCGCTGGTACCGAGCGTGATGTGGCACTGCGACCGGTCAGTGCCGCTACGGAGAAGGGACTGCTGTACCGACAGTGGGTGGAAGAGCGCCGCGCCTACGTTGCCAGAGTGAGCAACGGCCGCCTTGGCTATGTCCATCTGTTCGACATGGGACAAGGCTCACTTGACCAGCTGTTCCTCGATCTGGACACGGAGAATCAGGGCAAAGACGGTATCGTGGTCGATGTTCGCAACAACAACGGCGGCTTCGTCAACGCGTACGCGCTCGATGTGTTTGCGCGGCGCCCCTACATGACGATGACGGTGCGTGACCAGCCCAGCGCCCCGGCACGCTTGCAGCTCGGTCAGCGCTCCTTCGATCGCCCTGCCGTGCTGGTCACCAATCAGCACTCGTTGTCCGACGCCGAAGACTTCACGGAAGGATGGCGAACGCTCAAGCTTGGGACAGTGATTGGCGAGCCGACGGCTGGGTGGATCATCTACACCTCAGGGGCCCAGCTGGTGGATGGTACGGCGCTGCGCATGCCATTCATCCGTGTGCAGGGGGCTGACGGCAAGAACATGGAACTCGTGCCGCGACCGGTGGACAGGCTCGTCGTACGCCCGGTGGGTGAGGCGTACAGTGGCCGGGATTCGCAGCTCGATGCGGCCGTGGCGGACCTGCTCGGACGACTGCGGTGACGGCGGTTGATCGGTTCCGCGCCGCACACAATCCGATGATTGCCCCATGACAAGCGTGCTCCGACTCGGCATCCTCGGTACCGCACGGATCGCGCGGAACTTCGTGGCAGGGCTCACCGGATCGACGCGCGTCACTGCTGTGGCGATCGGCAGCCGGGACAGCGATCGGGCCGGTCAATTTGCGCGTGACTGTGGTGTCCCGATCGCGTTCGAGAGCTACGATGCGATGCTGGAGTCGTCAGCGATCGACGCGGTGTACAATCCGCTGCCGAACGGTCTGCATGCCGAATGGTCGCTACGCGCGATGCAACGTGGGAAGCACGTGTTGTGTGAGAAGCCTCTGGCTGCATCACACGCCGAAGCGGTCAGCATGTTTGCGGCCGCGCGAAGCTGCGGGGTCCATCTCGTCGAGGCCTATCCATACCGGTCGCAGCCCCAGACGCTGACGATGCAACGGCTGATCCGCGAAGGGGCGATCGGCCAGGTGAGAACCGTCCACGCCGCGTTTGGCTTTCCCTTGACCGATCGCAGCAACATCCGATTCGATCCCGCGCTGGCTGGCGGTGCCCTGATGGATCTTGGCAGCTATCCACTGAGCCTGATTCGGATGTTGTCCAGCGGTGCGCCTGTCACACTGCACGCCCAGGGGATCTGGGATCCGCTCGGTGTGGATCGGGCGGGTATTGTGTCGATGTCGTTTGCCGATGGACTGCTCGCGACCGCGGCGTGCAGCTTCGACACCGTGATTCACCGGCAGGCTGTGATTGCTGGTGACGAGGGTGTGATCGAAACCTCGTACGCAAATCACACGACGGAGATTCCCCCGGTGATCCGAATCAGGCGGGGGTCGGACCGTCTGGCACCGACGGAGAGCATCGAGGTGCCGGGAGTGAACGGTTTTCGGGCAGAAGCGGAGTCGTTTGCCGACCTTATCGCCGGCGGCGTGTGGAACGGTATTCCTGAGCACGAGTCGCTGGATGTTGCCGCAATGCTCGACGCGGCGCGGGCACAGATATCAGCTGCGGCGCACTGAGGAACACGCAACCGGCGCGGAGGCACTCGCTGCGCCGGCCGCAGAGCCGAGTGCCCTCCTCGGTGTGCACGTCGGTGTCTGCGCGACCGTGCCTGAGAGACGGCGTCCGTGACCTACGGCGCGACGCGTCGCGGGGTGTACGCCACGCCGTCCGGCGTCGGCCCCGCGTCGAGCTCCCGCACCACCGCACGGGTGGCGATGTCGATCACTGCGACCTTGCCCGTCGCGCTCAAGGAGAGGAACGCGGTCCGCCCATCCGGCGCGAACGTGATCCCTTGCGGTGCCTTTCCGGCAAGCGCGAGACGCGCAAGCTCCCTGTGCGATCCGCGATCGATGAATCGCAGTGTCTCGCCGCGCAGGTCAGGGAGCAGCACGAGCGACGTGTCGGG
>JANNVN010000341.1:0-1504 GCA_031414435.1 Gemmatimonadaceae bacterium
CCCAATGCTGTTCACTTAACGCTTCTTCCGTCGTTGTCGGGTCAACACCCGGACGTCGTACCGCACGCGTCGCGTCCGGCCTCGGGTTCGGGCACGCAGCGGATAATTACTCATCTTCCGCTTGAGGCCGCGCGGCACGACGCGCCCGCGCTGTCGGTGCACGACTTCCGCGCGGAGTTCGACGAGGATCTGCTGTCGCGCGTGGCGATGTCGCGTCAGGTCCTGAGGGGGGAATGGCCGTCACGTGCGACAACGTGCGGCGCGTGACGTGAACGGCATGTGTGAACGACAGCGTATCGGGATCGCGCGCGCGCGGCAGCGCGCCGAGTGCGGCCTCATGCATCAACGCGCGAATGGCATAGTGCGCGAGCAGCAGGCCCCACACTTCTTGCCGCACCAGCTCCGGCGTCTTGCTGCGCAGCACGCGCCGTGCGCCGCGCAGATGCGTCTTCAGTTCGTCGAACGCCGTCTCCATCTCCCAGCGCTCCTGATACAGCGCCGCGAGTTCGGCGGCCGGCGCACGCGCGGCGTCGAGGATCGAGGTCACCAGGCGATACGGCTGCGCCCCCTGCGGCCCACCCGTGACGGTGTAGTCGACGACGCGCACCGCGATGGCCGTCCGATCCGCGCTCTGACACCGCTGATTCCAGCGTAACTCGCTGCGATAGGAGCCGTCGCTGTAGCGTTCCAGCACCGGCAGGCCAACGTGCGCACTCGCCCGCCACACCAGGGCGGCGCGCGTCGCCGCGGCGGCGCGCCACAAATCGAAACTCAGGAACCCGCGATCCGCGAGCACAAGCATCTCGCCCGTGATCGACGGCAGCACCGCGGTCGCCAGCGCGCGTTCGTGCGTCCCATACGTCCCGAGCGCGGCGGCACTGAGGACGTGCGTCCCGTTCTCCAAGAGGCCGACGAGCCGCAGCTGCGGAAACGCACCGGTCGCATTCGCCCCACGGCTGCTCGCGGGGCGGCCGAACGCGCGCGCATTCTCGGCCGTGTCCGCGACATCGAGCGTCGTGCCGTCGAGGCTCATCACGCGCCAGCCGCGATACCATGCGCCCGGCGTCCCGGCCACCGCGATGGGTGCCACGACGCGGCGATACAGTGCCTCGACCGGGGCCGCGCCGAGCCGCGTGCGCGCCTGCGAGATGCCGGCTTTGCTCGCGGGGACGACCGTGCTCGTGTCGCCGCCGAGCCAGCGCACGCCTTCCAGCAAACAGCGCAACACTTCGCGCGTCGAGACGTCGGCGTACAGCGCCATCGCGACGCAGTAGTACATCATGACGTGCGCGGGTAACGCCCGTTCGCGCTCGCTGGCGCGGTCGGTCGCCTGGAGCACGGCGTGCACCACATCGAGCGGCACGCTCGCCGTCAGCACGCCCAGACTGATATGATCCGTGACCCGAATCCCGCCGGGCAACGTCGCCTCGGTGCCTGCCATGCCCGACTCCTCGGTGGTGTCGGACGTCAACCTAGCACAAAGCAAGCTAAGTGAACAGCATTG
>JANNVN010000342.1:0-1813 GCA_031414435.1 Gemmatimonadaceae bacterium
GACGGTCACGGCCGTGCACCGGGTGGTACGGCCGGCACTCCCCGGTCGGATCGCACCGGGACCGTCAGGGCAACACGCCGGGCGCTACTGTCGGCACTGCCCGTTCGGATCCGGCTTCGGCTTGTCCACGATCGGCTTGGCTCCATTGCTGACCGTCAGCAGCAGGTCCCTGATGTAGTTGGTCAGCAAGTTGTAGTGCGGATAGTCGATGTACTGCGGCTCATCCGTGACCTGATGGTAGTCGCCGTGCAGGCCGGTAAAGAAGAACGCAACCGGAATGCCGAAGCGCGCGTAGTGATAGTGATCGCTGCGGCAGTAGATGTTTTCCGGATGCCCGTCCGTATCCATCGCATAGTCCAGCGCGATCGGCGTGCGATACGCCTTGGCGAGCGAGTCAACGGTTGTGCCGAGCATGCTCGACAGACGTCGGGCCCCCACCACGCCGACGTACGCCGGACCGCCGCCCTTCACGTCCACCGCATCGCCGCGCCCGATCATGTCGATGTTGAGCTGCGCCACGATCGAGTCGCGTGGGATCGGCAGATGCTCACTGACCCACTGAGCACCGAGCAATCCCTTCTCCTCGCCGGTGTGCCAGACGAACAGCACCGAACGCTTCGGCTTGACACGGGATCGGGCCATGTTCTCGGCAATCTCGAGCACCGCCATCGAGCCGGATCCATCGTCGTCAGCCCCGTTGCTGATGCTGTCCATCCGCGCCGGTCGCGCGGCACGCAGGCTGTCGACGTTGACGCGGATGGTCGCCCGCTGCGTCGCATTCAGCGGCGGCAGGCCCGCGTAGGCGCCAGCCATCGTCCACGCGACCCGATTGAAGGCCCGCAGCGAATCGTGATCCAACGGCGTACCGTTGAAGCCGACGTGGTCATTATGAGCGCCAAGTGCTACGAATTGCCCCTTGAGCACCGGATCAGCGCCGGCGAGCATCGCCACGACGTTGTACGCGGGCGCTGGGGTCTCGGTGTAGGCCAGGTCCGTGGTCAGTGCCTTGCCTGTCTGTCCCGGTGTCAGTGCCGTCGCCTCGACCCCGAAGAGTGCCTTGAGGGCGGTTGGCGAAAGCACCAGAGTGCTCGGCCCCATTGGCGTCGGCCCCTGCTGGGCGTCGGGCAGCGACATTCCCGGCGTCCGGAAAAAGCCCACGAACTGCTCGGGGAGCGGCGCACCGACGAATAGCGCCAGGCCTGCCGCGCCGGACAACGGACTGCCGGCCGGAAGCCGCGGCACACGCAATCCCCCCGGCGACTTCAGGACGATGATCTTGCCCGCAGCCAACTCGGCGGTGATCGCCTTCGTGGCCTCATCGATCGTGCCACCATAGATCACCGTTGCGCCCGACACGCTCCGCGGCTTCACGCCGCGCAACGGCAACGGAACGACGTCCGACCAAGCTGCCAGCGGAGTTCCCTCGACACTGGCAGTGAACTGGCTGTTCCAGCCGCGCTTGACGAGCGGGACTTCCTGAAGAAAAGAACCGTTGTCGCCCATCGGGGTGAGGCCAAGGCGCTTCAGCTCTCCCTCGATGTAGCGCAGCCCGCGACGATTGCCCTCGGTGCCGGTCTCCCGACCCTGCATAGAGTCGTCAGCGAAGATGTAGAGCCGCGTCATCAGGTCCGCCGCGGTGATCGCCGGCGAGGTGGGCTTGGGTGCGTGCGTCCGCGGCAGGTCGGTCGTGGATGTCGTCGGGCGCTGCGCCATCTGCGCACCGAGCAAAACAGGCGCAGCACTGGCGCCAAGCAGCAGTAGTCGAAGTCGGGACACGGGGGTGAGACGAGGAGGAGACGGTTTCACGGCGCGT
>JANNVN010000343.1:0-7209 GCA_031414435.1 Gemmatimonadaceae bacterium
CGCCAGCTTGGCGATACCAGTCTGATCATCGACGTAGAGTGTCTTCGTCCAGGTGCGACCGCCATCCGTACTGCGATACACGCCGCGTTGATCGTTGGCCTGAATGTGATTGCCGAGTGCCCCGACCAGCACCACATCCGGATTGCGGGGATCCACCAGCATCGTCTGGATGTGTCGCGTGCCTTCCAGTCCCAGTGAAGCCCAGGTGCGTCCAGCGTCGGTGGACTTGTAGACGCCGTTGCCCCGATCGAGCGTCCCGCCGGTGATCATGTCGCCGGTGCCTACGTAGATGACATCGGGATTAGACGGCGCGACTTCCACCGCACCGATCGACGATGTGGCGCGCACGGCGTCAAAGATCGGATACCAGACCTGTCCGGCGCTGGTCGTCTTCCACAACCCGCCGCCGGGAAAGCCGGCGTAGTACACGCCCGCCTGCCCGATGGGGGCCGACACTGCACCCACGCGACCGGCGCGGAAGGGTCCGAGGTTACGCCATGTGAGGCCAGCGTAGAGGCGCAGATCGATGTCGGCGACCGGCTGCGCCATCGCGGGCAGCGCGTTCAAGGTCAGCGCCAGTGACGTCGCCGCCGCGTGTACCGTACGGCGCCACACACGCGTCCACATCACCAGCGATCCAACGGTCAGTCTCGACATGTCTTCAGGTCCGGGCGCTCAGAGAGGCGTACGCACTGCGGGTGGTCCTACTTCCACGTTTCCGTCATCAGCCGTACGAAGTTACCGCCGATGATCTTGCCGATGCGCGCTGAGCCGTGGCCACGCGCCGCGAGCTTCTCGGCAATCCGTTCCAGTCGCCGCGGTGTGTTGAGGTCGGAGACGAACATCGGTACGGCCGGATCCTCGCCCGGTGCAGCGACGCCATCGCGCAGGCGCCCTTCGACGAAGGTGCGGTGAATCTCGAGATATTTCGCATCGACAACGTGTGGGGTGATCGACAGGTCACTGCCGATGCCAACGTGGTCTTCTCCGCAAACCTTCACCGCATGCTCGATGTGTCGGATCACATCGTCCGAGTTCGGCTGCCCCTGCATCGTGAGAAAGGGCATCAGGTAGATCCCGACCACGCCACCCTTGTCCGACATCTTCTTCAGGTCGACATCGAGCTTGCTGCGCGGACGGTCGGCCACTGCGCGACAGGCGGAATGACTGATCGCCACCGGCTTGCGCGAATGTTCGATCGCCTCGGCAGTCGTACGCTGCCCGCAATGCCCAAGGTCCACCAGCACACCCTCGGCATTCAGCGTCTCCACGAGCTTGCGGCCGAGTGGCGTGAGGCCGCCATTCTCGGGGTGCAGGCACCCGTCGCCGAACATGTTGCGCCCGTTATAGGTGAGCTGCACGATACGCAACCCATAGGCGTGGTACATCGAGACGCGCGAGAGATCGGAGTCGATGGCCACACCATCCTGGAAGCCATAGATCAGGCCGAGCTTCTGCTGCCGTTTCGCTGTCGTCAGGTCGGCGACGGTCTTGATCTTCATCAGCACGTCAGGGTGGCGATCCAGGTCGCGCTCCCACTTCGCCATCGTGCTGAACACGCCTTGTGGGTTGCGACCGCCGATGGTCAGGTTGACGGCGGTAATGCCAGAGGCCTGCACATTGCGGATCATCTCCGGTGTGAGGGCGTCGACCTGCACGGGGGTGTTGAACGGTCCGGGGCTGGCGAGGAAGTCGATCACCATCGATCGGTTGTAGCCTGGCCATGCGACCGTGGCGTCAGCGCGCTGTGATCGTGCCGCAGTGAGATGCGTCGCCAGCGATGGCGTGATCGCGAGGGCGGCAGCCGCCTTCGAGAACGCGCGGCGGGAGATGAGATCGTCTACGGACATACGCCGACTCCTCGGGTGGGGGAGGTCAAACACCTGTCAGCAGGAGTGTACGGCGAGGGTGGCGTGTTGTCATGCGCGGGTTCGGGCCCAATCGCCTCTCAAGCCGCTGCGATCTTTCGCATTGCGCCATGGCGCGGAGTCACGACGACTCGCAACGATGGCGCATGGTCGGGTTCGGCGGCAAGGCTGTGCTCGTAGGCGCCGGGAGACGTACGGGTGTACCGGAAGCCAGGGCATGCCGGACGGACTAGCGTCGCCGTCGGCAGCCATCGGGAACCGGCGCGAACCGGCGCGGATTGTCAGTGCGCGCGCCGTACCGCGCCACAGGAAGTGTTCCCCACCACGCGGCCACGATGTCGACGATTGCCACGAGCTTTCAGGGCGGCGAGACAGGACCGTGGGTGGTCACCAGCCTCGAGACTTTGGTGGATGAGCCGCTGGCGCGGGTGTCGCGTTTCTCGATCAGTGATGCGAATCAAGCGATCCCGGCGTTCGGTGCGCAGTGGGCACGGCGTGGTGTGGCCAGCTACTCGCGATACACGCATCGCATGGAGCGCGACGGCCTTCAAGCCGTCCAGGAAGGCCTCGGCCGCCCGGCCGCGACCTGCGCGGTGCTGAGTCCCATCCGGAAGTCTCGCGAATGGTGGCAGTTGGCTCAGGACGAGCGGCGCGCAATCCTCGAGGAGGAGTCGGCGCATATCCAGAGTGGAATGGCGGTACTGCCCGCGGTCGCGCGACTGCTGTATCAGAGCCACGATCTGGGCGAACCGTTTGATTTCCTCACCTGGTTCGAGTTCGCGCCAGCTGACACCGATGCGTTCGACGCACTGCTGCGTGCGATGCATCGCACGGAGGAATGGCGGTATGTGGATCGGGAAGCGGAGCTCCGATTGAGCCGGAGCCCCGCATGATCGGCGCCCTGCGTGGTGCGGTCGTCGCAGGGTACCTGTTGCGTGGCACAGTGCGCGGCGCCGGATTCGGCGCTGCCTCATCTTCTCTCTTCCGGAACTCACCATGTTGGATGGTCACGCAGTCTCGTCGGAGTCCCGTGCGCACATGGCGGTGACTTCACCGTCTGACGCGCGTCAGCAGCTACATCACGCCGCACAGCTCTGCGCGGCATTCGGCATTTCGTATCTTACACCGCAGGCTGACGACAGCCACACCAGTCTGCGGTGGGACGCCCATCGCGGCGCATTGATGAGCGGCGAGGTGGTCAGCGCACTCGGCATGATCGCGGTTGGTCTGCGAGTCTCTGACCTGACGCTCTTCGTGACGCGCGACCATGAACTCACACACACCATCCGCCTGCATGGAACGTCGCTGACCGGTGCCGCCCAACGGCTGGCGGTGGCGCTGACGTCGAATCGCTTGTATGGCGAACGGCTGACGCTCAAGAAGCACTACACGATTCCCGCCCATGCGGTGGCTGACGGTGCACTGTTCGACGGATCAGACACCGCCTCCTTCATTGCGCTGCACCACTGGTTCGAGACCGGGGCGCGGGCGCTGCAGCATCTGGCCGCCGGCCAGGCAACACCCTCGGAGCTGCGCCTCTGGCCACACCACTTCGATCTGGCGGTGCTGTTCCGCGTCGCGAGTGGCGGCTCGAACGGGGCTGGCCTCGTCCCGGGTGACGCGTACTACGACGAACCGTACTTCTACGTGAACGCGTATCCATTGCCGCCTCACCCGACCCTCGACTCGGCAGCGCTCGACGGCGATGGGCTGTGGCACACGCATGAGTGGACTGGCGCGGTGCTCCCCGGCTCCCGCCTGCAGGGTGATACCGTCAAACAGCGCGCGCAGGTCGACGCGTTTCTGGCGTCGGCACTGACGGCGTGTCGCGAGCTGCTGGGTGCGTGAGTCAGTCGAGGCTGGCCGGCGCCACGTCAGTGCCGGCCAGTTCGTCGACCACCAGCGTGTGCGCCTTGCGACCGCCGCGGGAAACGGTGTGTGGTGCCGCATCGTGGTCGAGCAACAGATGCGCCTGATCTACGGCCCGCGCCGCGAGTGCCCGCGCCCCGGCACGCAGGTCTTCGCTGCGCTGCACCACTTCGATGTTCCGCTCCATGTCTTCCGCGCTCCAACCGCGCGAGTGCGCGATGTACGGAAACTGCGGAAACACGCACCCGATTTCACCAAAGAAGCCCAGCATGTGACCGGCGACTGCCTGCACGTTGTCCTGACCGCCGGTAATGATGAACGCCGCGACCTTGTTCCGGATCAGCACCTGATCGGCAATCGTCACCTGGTTCTGTACACAATTCAGCCGTTCGACCATGCGATAGTAGAGTGAACTGGCGTTCCCCCAGCGGATGGGCGTGGCGACGAGCACCACATCGGCCCAGTGGACGAACGCCTCGTACACGCGGTCCATCTGGTCGTCCGGTTCGCGCTGGGTGATGGTGCACGGCCAAGTGCAGGCATGTGCCGCCTTCGAGTAGTACCCTTCGCACGCCTTGAACTGCAGTTCGGCAAGGCGGATGAGCTGAGTCTCTGCACCCAGTTCGACGGCCTCGGCCAGCGCCACATCGAGCAGGGCGTCGCTGGTGGAGTAGCGCGGATTGAGCGGGTCCATGTTCGTGGTCGAGATGCCGACAACGCGGACGGGCCCTGGTGCGCGCTCCACCGGGCGAGTGAGCGGGTGCGGCGCGTGCGGCAACCGCGCGCGGCCCGTGACTGGCGTGGCCGACGCGAAGAGGTGGCCCTGCTCGACCTTGACGTCATACCGCGGCACCGTGTCGCCTTCGTAGCCAGGCTCGCCGCGACCGGTGCGACAGTGGAACTTCCAGCTGTGCCACGGGCAGACCACGTACTCGCCATCGAGGCGACCGTCGGCCAGCGGGCCGCCGGCGTGGTTGCAGACGCCGGAGATCACGCCGAACTGGTTGTCCTGACGCGAGACCACCACCGGGTGCACGCCAATCATCGCTCGCGACAGCGCTCCTTCGGCGAAGGCAGTGGTCGGGCCGAGATCATGCCACTGGGAGGTACCTTGTTGCGTCCGGTCGTCCGGCATCGGCGAGTCAGTTGATGGTGGTGTGAAGCTGAGCGCAGAATCTGCAGCTAGACGCGAGTATCACTGGCCGTTCCGACCCGTGCGCTCGCGCCGAAGACGAAGCGCGATCGCCGGCGGCAGATCCGATCACCGTTGCGGTGCGCGCGCGCCTCTGCCCGGATAGGCGCCGTCCTTGACGGCACCATCGACCACCACCGGCACCCCGTTCACCAGCACGTGCTGAAAGCCAACTGAGGCCAGCGCCGGCTTCAGATACGTCGATCGGTCAGACACGGTCGCCGGATCGAAGACCGCGAGATCCGCATCCGAGCCCACCCGGATGCGCCCCTTGTTCCGGAACGCCGGTGCGAGTGCCTCGAGACGCTGTGCGGGCATCAGCGTCATCTTACGGATCGCGTCCAGCATGGTGAGCTGCTTCGTCTCGCGGACGTAGTGCCCCAGCACGCGCGCGTACGTCCCGGCGGCCCGCGGATGGCCGACCCCCTGCATCACGCGCCCGTCACTGGCGATCGCCGTCAATGGACTGGTGATCGCCATCGCTTCCATCTCGGGCGTATTGACGAAAAGAATCACCACTTCGCCAGGCTTCCGATTCGCCAGGAAGGTCGCCCGCGTGAGGCGCTCACCGGTGCGGGCGAGCATCAGCGTGCTGAAGAGACTGTCCGGGCCGTTGGCGTAGCGATCGAGCAGGGGCGAGGCGAGCTCCGTCATCCCGGCGATGTAGGGATACGCTTCCGCCGTCACATCGAGTCCGCGCGCCCGTGCATCGGCAATCATCGCCAGCGTCCGAGGCGTGGCCGCGATGCTGGTGCTGTTGAGATGGACGATGTGCACCGGCGCGCCGCTGATGGCGCTGGCCGCGATCACCTCCATGTACGATTCCACCGAACTGCCGGGGTCCGTCGCGCCCCACGACCGCGTGTGCACGAAGACCGGCGCACGAAACCGCGCGGCACTGCGGAATGCTTCGAGCACCTCGTACTTCGTGGCGGCGGGCGTGTACTGCAACCCCATGCCCACCCCAAGGCCGCCGGCCGAGAGGCCTCCGTCGATCAGTCGTCGCATCTCGGCGATCTGCAAGTCGGTGGCGACGTTGTATCCGGCGGAATCGAGTGGCAGTAGCGTCTTCGCGGCAACGCCTCCGTCGCGCATGACGGTCATGCGCGCCTTGATGTGACTGGCCGCGGCGCCGTAGTTGATGAGTGCCTTGCCTTCGCGCTCGGCGTAGAACGCCGGCACATCGGCGGTACCGGCTTCGAGCTCGAGTGCCGTCGTCACACCATCGAGCGCGAACAGCCGGTAGTTCTCGTCGTCCTGGCCGTGTGCGTGCAGGTCGATGAAACCGGGGGACACGATCAGTCCGCGGGCCTCGATCGTCTGCCGTCCCCGGAGCGGCATCGCACTGATTGCCGCGATCCGTCCACCACGGATCCCGACGTTGCGCACCGCATCCAGTCGCGACTCGGGATCGATCACGCGACCGCCACGAATCACGATGTCGTAGGGCGCTTGCGCGGCGAGCGGGCGCGCGAGGGTGATGAACACTGCAAGACAACCGATGAACCGGCAACGCATGGCAAGCCCTGGGTGCAGGCGAACTCCGATCTCGCGCGTGGGATGACCCATCGAACTTCGACGGGCGCGCGCTGCTCGGCAAGCCGACTGCTTCAGCGGCGAGCGAATCCTGGTGACGGGATCAGGTTGCGGGTCGGCAAGCCGACTGCGTCAGCGGCGAGCGAATCCTGGTGACGGGATCAGGTCGCGGGTCGGCAAGCCGACTGCGTCAGCGGCGAGCGAATCCTGGCGACGGGATCAGGTTGCGGGTCGGCAAGCCGTCTGCGTCAGTGGCGATCCGACGCTGTCTACGGGATCAGCTCATTCGTCGGCACGATGCGATACCGCTGCGGATCGCTTCGGACGACGTTCTCCGCAAACGACTGATCCACCTCGCTGCGATTGCGATCCGGGTCCTCCAGCGTGGCGACGCCGCGGATGTACTGGCCCCAGCCCGCGTTGACACCCTCGAACGCCCGACTTGACGACCCGCCGCCGGTCAGAATTTCTCCGGTCTCACGCATCGTCTGCGCGGTCTGCTGCATCCGTTGCGCGAGTACCGACGGATAGATGCTCCAGCTGGCCCAGCTGCGCATCGCGGTCGGGAGGATGCGCGCGAAGCTTTGCGGTGGCGCCTGAATCACGCTGCTGTAGTAGAACACCTGCTGCCCGTCGAACGGCGTGATCGCGATCAGTCCGAAGTACTCCATCGTCCCTTCATTCGTACTGGCGCGATAGCGAATGAGTGCCGCGCGACCGCCCTGCTGCCACTGCATCGGCCTC
>JANNVN010000344.1:0-10384 GCA_031414435.1 Gemmatimonadaceae bacterium
CTTGGCGGACGGCGACGTCAGGATCTCGATCGTTTCCGAATTCTTGAGCGGCCGAGACAGCGGCGTGATGCGACCGTTGACCTTCGCGCCCTGGCATCGAAGTCCCACAGCGGTGTGCACCGCGAACGCGAAGTCGATCGGCGTCGCGCCCTTTGGCAACTGCACCACATCGCCGGTCGGCGTGAACACGAAGATCTCGTCCTGATACAGATCGAGCTTGAGGAACTCGAGGAACTCGTCCGGCGACTTCGTGTCGAGCTGGAATTCGAGTACCTGACGGAACCACGCAAGGTGGCGGTCCAGATCACCGGGCTCCTTCGACCCTTCCTTGTAGAGCCAGTGTGCGGCGATGCCGTAGTCTGCCGTCTGGTGCATCTCGCGTGTACGGATCTGAATCTCGAACAACTGCTTGCTCGGTCCGAACACCGTGGTGTGCAACGACTGATAGCCGTTCGACTTCGGCTGCGCGATGTAGTCCTTGATGCGCTCCTGCACCGGCTTCCACTTCTCGTGAATCACGCCCAGGGCGTGATAGCAGTCAGGAATGGAATCGACCAGCACGCGGATCGCGAGGAGGTCGAAGATCTCCTCGTACGGCTTGTTCCGCTTCTGCATCTTCTTCCAGATCGACCAGAGATGTTTCGGTCGACCGGAGACGTCCGAGTCGTTCAGCCCGGCGATGTCGAAGCGCTCCTTGAGCGGGAGCGCCATCTGTGCGATCAACTCTTCGCGTTCGCCGCGCCGGGTGCTGACCTGTCGCGCCAGCGTGCGGTATTCGTCGGGTTCGAGGTACTTGAACGCGAGGTCTTCGAGTTCCCATCGGACCCGCGCCATGCCGAACCGATGGGCCAGTGGCGCATAGATATCCCGCGTTTCCTGCGCGATCAATCGTTTCTTGTCGTCGGGCATCCAGTCGAGCGTCCGCATGTTGTGCAGGCGGTCGGCGAGCTTGATGATGATGACCCGTGCATCACGTGCCACGCTCAGCAGCAGCTTCCGATATGTCTCGGCCTGTCGCTCTTCTTTCGAGGTGAATGGCAGGTTGCCGATCTTGGTCAGTCCGTCGACGATCTGCGCCACCTCGGGGCCGAATTCGCGTTCGACGTCCTGCACGGTGATCGCCGTGTCTTCGACGACGTCATGAATCAGGCCGGCTGCGATTGTTGTCGAGTCGAGCTGCAAGTCGGCGAGGATACGCGCGACCTGCACGCAATGCACGACGTAGTCCTCACCGGAACGCCGCTTCTGCCCGGTATGGGCGCGCGCGCTGTAGCGATAGGCGCGCATGAGCAGTTCGCGATCGAGCCGCGCCGGCAGCGGGCTGCCCGGGCCCCATCCGGGGAAGACTTCATCGGCCTGCTTCATCGACCCGTCGATAGCCACCCAGCCTCCGCAAAACTCACGTACCTGCCCCGGCCGATCACGACGTGATCACGCACCGGAATTCCGAGCAACGTGCCTGCTGCCACCAACTGCGACGTCACCAACCGATCCTCAGCCGACGGCGTCGGATCCCCACTCGGGTGATTGTGCACCAGAATGATCGATGCCGCTCGCTCGGCAATCGCCTCCCGGAACACTTCACGCGGATGCACCAGCGAGGAATCGAGGATACCTCGCGTGACCAGCACGTCGCGCTCCAGATGATGCTGCGCATCGAGAATCGCGATATGGAACTCCTCGACCGACAGCGCCTCCAGATGCGGACCGAATGCCGACACGACATCCTGCGGTGAATGCACGGCGATGCGCTCGCCATGCGGTTCCGCCGCCGTTCGTCGCCCAAGCTCCAGCGCCGCCACGATCGCCATCGCCCGCGCCGGTCCGACACCGTGCACCGCACTGAGGGTCGCGACCGGACGCCCCGCCAGCACGCGCAGCGATCCACCAACCTGCGCCAGCAGATCATGCGCAATCGACAGCGACGACCGGCCGCGCTGGCCCGTTCCAAGGATGACGGAGAGCAATTCCGCCGTCCCGAGCGCCCGTGCGCCGAGTGCGCGCAGCCGCTCGCGAGGACGCTCGGCCGGCGCCAATCGCTCTAAGTGTATTAGCGGAGGAGGAACGTTCGCGGTAGTCATGACCAGCGACCGGCGGGCAACATCACGAGCTGGTGGGGAAAACATGGGGCTCCGGGTCAAGTTGATGGACAGCGCGCTCACGAGCAGGATGCGGCTCCGAGGCTCGCGGTTGCGTACCCATCCGCTGCACCCCTGCCCCTCGCGGCGCGAACCCATGCGCTGGTATCGTTCGGCACAGGCCGCCCACGTGTGCGGCGAGCCCCTCACTCCGTCGGATCCCTATGCGACCGTGTTCGCTGTTCCTACTCGCAGCGGCGGCGCTGGCGGGTTCGGCCGAACCCCTCATGAGTCAGGCGCCCGGGTCGATCGAAATCGGCGCCTACGGCCAGGTCACTCGGGTGGACCCGTCGCAGGCGCGATTCGAGAGCCCGGTCCCGCTGAGCCTCGGGATTCGCGGGCGCGTCAACCTGCACCGACGCATCGGAGTGGAGCTCGAGGCATCGACCGGCAGTGTTGAGGGGAGCGGTACGCCACTGACGCGTCGCCGATACAACCAACTCGTCGCGCGCGGCACGTGGACGCGGCCGCTGAGCGAATTCTCCGGCCTGGTCCTCGGTGCCGGTCTGGCACGCAGCGACTACGAGGTCACCTACAACTTTGGCCCGAGTGTACTCCTCGGCGTGGGCACACTCATCCGGGGCCGCTATGCACTCCGGTCGGATCTCCTGTTCAACTATCTCCCCGCCAGTGGAGCGCGCGAGTTCGGACTCCGGACCGGAGTACAGACTCGGATCGGCCCGTTTGATGGGCCGACGACGCGCGACCAGCGCGGTGGAAATCGCACCGTACAGGCACCCGGAAGTGTCGAAGGTGCGCTCTTCGGTCAGCAATGGCGACTGAACCCGATCTGGAATCTGCGCAGCGGGCGGGCGATCGGAACGCGCGTCGGCGCCTTCATCACCTCGCGATCGGCGGTGGAGGTCGAAGCCACCTATGGTCGACAACTGGTGCGTGATGGGAACCAACCCGGGTCCACCGGCGGCATTCTGCGTCCGGGCGAGACCTTCCGCGTCACCACCTTCGCGTTTCGCTACTCGCACAACGTGCCTATCGGCACGCGAAGCGCTCTCGTGGCAGCAATCGGCCCGGCGCGCAGCTCATTCGAGTATGTCGATCACTGGGGCGCATCGGGGTTGACCGGTATCCGATTCGCGCTGTCCCGCGACCTGCAGGTGCGCAGCGACCTTGTGGCTAACTACCTGCCAGGCCCACGGGTGATCGACGTCGGCGCACGACTCGGCATGAGCGCCCTATTGCGACTCGGCCGCTGACGTAACAGCGCATCTCGAACGACAGCGGATCCCCAACGACAGCGGGGCGCAACCATGCGCTGGTCGCGCCCCGCTGTCGTCATCCCCGCCGCATCACTTCTTCTTTCGATCCTTCCGATCCCGCGGCTTTGGCTCATCGCTGTGCTTGCGAGGCGACAACTCATCGGGGGGAATATCTTCGAGAATTCCAAATGCGTTGTAGCGCTTGGTCGGCGCCGCACCAGGTGCGGGACCGTCACCGTTCGGCTGCGGTGGAATGAAGGCCGAGAGATCCATGGGCGGCATTGGCTCTGGCTCGTTCAGCACCAACTGCGCCTTCATGAAGCGTTCCGAAAAGGTGTGATACACATCCTGCATGAGGTCCACAAACATCGTGTACGCCTCCTGCTTGTACTCCACCAGCGGGTCCTTCTGACCCCACGAGCGGTAGTGAATCGCATTGCGCAGCTGGTCGAGATCATAGAGATGGTCCTTCCACTTCTCGTCCAGCACGTTCAGCATCACGAGCGAGAGCATCCGCGCGGAGAAGCCGACGCCCGCCTCGTCGATGACGGAGTCAAGCTCGGTGAGCTTCGCGAGGAACGCTTCCGTTGCGGCCTCCACCGACGCCGCTTGCGCCTGTAGCATGTCGCCTGGGCGATCGGCGGCACCATCCGCAAATACGGGGACCGGCAGCAGGTACTGCATCATCAGGTCCTGCTGCAGCGACGCCAGATCCCACTGCTCAGGCGACTCGTAGCCGGCCAGCCCGAGCTCGACGCGGCGACCGACGGCTTTCTCGACCATCTTGCGTGCTTCGCCACGCAGTTCCTCGCCGCCGTCGAGCGCGAACGTTCGCAGGGAGTAGATGACTTCCCGCTGCTGGTTCATCACGTCATCGTACTCGAGCAGCCGCTTGCGCGCCTGAAAGTTCTGCAGCTCGACGCGCTTCTGTGCCTGCTCGATGCTTCGCGTGATCAATGGATGCGTCAGCATCTCACCCTCCTGCGCACCGAGTCGGTCCATCAGTTTCGCGATACGCTCCGACCCGAAGAGCCGCATCAGGTCATCTTCAAGGGAGAGGAAGAACTGGCTCGACCCTGGATCGCCCTGCCGGCCGGCACGACCGCGCAGCTGACGGTCAATGCGACGCGACTCATGGCGCTCACTGCCAATGATGTGCAAGCCACCAATCTCGGTGATGTCGATCAGCTTCCCGTCGGGATCGTGGATCTTCGACGGCTTCCCCTCGGTCACGCCGGCACCGAGTTTGATGTCCGTGCCGCGGCCGGCCATGTTGGTGGCGATGGTGATCGCCCCGGGCTGCCCCGCTTCCGCCACGATCTCGGCTTCACGCTGATGGTACTTGGCATTCAGCACGCTGCACTTCATGCCTGCGCGCTGAATCAGCCGTGCGATCGTCTCGGAGACTTCGACGTTCACCGTTCCGACGAGGATCGGGAACCCGAGTTCGTGCAGTCGCTTCACCTCTTCGACGATCGCGTTGTACTTCTCGCGCCGTGTCTTGAAGACCAGGTCCTGGCGATCATCACGGATGATCGGCCGGTTGGTCGGAATCACTGCCACTTCGAGCGTGTAAATCTGGTGGAATTCCGTCTCTTCCGTCTCGGCGGTACCCGTCATGCCGCCAAGCTTCTCATACATCCGGAAGTAGTTCTGAATCGTGATCGTCGCCATGGTCTGGGTCTCGCCCTTGACCTGCACGCCCTCCTTGGCTTCAACCGCCTGATGCAGCCCCTCCGACCAGCGACGTCCGGGCATCGTGCGTCCCGTGAACTCGTCGACGATCAGGACCTGCGCGTCCTGCACGACGTAGTTCACGTCCTTCTCGTACAACGCATAGGCCCGCAGCAGCTGGTGCACGATGTTGAGCCGTTCGCTCCGCATCGCATACTCGCGATTGAGCAGTGCGCGTTGCTCGAGTCGCTGCTGCGGCTCGAGGTCGACGGCGGCGTCGATCCGGCCGATCTCGACCGAGATGTCCGGAAGGAGGAACTCCTCGCCCGTCATCCTGGTCATCAGATCGACGCCGCGATCGGTGAGGTGCACCGTGTGGCCGCGCTCATCGAGCACGAAGTGGAGTTCGTCCTCGATGTCACTGTACTGCTGCTTGTTCACCGGGAGCTTGCGATCGGCCAGATGCTCGAGCTCGCGCTTCTGCACCATCTGCTTGACACCCGTCTCGCCGAGCATCTTGAACAACTTCTTGTTCTTCGGCCCGCCAAGCTGCGCCTTGTACATCAGCAGGCTGGCGGCATCGGCATCTTTTTCCATCACCCGCTCGCCTTCCGCGACCAGCTGATTCACCAGCGAGTCCTGCTCCCGGATCAACTTCGCGACCGAGGAATTGTGCGCCTGGTACATCGCATCATTCTCGTTGCCCACCGGGCCCGAGATGATCAAGGGTGTCCGCGCCTCGTCGATCAGGACGGAGTCGACTTCGTCGACAATCGCGAAGTAGTGCTTCCGTTGCACACGCTGATCCAGCGAATGGACCATGTTGTCGCGGAGATAGTCGAAGCCGAATTCGTTGTTCGTGCCGTAGGTGATGTCGGCATTGTACGCGGCCCGACGATCCATCGACCCGGGCTCCGTGTCGTCGAGGCAGGCGACACTCAAGCCAAGCCAGGTGAACAGATGGCCCATCCACTGCGAGTCACGCCGCGCCAGGTAGGAGTTGACCGTCACCAGATGCACGCCACGACCTGTCAGCGCGTTCAGATAGAGCGGCAACGTCGCGACCAGCGTCTTGCCTTCACCGGTGGCCATTTCCGCGATCCGACCGAGATGCAGCTGAATGCCGCCGGCCAGCTGCACGTCATACGGCACCATATCCCACACCTGTGGGTGGCCTGTCACCGGTGCGGCGGATCCCTTCAATCTCCGCGCTGCTTCACGGACCGTGGCAAAGGCCTCTGGCAGCAATTCATCGAGGACTTCAGCGATCGCGTCGCGGAGGGCACCTTCGGCACCTGCCCGGCCATCCTTGCCCGTCAGTTCGTCGTCGATCCCGTCTCGCTCGGCCGGATCGGCTGCCGATCGCTTGGCCTCCTTCAGCGTCGCGACACGTGTCTCGAGTTCGCCGGTCCGTTGCGCCAGGATCTCGCGGAACTTCGTTGTCTGCGCCTGCAACGCAGCGTCATCGAGTGCACTCAGCGTCGCTTCGTGACGGTGAATCTCTTCGATGATCGGCTTCACGCGCTTTGCTTCGCGCTGATGGCGCGTGCCAAACAGCTTACCCAGCACATCCTTGAGCATCGGTCTCCCCTATCGGTACAACGCCGATGTGCGGATGTACTCCGCGACGGCGTCCAGGACGAATCCTCGTAGTGAGCGCCCCTCGCGAACACGGCGGCGCACTTCGGTGGAACTGACATCCACCCGTCTCGTCGCCAGCGTCTGGGGGCTCCGCCCCGGACCGGACGGCGCGAACGGTTCCGCACCACGGGTCAGGACGACCAACTGCACCAGACGCAGCAACCGCTCGGGTTCCTTCCATTGGGCAAGCCTGGCCGCGGCATCCGCGCCAAGCAGCAGGAACAGCACATCGTCCGGACCAGACGCACGATACGCCGCCACCGTGTCAACCGTGAAAGATACTCCTCCGCGTGCGATTTCGACCGGATTCACGCGGAAGCGTGGGTCACCGTCGACCATCGCCTCCACCATGCCGAGCCGCTGCGCTGCCGTGGCGGCATGGCCCGCCTCCTTGAGCGGCTGCTGAGCGGCCGGGATGAAGTCCAGCCGGTCCAGCTCGAGCTGCTCAAAGGCGTCAACCGCCGCCAGCCAGTGGCCGACGTGTGGAGGATCGAAGCTTCCGCCCAGCAGGCCGATACGCACGCCAGCGCTCAGGGCTTCCGTGGCGGCGGGATGGCCGCCGGCTGGGTCACACCTGGCGCAGCGGTGCTGTCTCGAACGGGCGCCAGTGGCGGACAGAGCTGCCGCACTTCCGGGTCACTCGCGAACCGGACCCGAACGGCGGTACAGGCCTCCGCCGCCTCTTCCTTGTATCGGATCACGCGATACGACTCGATCATGCGCAGGTACGCATCGCGAGCCTTCACGCTCTCCGGGAAGCTGTTGACGACGACCTTGAAGTACAGGATGGCCGGATCGTAGGCCTTGCGCCGGAAGTAGTAGTAGCCGGCCAGATACTCCTTGGTCGCGAACATCTCTTCCAGCACGGCCAGTTCACGCTCAGCATCCTTTCGTCGCGGCGAATCCGGGTAGACCGCAACCAACGTCCGGAAGGACGCCTGCGCGGTGGTCCCGTACTGCGAGTCGAGTTCGGGCGAACGCCACAAACGCTGATAGGCACGCGCACTCTCGAACATGGCGTCGTCCGCGAGCGAATCCTCTGGAAAGTTCTCGGCAACCTTGGTGAACGCCTGCGCTGCCAGCAGGAACTCCGCCGAGCCGATGCGCGCCTTCCCAAGGAAGTACTGCGTCAAGGGCAGCAACGAGTCCCGGGCCGGCAGGTCAGTGGCAAGCTTTTCAAACGCCGTGATGGCATTCGACCAATGCTTCAGGTTCAGCTCCCGGACACCAGCGGCGAACAGCGGTTCATTCTGGCCGGAGAACCGATCGACGCGAAACCCGCCGCCGCACGCCGTCAGCAAGAGGAGCAGCGCGAGAACACCCGCTCGTGGCGATACACGACGCACCATCATCGCGGCCCGATCCGGAGGAAGCGGCGAAGCGAGGAGGGAGAATCCACTGTGACGGGACTGAGAGTGTGCTTGAAGCATGGGTGCTGGAAACGCGACAATCGCCCGGAGTGGGCAGCTTCGGGGACGGCGGGCAATGCTTCGGGAGGTATAGACCCCACTGCCGACAGAGGGTTCAGGATAAGGCTCCCCCAGAGCAGGCCGTTGGACATCTCAGGCGGTACCGCTGGCACGGGACGTCGTGGAGTCGGCCAGCGAGACGATCCGGGCCCGCGACCGGGCAGTACGGCCCGTCGCGTTCCTGGTATCAACGACCAGTTCCGCGTGATCGACGACGAACTGCCAGTCGAAGGACTTGTGGTCCGTCACGATCACGACGGCGTCGGCTGTCCGGAGCGCCTCCGGGGTCAGCGCAACGCTGTGATACTCATGCCCGTCCTCACGAAACATCGCCACGTGCGGATCGTGAAACCGGACCGTCGCACCGCGCTGTTCGAGCAGACGCATGATGTCGAGCGCGGGACTCTCGCGCATGTCATCGATGTCCCGCTTGTATGCAACACCAAGAATCAGGACCTCGCTGCCATGCACGGCCTTGCGCGAGTCGTTCAGCGCCCGTGAGACCTTCTCAACGACGTAGTCCGGCATGCCGGAATTGATCTCGCTCGCGAGGTCGATGAAACGCGTCTTGTAGTTCAGCGTGCGCATCTTCCAGGCGAGGTAGTGCGGATCGAGCGGAATGCAGTGTCCGCCGATGCCGGGGCCGGGCGTGAACTTCATGTAGCCGAAAGGCTTCGTGGCCGC
Organism: Gemmatimonadaceae bacterium; assembly: GCA_031414435.1. Taxonomy (GTDB): domain Bacteria; phylum Gemmatimonadota; class Gemmatimonadetes; order Gemmatimonadales; family Gemmatimonadaceae; genus JACMLX01. Next base: position 8,824 of record JANNVN010000344.1, read on the forward strand.
CGCATCGATCACTTCCCAGACATCGACGCCAAGCTTGTCACACACGATCGCGATCTCGTTCACCAGTCCGATGTTGACCGACCGGAAGGTGTTCTCGAGCAGCTTCACCAGTTCAGCCGTCTCGGTCGATGACACGGGGACGACGGTATCGATCACGGCCCCATAGAGCGCCGTCGCCACTTCGGTACACGCCGGCGTGACCCCACCGACCACCTTCGGAGTGTTCTTCGTGTGGTAGACCGGGTTGCCCGGATCGACGCGTTCAGGACTGAACGCCAGAAAGACGTTGTCGCCAACCGTAAACCCGGCAGACTCCAGTGCCGGCAGCAGGACTTCGCGTGTCGTTCCGGGATACGTCGTGCTCTCGAGGACGATCAGCAATCCCGGGTGCGCCTGCGCCACGACGGCCTGCGTCGCGGCGTGCACATAGGTCATATCCGGATCACGCGTCTTGCCGAGCGGCGTCGGCACGGCGATCGAGATCGCGTCCGCGTCGCGCATCCGCGCAGCGTCGGTCGTTGCAACAAACCGGCCGCTGGCGACATGCTTCGCGACCATCGCCGCCGGGATATCCTGAATGTGCGATCCACCAGCGCTCAGCAGCGACACGACCCGGTCGCTGACATCAAAGCCGATCACCCTGAACCCCGCCTCTGCGAATTCCATCGCGAGGGGAAGCCCGACATAGCCGAGGCCGACGATTGCGACGACGGCGTCGTGGGACTGGATGCGGCGGAGCAGTTCGGTCTTGTGCATCAGGAATGCGAGGCGGAAATGAGGAATCGGCGACTCACGCCGCCCGACCATAGAAGGCACGGACAGCATCGACCACGATGTCGCGCTGGGTACTGGTGAGCTCGGGGAAGACCGGCAGCGACAGGACTTCCTGCGAGGCCCGTTCCGACTCCGGGAACTGTCCCTCACGATACCCGAGGTACGCAAAACAGGGCTGAAGATGCAGCGGCAGCGGGTAGTAGATAGCGCATCCGATGCCCCGCTCCTTGAGATACGCCTGCAGTGCATCCCGGCGCTGCGCACGGATCGTGTACTGATTGTAGATCGACGTGTTGGCGGGATCGACGTACGGCGTGACGATGTCGGCCAGGTCGGCGAAGGCGTGATCGTAGAACGCAGCATTCGCACGACGCGCTGCACTCCAGGCCTCGAGGTGGGGCAGCTTGGCCATCAGCACGGCCGCCTGCAGCGCATCGAGACGGCTGTTGTATCCCACCATCTCGTGAAAATAGGTCTTCAGCGACCCATGCATACGCAGCTTCATCATCCGCGTCGCCAGCGCCTCATCCTGTGTCACGATCATGCCGCCGTCACCGTACCCGCCAAGATTCTTCGACGGGAAGAAGCTGAACGTACCGATCGTCGCGCCCTCGCCGGCCATCACCGTTGCACCATCGATCACGCGATGCGCGCCAATCGACTGCGCCGCGTCCTCGATGATCGGCAACGCCCCGACCTGCGCCCGCACCGCCTCGATCGCGGCCATCTGACCGAAGAGGTCCACCGGGATCACCGCTTTCGTCCGGGAAGTGACGGCCGCACCGGC
>JANNVN010000345.1:0-22070 GCA_031414435.1 Gemmatimonadaceae bacterium
TCACCGAAGTCCGAAGGGAGCGTTGCGCCGAACGATGGAGACGTTCAGCGCGCTTGCGAACGACACCCAGCACAGGTAAGGCACCAGCGCCCAGAAGGCGCGCCGGTCGAGTGGTGCAACCGTGACCATCATCAATACCAGACTGCCGGCAAACGGTACCAGCTCGACCAACGCCCAGTCGGGCCGACGGCGACCGAAGAAGAGAAAACTCCAGAGCGTGTTCAACCCCGCATTCAGTGCGAACAGACCGTACAAGCGCAGCCGGCCGCCAGTGGTCGGCAACTGTTCCCACGAGATCACGAAGGCAAACGCCATCAGCAGGAAAATCGTCGTCCAGGCCGGACCGAAGAGCCAGTCCGGTGGTTTCCAGGCCGGCTGCTTCAATCCGTAGTACCATGGTCCCAACTGCGTCACCAACGCGCCCCCCGCTGCGGTGACGACCACACCGCACGCGGCGATCGCAATCGCCGTGACCGAATACCCGAGCATTACGCAACCGGCGCCAGGCCTGTCAGATGTCCAATATTCTTGAAGAAGATGCGCGCGTGCGCCAACGGCTTGCCCCGGACCAACTTCTTTCGCATGTATGCGTCGAACGTCAGCTTCTGGATGTCCTCATCGCGACACATCGTCACGAAGCGCTCACGACGATTGTCCGTGGTGTACCAGAAGTTCTGCATGATGTCGAGGACCTTGAATACCTGCCCATGCTCCCAGAGAAAACGGCGCCGCGCACCGCGCAGCTTGCTCGCCTTCCCGGTATGGATTGCCTCGACAACGGCGTCAGCAGTGAATCGGCCACAGGTCATAGCGTAGAAGATGCCCTCACCTGACGCCGGCGCTACCACCCCGGCCGCATCTCCGCAAACTGAGACGTCCTTCCCGTTCTCCCACCACTTGAGCGGACGGAGCGGAATCGGGGCGCCTTCCCTGCGGATTGTCTCACAACCAGCCAGTCCGGTCTCCTCCCGGAGGCGGGCAACCGCCGCGCGCATATCGAAGCCCTGTTCGAACGTCCCGGTCCCGATGCTGGTCACATCGCCGTGCGGAAAGACCCAGGCGTAGAAGTCAGGGGAGTACCGACCGTCGTAGTAGATGTCGGCCCGGCGGGCCTGGAAGTCATCGGTCTCGACGGCAGGCGACTTCACGATCTCGTGGTACGCCGTGACGCGGTTGCCCCCGGCGTAGGCGATCGGAATCGCCTGCCGCGCCACCGCCGACAGAGCGCCATCGGCGCCGATCAGGTGCCGGGTCTTGATGGTCTCCAGCGTGCCAGAACGTGACGTGCCCGCCGCGAAGTGAATCAGCAGCCGGTCGTCCGTGTCATAGCTGAAGTGATCAAAGAATCCGGTGATCCGCTCCGCGCCATTCGAAGCCGCCCGGACGCGCAGCCATTCGTCGAACGTCCCGCGATCGACCATGCCGACGTGGCCCTTGCCAACCGGGATGTCCACTTTCTGGCGGTGCGGCGAGACCATCCGTGCCGTCCCGACGCGTGCGACGAGAAGTTCGTCCGGAATGTCAAAATCGATCATGGCCTGCGGTGGTACCGCGCCGCCGCAGGGCTTCACCCGGCCCGCCTTGTCGATCAGCGCGACGGACAGCCCCTTCAGCGCCAGATCATTGGCGGCAGTCGCGCCCGACGGCCCTCCGCCAATCACTACCACGTCGAACATCTTCATGCCGTCACTCCAGCGGGTGATTCGTCCACCTGTGGACCCGGCACTCGCCGGGTGCTGACTGCTGCTGCTGCTGCTGCGGTTGCTGCGGCCTGCTGCTGCATCGCGGGCGGGGTCATCCGGCGGCCGCCAGGACGGCGTCTGCCGACGTGGCCCGCCCGGCCTGTCGCGCGGCCGATGCCAGTGCGGCCGCTCCGACGAAGAGCGCCGCTTCCATGAGGAACACGCTGCCGTATCCGAGTCGATCGGAATCGAGCACCATACGCATCACGTCACTGGCACCCGCGCCGAGCATACCACCCAGCGCCATCGCAATCGCCTGTGAAGCGCCAAAGACGCCCATGCGCACACCGGTCTGTGATTGATCCACCGCGGACGACAACGACATCATCGAGCCGATCGCGCCAATCGCGAACACACCGTTGCCGATCCCAAGCGCGACGAGCGATGCCTTGAGCAGCGCGAGACTCCCGATGGCTGGGGTGAAGGCGATGGCGACCAGCGCGATCGCCGAGGCTATGCAGCCGCCGCGCGCCCAGCCCGCCAGCGTACCGACTCGCGTGGACAGCGCGGCGGTGAGCAGCATGCCAAGCAGTGACCCCGCCTGGTGCACGCCGCTGATCGCGGTGCTCTCTCCCGGCGTGAGGCCGAATACCGCTCCCGCAAATGGCTCCAGAATCAGATCCTGGGTACTGTAGGCGAGCATCGACAGGCCGACGAAGAACGCGAATCGTCGCGCAATCGGATCCGCCCAGACGACTGCCAGCGCCGTCTTGAACGGCGTGGCTGCTGCTTTCTCCCGCGGCATCGTCGACTGCGGCCCATCGAGCCCGATCAGCGCCAGCGCGGTCAGCACGACCGCTGCCGCTCCGAGGATCAGCGTACAGCGAACCAGCGTCTCGAAGCTGAACGGAGTGAGCAGCTTGCTCGCGACGACTGTGCAAAGAATGAAGCCGGCAATCATGCACAACCAGACTGTCGCTGCTGCGCGCGCATGTCGTGCGGGTGGCACGCGCAGGGACATCAGTGTCAGCAACAACGTCCCGGCGGTACTGACCCCGAGACCGACGATGACGAAGGCCAGCAGGATCAACGGATAGCCAAGCGCGGGCATCGAACGCAGCATGGGCAGGAGCATCGCGATTGCGACGACGCCGGCTGCCAGCATCGCCATGCCGAGCACGATCCAGCGGGTCAGTCGTCCATGTTGATCGGCGAAATGCCCCATGCGCGGACGCAGCCAGAGCTGCACTGCGTAGTGCAGCGCCACCAGTGCGCCCGGGATCATGGCGGGCAGCGCGAGTTCCACGACCATGACACGATTCATCGTTGCCGTGATCAGCACGATCAATCCACCAAGGCATGCCTGCACGACACCCAGCCGCAGAACCGAGATGAAGCCGAAGTGCGCATCACCCATTGGTGTCGTTGCGGAGCGCATCATGCGCCGGCCCCGAGGGAACGCACCGCATGTGCACACACCATCATGCCGAGCACGGACACCGGAACGCCGAAGCCGCTGTACCAGAGGGCTTTCTCGACCGGGGCACGAAGAAACGTCGGCATCATGCGTGTCTGCACGAGGATCAGCAGAAGCAGCACCGCGGCATGCACTGGCCGGTTCCAGGTGGACAGCAGCAGTGCCATCGCGATCACCTGTGGCAGGAGAATCACGATGCAGGCCAGCTTTGCCGCACGGTGTGCGCCAAGCTGTACCGGCAGCGACGCCACACCCGAGCGCCGATCACCCTCGATCGCCTTGAAGTCGTTGAGCGTCATGATGCCGTGTGCGCCAACGCTGTACAGCAGTGCGAGTAGCACAATTTTTTCGTTCGGCCAGGCGCCGATCATCACCACGGCGCCGGTGATCCACGAGAGCCCTTCGTATGTCAGTCCGACCGCGGCATTGCCGAACCAGCCATCGGCCTTCAGCCGGAGTGGGGGCGCACTGTAGGCCCACGACAGTGCCACCGCGATACACGTCGCGACGAGGCCAGCGGTGCCGAAGACGGAACCAACCGCGATCGTTGCCGCGCTCCAGACGAGCGCCAGGATCAACCCCCACATTCCGGGCACGCGTCCTGATGGAATGGGGCGATGGGGCTCGTTGATTGCGTCGACGTCGCGATCAAACCAGTCATTCACGGCTTGACTGCCTGCGCATGAAATGGGGCCGGTGAGCGCGATACCCAGCGCCAGCATCCACCACCGTCCGCGCATCTCCACTCCAGAGCTCACGACGCCGCACGCGAAGGCCCACATCGGCGGGAACCAGGTCACCGGCTTGAGGAGCTCCAGCACGGCGCTGGGACTCGGATAGCGCCGAGGAGCCGACTGTAAACCAGGGCTGACGGAATCGAGTGTCAACATTTCCTGACAGTGCGGCGAAAACTGACACTCCGCAAGGCCCAGCGTTCCGTTCGACGGTTACTCGGCGTCCGGTAGTCGGCTGTCCGGGCCGTCGAGCAGCCGGTGCCGACGAAGCTTCACGTACAGGCTCTGTCGGCTGACGCCGAGCACTTCGGCGGCCGAGGTCCGATTGTCGTCCGTCAGCTCCAGTGCCGCTTCGATGAAGTGCCGCTCCACCAGATCGGTCGTATCGCGAACCAGCTCGCGCAGCGACACGCGCCCTACTAGCGAGGTCAGCTGTTCGACGGCCCTGGTCAGGTCGCGCGCGCCGTGGGGGCCGGCTGCCAGGCGTCGGCCAACATCGCGCAGCATGAAGCCGATGGCGGGCCGGTCGGAATCGGGGAGCCACGCGGCGGAGACCTCGACCTCAGTCGAGAGGCCGAGGACCCCCCGGGCTCCGGTCAACGCCAGCCGAACGGCCCCATTCCGCTTCAGCATGGTCAGGAAGACCTCGAAGTCCGCGCCCGGCCGTCCGATCCAGCTGCCGATGTCCTGTCCGCGGACCTGTTCATCGGTGGTCAGCTGCACCAGGTCGAGAAACGCCCGGTTTGCGTAGGTCACGCTGCCCACGATATCGGTGATGACAAACGCGTCCGGCGATTGCTCGAGCAGCGCGGCGATGCGACTCCGCTCGCCACCATCGCTCAGAAGCCGATCCCCCTCGAGCGAGGCAAAGCGTACCAGCAGCAGCGTGCTGCTGTCCTGACGGAAGGTCGACGCGCCGATGCTGTACACCTCGCCGCCGCGTGCGAGGCGTACACGTACGTCTGGACTCTTGCCGACCGACCGGGCGCTGCTGATGGCATCGCTCACGGCTCGCAGGTCATCCGGCGCAATCCCGAATGGGAACGCACGGCCTGTCAGTTTCTCCGGTGCCTCACCAAAGAGTTTGCCGGCCGCTGCGTTGGCGTCCATCACCTTCATCGTCGAGCTGTCGACCACCAGAATCGACTCGGCTGCGAACTGGAACAGCAGCCGGTAGCGCGTCTCGACGTGGCGGAGTCGCCAATAGTCGCGTTCCATGGCTTGCTGCGCTTCGACGAGCCGCTGCTGGAGAGCGGAGACGGTGCGCATGTCGCGCCCAGCTGCGACGAACGCCCCATCACGCCCAACGCGCATCACCGTGTACGACACCGGGAGATCGTTGCCGCCCGGCAGCACGTGATTTACCTGTCGCCGCCGGCCGTGCGACTTGCTGCTCGCATCCCGGAGCAGAGCCTCGACCTTGGTCCGGGTTTCGGCGGTGACCGTCTGCGCCCAGTGCTGTCCGACCCACCGGTCAATGCCAGCCTCGCGCAACTCCGCGTCGGTGGCTACCACCGCGCGGACGATACCGGTGCGATCAACGATCACCGCCAGATCGCCCGTGTTGGCGACCAGATCCGCCGCGAGTTGAGGATCGAGGTCCGCGAGGCCACCGTCGACTGCGCGGGTACCGGTCATTTGGACGAGTCGAAAGAACCTGCTGTCGAACTGTCGCGCGCGGCGCGCCGTGCGTGAACCAAGGTACGCGCGACAAGCGGGCCTTGCGCCGCGTCAGGCGGCGACGCGTCCGCGCCGACCTCGCGCACGAGCTCCGGATTGTCCGCAAAGGCCTGTCCCCCGACGATCACGGCGAGGTCTGCGTTGAGCGACGCTTCGCGAATACGTGTGACCAGCGCGGCAATCTTTGGCGTGCGCTGAACAATGCCGGCCGACAGACCCACCACGTCATACCAGTGTGCTCCCACCTCGGTCAGCACGTCCTGCGCGCCGAGCGGCGGGCCGACCGTGACGCCCCAGCCGTCCGCGACGAAGAACTCCGCCAGCATCGCGAGGCCGAGTGAATGTTGCTCCTCGGGCATGGCGCAAAGGAACGCCTGTCCGGCATCCTCCGACATCAGGGTGGCACCCCCCACCCGCCGCCCGAGATCGCGGACGACCCGCTGCATTCGTCCGATCCCGAGGGTCACCTCGAGGAAATCGGCGTCATCTTCCTCCCACATGGTACCAAGGGTCCGCGCGGCCGGGGTGAGCAGGTCGAGGCAGATCCTCTCGAGCGACAGCCCGCCAGCGATCATGGTCGATACCAGCAGCGGGCAGCGTTCCTCGTCAGCTGACAGGCACGCCTTGACGAAGAGGTCCACATCACTCGCTTCGACAACCAAGCTCGACTGTATGGGCGATTCAGAGGCAGTTGCCTGTCCGCGGGCGTGCGCGAGCAGCCGCGGGATCAGCTCGAGTTCCATCGAGCGACCCGAGGCGACATTTCGCTTTCGGCCTGGTTCGCACTCGGGCTGTGGCGGGTGGCCGTAGGACGGCTGTAACGAGCTGGACAACAACTTCCTCCTTGGTAGGAGATGCACCGAGCGGGAGGCGCACCTTCGGCAAAGCGCAGCGCCCGCCGCCGAAGTCGCAGGTGCCCGCAGGAAGAAGCAACACGCGCTGAGACTATTGTCAAATCCGCGAGCCTGCGAAACTGTCAGCTTTGCCAGAGAGTGTCAGTTTTACTTGACACTTTCACTCCCGGGGGTAGCCTCGATAGGAACGGTTACCCGGAGATTGGTGCGGAGATGGAGGGCGAACTCACTATGACCCCGGACCGGGGCAGTCGGGCGACGGGCCGAGAGCCCAAGGCACCCGTTGGAGCGCTCTACACACCGGAGCAGCGCCGTCGCCGGGATGCGACGCGGTGGACGCTGGTGCAGGGGATTCTCGCGCCGGTGCAGTTTCTCGTCTTTGCCGTCAGTGTCGTCCTGGTAGTCCGCTCGCTGCTCACCGGCGACGGTGTCACCGCCGCGCATATCTCGATCATCGTCAAGACGCTCGTCCTCTATACGATCATGGTGACGGGTGCGATCTGGGAGAAGGTCGTCTTTGGGCAGTACCTGTTTGCGCCTGCGTTCTTTTGGGAGGATGTGGTGAGTTTCGTTGTGATCGCACTGCACACCCTGTATCTCGGCGGGTTGCTGACGGGGCGACTCTCGACCGGCGCGCTGTTTGCGGTGGCGCTGAGTGCCTACGCTGTCTACGTCGTCAATGCGGTGCAATTCCTGCTCAAGCTGCGCGCTGCGCGGCTGCAGGAAGCACGCGAGGCGCCGTTGCGCGCTGCTGTCCAATGAGCACCGCACTTCCTGTCGTGCCAGACCCGGCCGTCGGCGGTGGCTGCACCGACGCGCCCGTGTTGCGCGAACGTGGGCAGCGTGAGGTGTTCTGCGGCCTCACAGGGATCGTCTGGCTCCATCGTAAGATGCAGGACGCGTTCTTCCTCGTCGTTGGATCCCGCACCTGCGCGCACCTGCTGCAGTCTGCCGCAGGCGTGATGATTTTTGCCGAACCGCGCTTCGCAACGGCGATTCTGCAGGATCGTGATCTCGCCGGGATGGCCGATTGCAATGCGGAGCTGGATCGCGTCGTCGCCGAGCTGCTGGCACGTCGACCGGAGATCACGACACTGTTTCTGGTCGGGTCGTGTCCGAGCGAAGTGATCAAGCTCGATCTCGTGACCGCCGCGCAGCGGTTGAATCGCGAAAACTTTCCTCGGGTGCGTGTTCTCAGCTATTCCGGCAGCGGGATTGAGACGACATTCACGCAGGGCGAAGATCAGTGCCTGAAGTCGATGGTGCCGCATCTGCCAACAGCGGACGACGGTCAGCGGCGCCTGATGGTGGTCGGCACGTTGGCGGACGTGATCGAGGATCAGTTCTCACGCCTGTTTGCGCAGCTTGGTATCGGTCCGGTGTCCCACTTTCCCGCGCGGCGGGCGTCCGAATTGCCGCCGGTCGGGCCAGACACGCAGCTGCTGCTGGCGCAGCCGTTTGTTGGCGAAACGGTGCGCGCGCTGCAGGCGCGCGGGGCCACGCTGCTCAAGGCGCCGTATCCGCTCGGCGCAGAAGGTACCACGCGTTGGCTGGCCGCTGCGGCGGCGGCCTGGGACGTCCCGGCAGAACATTTTCGCAAGGTGACCGAGCCGTCGCAGGCGAGGGCGATGGTCGCACTGCAGCGATACCGCGGTGCGCTGGAAGGGAAGCGTATCTTCTTCTTCCCCGATTCTCAGCTCGAATTGCCGCTGGCGCGCTTTCTCTCCCGGGAATGCGGGATGACGTTGGTGGAGGTCGGCACGCCATACCTTGACCGCCTGCTGACTGAGCCCGAACTCGCGCTGCTGCCGGCCGGCACGTTTCTGAGCGAAGGTCAGGACGTCGAGAAGCAACTGGCTCGGTGTGAAGCGGCGCAGCCCGATCTGACCGTCTGTGGCCTGGGTCTCGCCAATCCCCTCGAGGCACGGGGCGTGCGCACGAAGTGGTCGATTGAGCTCGTGTTCTCACCGATCCAAGGCTATGACCAAGCGGGCGATCTGGCGGAGCTCTTCGTGCGGCCGTTGGATCGCAGCTCGCGACTGACGGTGTGACCTCATGCAGCTGACACTCTGGACCTACGAAGGCCCGCCGCACGTCGGCGCGATGCGGATCGCCACATCGATGCGGCATGTGCACTACGTGTTGCATGCACCGCAGGGTGACACGTATGCCGACCTGCTGTTCACGATGATCGAGCGGCAGGACAAGCGGCCGCCGGTGACCTACACGACGTTTCAGGCGCGTGACCTGGGCGGCGACACCGCAAACATCGTGACGCGCGCGGTGCAGGATGCCGTCGACCGGTTCGCTCCGAAGGCGCTCCTCGTCGGGGAGAGCTGCACTGCCGAGCTGATTCAGGACAACCCTGGCAGCCTGGCGATGGGCATGGGACTGTCGATCCCGATCGTCCCGCTGGAGTTGCCGTCGTACTCGAAGAAGGAGAACTGGGGCGCCGCCGAGACGTTCTATCAGCTCGTGCGCACGCTGCTGCTGGAACGTTCAAAGACGCGCGAACCGCGGCCGAGCCGTGACGGGCGCCGCCCGCGCGTGAATCTGCTGGGCGGCACGATCCTTGGCTTTCGCTGTCGTGACGATATCGCGGAGATCACGAAGCTGCTCGCCAGCCTTGGAGTCGATGTCCATGTCAGCGCACCGCTGGGCGCCGAACCGGACGATCTTCGACGGCTGCCTGATGCCGACGCCAACGTCTGCCTGTACCCCGAGATTGCGCTCAGCACCTGCAGCTGGTTGCAGCGCACGTTTCAGATGCCGACGATCACGACGGTGCCGATCGGTGTTGGCGCAACGCGGGATTTCATTGCTGAAGTCGGCCGCGTTTTGTCGATCGATGTTTCGGCCGTGCTCGACGGTGAAGCGCCCGGCGTGGCGTCACTGGGGAGCAGTCAGTCGCGGATGCCGTGGTACTCGCGTTCGGTGGATGCGACCTACCTGACGGGCAAGCGCGTCTTCGTCTTCGGCGACGGCACGCACGTGGTCGCGGCCGCCCGCATTGCGAGTGAGGAGCTCGGGTTCAAGGTGGTCGGCCTCGGCACCTACAGTCGGGAAATGGCACGCGAAGTGAAGGCCTGCGCCGAGAAGTACGGTGTCACCGCGTTGATCACCGATGACTACCTGGATGTCGAACGCACGGTCGCCGAACTGCAGGTCGAGCTGGTGCTTGGTACGCAGATGGAACGGCATATCGCCAAGCGGCTGGGTGTGCCCTGTGCTGTCATCTCGACGCCGATTCATGTGCAGGATGTGCCAGCGCGCTACTCACCGCAGATGGGATTCGAAGGCGCGAATGTGATCTTCGATGCCTGGGTCCATCCGCTGATGATGGGGCTCGAAGAGCACCTGCTGCAGATGTTCCGCGAGGATTTCGAGTTTGGCGACGGTACCACGCCGTCACATCTGCATAGTGTGGCCCCATCGAAGCCAGACGCGTCCGCACAAGGACAGGAGTCGGAGTTGCCTCCAATTCCGGTGTTACCCGCCGCCTCGGAACCGGCGCTCGCGTCGGTGCAAACGCCCACGGCCACCACTGTGGCCGAGGCGTCGGGTACACCTTCGTTGTCTGAAGCCCCGGCGCCGGTCTGGTCGCCGGACGGCGAAAAGGAACTCGGGAAGATCCCCTTCTTCGTGCGTGGCAAGGCGCGCCGCAACACCGAGAAGTATGCAGCGGCGCAGGGCATTGCCGTCATCACGACCGAGACGTTGTACGAGGCGAAGGCGCACTATGGCCGGTGAACAGCTGCCGCCGCTGAAGTTCGTCATCATCACCCTCGATGCCCATCTGGCAGGAGCGGTGGCGGACGCTTCGGCGATCGTGTTGCGGCAGTTGCCTTCGATCGACCTCCGGGTGCACGTGGCGTCCGACTGGCCGGAGAGCCCGTCTGCGCTCGAGCGGTGCAAGGCCGACATTGCCACCGGCGACATCATCGCCGTGACACAGTGTTTTCAGGACGAGCAGGTCACAGCGATCCGCGATGCGCTGCTGGCCCGTCGCGATCATTGTGACTCGATGCTGGTGGCCGTCTCGGCCGCGGAACTGGTCCGCTGCACTCGCATGGGCAAGTTTGACCTTGGCGGTGCAGAAGAGAAGAAAGCGAGTCCCTGGTCACCGCTGAGCATCCTGAAGAAGTTGCGTGGCAGTCGTGGTGACGGAAAGTCGAGCGGCGAACGCCAGATGACGGCGCTGAAGGCGATGCCGAAGCTGCTCAGGTTCATTCCCGGGCCGGCGCAGGATGTGCGCGTCTACCTGCTCAGCATTCAGTACTGGCTGGCGGGGACGGCGGAGAACATCGCCAACCTGATTCTGCTGCATGTCGAGAAGTACGCCGACGGGCCGCGGAAGGTGTTGCGCGCTCGCGTGAAGTCCGAAGCGCCGAAGACGTATCCGGAGGTTGGGGTCTGGCATCCGGACGTGAAGGCGGAGCATGGCATCGGCGAGTCGCTTGCACTGCTGCCGGCGAAGGGAAGTGGCGGCACGGTGGGGGTGTTGGTCGGTCGCAGCTATCTGCTGGCGGACAACGTGGCGCACTATGCGGCCGTCGTGCGCGCCTTCGAGCGGCGTGGCCTGCGCACCATACCGGCGTTCGCCAGTGCGCTCGATGCCCGGCCGGCGGTCGAGAAGTACTTCCGCGATGCGCATGGGCGTTCGCGTGTTGACGCTGTGGTCTCGCTGACCGGATTCTCGCTGGTTGGCGGGCCCGCCTACAATGACTCGGCTGCAGCGCAGGCCATGCTGAGTCAGCTCGACGTACCGTACTTCTGCCTGCAGACGCTCGAGTTCCAGTCGACGCCGGAATGGCAGAACGACCCGCGCGGGCTCAATCCGCTCCAGGCGACGCTGCAGGTGGCGATTCCGGAACTGGATGGCGCGATCGGCCCAACGGTGTTTGCAGGAAAGGTGGGCTCGGCGAAGGGTGTCGAGAACGCCGAGTCGCTGCCGATCACCGAGCGCGTCGAGACGATGGCAGATCGCGTTGAGAAGATGATCCGCATGCGCCGCACGCCGCGCGCTGAACGAAAGGTGGCCGTGGTGTTGTTCAACTTCCCGCCGAATGCAGGGAATACCGGCAGCGCGGCGTACATCGACTGCTTCCACTCGTTGTACAACACGATGATCGCGATGCGAGATGGCGGCTATGCCATCACGGTGCCCGAATCGGTGGATGCGTTACGAGAGGCGGTGATTCAGGGCAATCGGGAGCAGTATGGCTCGGTGGCATCGGTCTTCACCCGCATTCCGACCGACGACCATGTCCGTCGCGAGCAGTTCCTCCCGCAGATCGAAGGGGCCTGGGGCGCCGCCCCTGGCAAGCAGTTCGCCGACGGCTACGGGATTCAGATTCTCGGTGCCGAATTCGGCAACCTCTTTGTGGGCGTGCAGCCGTCGTTCGGGTGGGAAGGCGATCCGATGCGCCTGCTCTTCGAAGGCAACTTTGCGCCAACGCATGCGTTCAGTGCGTTCTATCGCTGGCTGCGTGAAGACTGGGGGGCACACGTCGCCTTGCATTTCGGCACGCACGGTGCGCTCGAGTTCATGCCCGGCAAGCAGGCGGGACTCACTGATCAGTGCTGGCCGGATCGCCTGATTGGTGATCTGCCCAATGTCTATCTCTATGCGTCGAACAACTCATCCGAGGGCACGCTGGCGAAGCGCCGCGGCGGTGCGACGACGCTCATCAGCTACCTCACGCCATCGGTGTCGGCGGCGGGATTGTACAAGGGGTTGATCGACCTCAAGGCAACGTTCGAACGCTGGCGCGGCATGGACGATCGCACGAGCGAGGGTGAGCGCCAGTCGGTGGTTGCGTTGCTGCAGGAGCAGTCATGCGCGCTCGAACTCACCACGGCGACGCCGAAGTGGACGCCCGCGGATGCGGTGGCCATCGAACAGGTGCGTCAGAAGCTGCTGGAAGTCGAACAGGCGTTGATCCCGGTTGGGCTGCACATTGTCGGCCACACGCCGTCGGTGGACGAACGCGCCGACATGTTGCTCGCGATCGCGTCTGTCGGGCGACCGGAGGCGGATGTAGCGCCATTCGGCGAGACACTGCGCGCCGCGTCCCGTGCGGCGCTGAGCGATGAGGAAGTCGATCGTGCCGCGCGGGAGATCATCCTCGCGACCGTATCGGGAAGTGACGTGGCTTCCGGCCTGCGCGTGGCAGACCGCTGTGGCATTGCGCCCATGGCGCTCGAGCCGACGCTGCGTGGACTCCTCGTGCTCGACCAGCTGCTGGCGGTGGACTCCGAGATTCCCGGCATGCTCCGCGCGATGGACGGCCGCTATGTGACTGCAGCACCAGCGGCGGACCTGGTGCGGAACACGGCGGTGCTGCCAACGGGGCGCAATCTGTATGGATTTGACCCGTACAAGGTGCCGAGTCCGTATGCGTTGAAGGAAGGATCGGTGCGTGCAGAGCAGCTGATAGCACGACATGTCGCGGACGGCAACGCGTTCCCCGAGACGGTGGCGTTCGTGCTGTGGGGCACGGACAACATGAAGTCGGAAGGCACGCAACTGGCGCAGGTGCTGGCCCTGATGGGTGTCGTCCCGCGCTTCGATGGGGTCGGGCGCCTCTGTGGCGCGCGGCTCCTCAGCCTCCAGCAGCTTGGGCGGCCACGGGTGGATGTCGTGGCATCGTTGTCGGGGATCTTCCGCGATCTGCTGCCGCTGCAGGTGAAGCTGCTCGCCGAAGCGGCGCTGCTCTGCGCGAGCGCGGACGAGTCAGAGGCAGAGAACTTCATCCGGAAACACGCGATGGCCGCAATGCGTGAGGATGGCGTCGATCTCGAGACGGCATCACTGCGCGTCTTCGGCAACTCCGAAGGGTCGTATGGTTCGAACGTGAACCTGTTGCTGGAGACGGGGCGCTGGGAAGACGAGGATCAGCTGGCCGATCTGTTCGTACAGCGGAAGGGGTTTGCGTATGGTGCAGATGGCAAGTGCCGTGCGGGGCAGAAGATGATGAAGCGGGCGCTTGGCACGGCGTCGCTGAGCTTCCAGAACGTCGACTCCGTTGAGCTGGGTGTCACGGACATCGACCAGTACGTCGAGGCGCTTGGCGGCGTGAATCGCGTGATCGAGCAGCAGCAGCAGAAGAAGGTCGCGTGTTACATGGGCGACCATACCGGCAAGGACGGCAAGATCAGGACGCTCGAGGAGCAGGTCGTGCTCGAGTCACGCACGCGGGTGCTGAATCCCAAGTGGTTCGAGGGGCAGCTGGTGCACGGATACGAGGGTGTGCGCAATATTGCGGGACACATCGCGACCACGGTCGGCTGGTCGTCGACAACGGCCAGCGTGCCGGGCTGGGTGTACGGCGACATGGCGCAGACCTTCGTGCTCGATGCCGAGATGCGTGATCGGCTGGCCAGCCTCAATCCCTCTGCGGCATCGGGGATGGCGACGAAGTTGCTCGAGGCCAACGACCGCGGATACTGGTCGCCGGACGCGGCAACGCTCGAGGCACTGCGTGACGCGGCGGCCGAGCTCGAGGATCGACTGGAAGGCGTGGTGGCCCGATGACGGATCGCGGGACAGTATGTGTGGGACCGGCGCGCGTGGTGGCGCGTGCCGAGCATGATTCCCTGGTTCAGGAGAAGTAGCATGGCAGTGGCAACGCGTCTCCCCATTCTGGGGCGGGAGGATGGCGAGGGCAGCCTGCAGGTGCATCTCAATCCTAGGACAAGATCACCGGTGCGTTGTGCATCGCGGTGTACGGGAAGGGCGGCATCGGCAAAAGCACCACATCGTCCAATCTGTCCGCGGCATTCTCGCATCTCGGGAAGCGGGTGCTGCAGATCGGCTGTGATCCGAAACACGATTCGACGTTCACGCTGACGAAGTCGATGGTGCCGACGGTGATCGACACCCTCGAGGCGGTGGACTTCCACAGTGAAGAGCTTCGCACCGAAGACTTCGTGTTCACGGGGTACAACGGCGTGATGTGCGTCGAGGCTGGCGGCCCGCCTGCGGGCACCGGCTGCGGGGGCTATGTCGTCGGGCAGACCGTGAAGCTGCTGAAGGAGCATCACCTGCTCGAGGACACCGACGTGGTGATTTTCGATGTGCTCGGCGATGTGGTCTGCGGCGGTTTCGCTGCGCCACTGCAGCATGCGCACCGGGCGATGATCGTGACGGCCAATGATTTCGATTCGATCTTTGCCATGAACCGCATCATTGCGGCCGTGCTGGCAAAGTCGAAGAACTATCAGGTCCGCGTCGGTGGCGTGATCGCCAACCGCAGCAAGGACACCGATCAGATCGATCGCTACAACGAGCGGGTCGGACTGACGACGACCGCGAAGTTTCCCGATCTCGATGCGATCCGTCGCAGCCGGTTGAAGAAGTGCACGATGTTCGAGATGGATTCGAGCGATCCGGAAGTGAAGGCGGTGCAGGACGAGTACCTCGCCTGTGCGCAGCGCCTGATCGATGGCGTGCCGCCGCTGCTGGTCCAGCCGCTCAAGGACCGGGAGATCTTCGACCTGCTCGGGTACGACTGAGCATGGCCGTGCCGTCGACGACCGTCGCAGGAACACCGGGCAGCCGCACCTACACGGAGCGGCGCGCCTGGTTGCACGAGTATTTCGACCGGACGGCCGCGGGCGCCTGGGCGACGCTGACGTCGGATTCCGAGGTCAGCTGGGTCCGCCGGACGGTTCGGCAGGGGCGCGAGCGGATGCGGCATACCCTGAGCGGGTTCCTGCCCGACGACCTGACGGGGCTCCGGGTGCTGGACGCGGGTTGCGGAACCGGGGTCCAAGCGGTCGAGCTCGCCAGGCGCGGGGCGGCGGTGGTCGCCATCGACCTGTCGCCAACGCTGGTGGGACTAGCCGAGACGCGGTCCGAGGGGAAATTCGATCGAGGGACGATCGACTGGCGGTCTGGCGACATGCTCGACCCGCAGCTCGGCTCGTTCGACTACGTCGTCGCAATGGATTCACTCATTCACTATCGCATGGCAGATATGCTGGACGCGTATGCGGCATTGGCCGCGAGAACACGCATCTCGATGGCCGTGACCTTTGCACCGCGGACGCCGTTGCTGGCGACGCTGCATGCGGTCGGCAGCCTCTTTCCGCGTGGCGACAAGGCGCCGGCCATCGAGCCGGTTGCGATGCGCCCGTTGTTGCGTGGCGTGTCGCGCGATGCACGATTGGCGGACTGGAGTGCCGGGCGGACGCATCGCGTCGAGAGTGGTTTCTACACGTCGCAGGCGCTCGAGCTGTGTCGCCGCGCACCGGAGGTGACCTGATGTGGATCGTAATTCTCATCCTCGTGGGCGTCTGGTACTTCTCACGCCAGCAGAAGTGACCGCATGCTGACGCTGCAGAATCTGCTGATCGCGCTGGTCGCGAGTCTCGTAGTCTGGTTTCTCTACCGCCGCACCATCGAGGTGCCGGCGATGATCGACCTCGAAGCCACGTCGCGGGAGTTGCACGCGCATGTGGTGCTCGAGGGCGTGGAAGTGAACGAGGGCGACGAGGTCCTGGTGCACGGCGCGCCGTGCTTCATCCCGCTCAATGAAAAGCGCACGATGGCGGCGACGGCGACGGTGTCGAAGGCCAGCCTGCCACGCCGGGCCTGGGAGCGCGTTGTGGGTCGGACGCGCATCACGGAACTTTATGAAGTCGGCTTCGAGGGCTGAACGCTTATGTACAACATCACGAACGACCCGGCAGCATTGACGATCGACGCTCCGCACAGCACCGCTGAGAGCACGGCGGTTGCCGCGCAGGATGCCGCGCTCAATCCGCGGTTCTACACGACCGATTTCGACGAAATGAACAAGCTCGATTTTTCGCAGATGCGGGCGGAATGGGACGCGATGGTGCAGGAGTTCAAGTCGGACCCGAACCGGAATCATTTCAAGCGGACGCCGGAATTCGACGAGGACTTCTCGAAACTGCCGCCGAAGCTGCGTCAGGAGTTCGTGGATTTCCTGATCAGCTCCGTCACGGCGGAGTTCTCGGGCTGTATTCTGTATGCCGAGATCAAGAAGCGCTGCACGAACCCCGATGTGCGGGAGCTGTTTGGCTACATGAGTCGCGATGAAGGCCGTCACGCCGGCTTCATCAATCACACGCTCAATGATTTCAATGTTCGTGTCGACCTGAGCTTCCTGACGCGAGCGAAGAAGTACACGTTCTTCAAGCCGAAGTTCATCTACTACGCGACCTACCTGTCGGAGAAGATCGGGTACGCGCGCTACATCACGATCTTCCGCAACTTCGAGCAGCAGCCGGACAAGCGGTGGCACCCGATCTTCAAGTGGTTCGACAACTGGTGTCACGACGAGTTCCGCCATGGCGAGGCGTTCGCCGTCCTGATGCGTGCGAACCCGGATTTTCTCAAGGGTATCAACAAGTACTGGATCCGCTTCTTTCTCCTGGCGGTGTTCTGCACGATGTACGTGCGTGATCACCTCCGGGCATCGTTCTTCGGGGCGATGGGCATGTCGGTGGATGACTATGACCGCAAGGTGATCAAGCTCACGAGCCTGATCAGCAAGCAGGTATTCCCGGTCAGCCTCGACCTCGAGAGCCCGAAGCTCTGGGAGTTGTTCGAGAAGATGTTTCAGCTGACGCTGGCGATCGAGGCCACGAAGAAGCTGGGTGGGATCGGTGCCGCGTTGCGTCGGGCGGCGCTGAAAGTGACCGTCGCGACGACGTTCGTGCAGCTGTATTTCCTGCCGGTCATATCCAACGAACTGCCGGCCAACGTCCGCATGGAACCGGTCTGGTGATCCGATGAGCACGAGCGCAAGGGTTCCGCTCGTCTCGCGACTGGTCTCGCGATTCGGGCCGAAGATTCTGCCGTTTGCCGACGTGGCGACGGACGAATTGCCGCTGCCGCGTCTGCTGAGGCTTGGCCTGCTGCAGTTCACCGTGGCGCTCGCGACGACGTTGCTGGCCGGGACGCTCAACCGCGTGATGATCGTCGAGTTGAAGATGCCGGCGCTGATCGTGGGGCTGATGCTTGCGGTGCCGCTGTTGACGGCGCCGCTCCGTGCGCTCATCGGGTACCGCTCGGACACGCACGTCTCGGTGCTTGGCTGGCGGCGTGTGCCTTACATCTGGTTCGGCACACTGCTGCAGTTCGGTGGGCTCGCGATCATGCCCGTCGCGCTGTACATCCTGTCGGGCGACACGACCGGGCACCCGGGTGTCGGCGTGGCGGCGAGCTTCCTCGCGTTTCTGTGCGTCGGACTGGGCTCGCACATGGTGCAGACGGCCGGCCTCGCCCTCGCGAGTGACATCACGCCCGAGAAAGATCAGCCCAAGGTCGTGGCACTGCTCTACCTGATGCTCCTTGTCGGCATGGTGGTGGCGAGTCTGTCGTACGGCGCGATGCTCCGCCATTTCGACAAGGTGGTGCTGATTCAGGTCATCAATGGCGCGGCGGAGTTGACGCTGCTCCTGAACGTGGTTGCGGTGTGGAAGCAGGAGGCTCGCGGCTCGGCGCCAACGTCGGCTCCCAGCGTCGCGCGCCCGTCGTTCCTGGTGGCGTGGCGCGCGTTCGTGGCTGAGTCACCGCAGCTCGTCCGATTGCTGGTGGCAGTGGGGGTTGGAACGTTTGCCTTCACACTGCAGGACGTGTTGCTCGAACCGTTCGGGGGACAGATCCTCAAGCTCGGCGTGGCGGCGACCACGACGCTGACCGCCGTCATGGCAGTCGGTGCGATCGCCAGCTTTGCACTGGCGGCCCGACGGGCCACCGTGGGCGCGGATCCGATCCGGCTGTGCGCAGGCGGCGCGTTGGTGGGAGTGCTCGGCTTTGCCGTCATCATCCTGTCGGCACCGATGGCGGCACCCGTCCTACTGATGTTGGGTGCGCTGATGATCGGTTTCGGGAATGGCCTGTTCAGTGTCGGGACGCTGTTGAAGGTGATGGCGTTGCCGCAGCACGGTGAGCATGGCCTCGCCCTTGGTGCGTGGGGCGCGGTCCAGGCCACCGCTGCCGGCGTCGCGATGGCGGTCGCCGGTGCGATTCGCGATGGCGTGAGTTCCAACGCTGGCAACGCGTCGGTTGCGAATCAGAGTCTCGGTTACATCGCGGCGTACTGCGTGGCGATCATCGGGCTGTTTGTCTTGCTCGTCGTTCTGGGTCCGCTCGCGGCGACGCGTCGCGCGGATGTGCGCGCCGTGCCGTTTGGTATTGCCGAGTTCCCGGCGTAGTCTGCAGTTCGTAGTCGTCCCTCACCTGGAAGGAGTACGCATGTTCAGGAATTTCACGCCGTACATCGACATCACGCAGGTCCTGCTGTACCTGTTTTGGTTCGCGTTCTTCGGGCTGATTCTGTATCTGCGCCGGGAAGACAAGCGGGAAGGGTATCCGCTGGCATCGAACGAGTCAGGGCGGACCGTGCAGGGGTTCCCGGCATACCCGGGGCCGAAGGAGTTCATCCCCACCCATCCGGAGAACTAGCCCATGTCCGACCTGACCGTCCCGAAGAACGCACGACCTGTCGACTCGAGCTTCGGTGCGCCACTCGAGCCGATTGGCAATCCGCTGACAGCGGGCATCGGCCCTGGCGCCTGGGCGGATCGCGCTGATCGCCCGGACCTGACGTACAAGGGAGCGCCACGCATCGTACCGATGCGCGTGGCGACGGACTTTTCCGTCGCGCACGAGGATCCGGATCCGCGTGGGCTTGAAGTAAAGGGCATGGATGGCGTCGTCGGCGGCAAGGTGGTGGATCTCTGGGTCGATCGGAGTGAGCCGGGCCTGCGCTATCTCGAGCTCGAACTCACGGAAGGTGGGCGTCGCCTGCTGCCCGTGCCGTTCCTGCGTGTGCCGCGCCCTGAGGGATTCCTGCCGTTCATGAGTGACTCGAAGGCCGCGTCGCACGTGCAGATTCATGTGCTCAAGGCGGCGGACTTCGCTGGTATTCCACAGACGAAGTCACCTGACACCGTGACGCTGCTCGAAGAAGACAAGATCAGCGCCTACTTCGGTGCAGGCTCACTGTGGAACTCGGATCTCCGATTCGGACCCTTGATGTGATGCCGACTGTCGTTGAGCATGTTGGCCCCGACGGGGAGGTCAGTCGCCTTCCCGCGGGGGAGCGTGTGCTCTGGTCCGGCGCGCCGGACCAGCGTTCACTGGCGCGCTACTTCCTGCGCGAGCGCTGGGTACTTGGTTTCGTCGTGTTCTCATTCGCCATCGGCGCGGGCGATGCCCTGCAGCATCCCACCGACGCGGTGCCACGGCTCATCGGCGTTGGAATTCTGAGCCTGGTTCTCGCACTCGTTGCCGTCGTCAGCATTCGCCTTTTCGCGTGGCGCCTGGCCAAGACGTCCTCGTACGTGATTACCGACAAGCGGGTGTTCTTCAATATCGGGATTGTGCTTCGTGCCGATGCCAACATCCCATACGGCATCGTCGAGGGCGTCGATTTGCTGCGGCGGCCCGATGGATCGGCTGACTTGATGGTGACGCTGGGCGGAACGCAGGAGATCCCGTGGCTGCTGCTCTTCCCGCATATGTCGTGGCGTGGAAGCCGGCGTGGCCGTCCGACGTTCCGTGGTGTGCGGGAGCCGGATGCTGCCGCGGCGGCCGTCGTGGGTGCGCTCCGGGCGCATGCGCTGTCGGCACCGGCCGCGTCTGACGCCGCCACCGGCGCGATGGTTGGTACAACGGGGCGCGTCGTGGCCGCCGCGTCCGGCACGCCGGCCACGGCGTGAATCTGCCACCGTCACGAGGCCGACGCTGATGGTGACATTCGAGAGTCTCGTATGCGGAAACATCGTTCGGCGGCACGCACGGACGTTCGCGCTGGCCAGCGTGTTCCTCCCGCTGTCGAAGCGCCGCGGTACCTACGCACTGTACGCCTTCTGCCGACTCGCTGATGATGCGGTGGACCGTGCCGGCCCGGGAGGCCGTGACGCGGTGCGAGAGACCCTGCTGGGGCTTCGCCAGCAGCTGAACGCAGCGCTCGCCGGCGAGCCGTCCGGTCCAGTCATGTCGGAGACCGCATGGGCCATCCGTCGGTTCGGGATTCCACTGGCGCCCGTCGACGAACTGGTGAACGGCGTGGCACGTGATCTCGATCCCACCGACTACCGTGACTGGCCGTCACTGGAAGCGTACTGCGAGGGGGTGGCGAGCAGCGTCGGTGAGCTCTGCACACATGTCTTCGGGGTGATGGGTGGCGAGGAGACACGCGCCAATGCCATTGTCTGCGCGCGAACGCTCGGCGTCGCGATGCAGGTGACGAATATCCTGCGGGATATCGGAGAAGACGCCGCCAATGGTCGCTGCTATCTGCCGGACGACGCACTGCGAAGTGTCGGACTGACGCGGGATCAGGTGATGGCTCGGGATATCGATGTCCGGTCTCCAGCCTGGCGCGCGATGATGCAGGAGTTCGTGGCGCTCGCACGGTCGCTGTACCGGCAGGCGCTGCCCGGCATCGAGATGCTGTCGCCAGATGCCCAGCGCTGTGCGCAGGCGTGTGCCGTTGGATACGCCGCGATCCTCGAGGCCATCGAGGAGGCGGAGTACGATACCGTCTCGATGCGGGCACATATCGGTTTCCGTCGCAAGACGAAACTGATGCTGTCGCTGTATCGGGTGAACGATCCGGCTACGCTCGTTGCAGGCGAGCCCGCCGTCGCCTGACGGGGAGGCGGATCAAGTCACAGCCAGACGCTGCAGCCACGAGGTGACGGCGTCGACCGCCACCTGGCGGTCGGGTTCATTGAAGATCTCGTGATACGCTGAATCCAAGCGCCGCGCCGTGACGAGGGCCGGCGGGAGCGCCGCTGCGAACGCCTCGGACCCCGATGGGTTCACGATGCGATCGGCCCCGGCATACAACAGGAGCGTCGGTGTGGTCCAACGCCCGGCCGCCTGCAGCGCCATCGCGCCGGCGGTGACGATGGCGTGTGCCAGCCGTGAGCTGACACGGTCGTGCACCAGCGGGTCGTTGAGATAGTCGGTGACAACGGCCGGGTCGCGCGAGAGATATCTGGGATCGAGGCCATTGCTCACGGCGACGTCGGGAGCGACGTGGCGCATCGTGTTCATCATGAGCCGTTGTACGAACGACAGGTCAGCGCGCAGGGCAGGGGAGGACAGCACGAGCGCATCGGCTGCTCCCGGGCGATGTGCGACAGCCCATGCTGCAAACGCGCCACCCATGCTGTGGCCGAGCAGGATGATCGGGAGGGTACGTTCGGTCCGCACCGCGGTTGCCCGGGCAAAATTCAGCGACTCGATGATGTCATCGCGGATCGTCTCGGTCGCCGGCAGTGCGCCCCGCGCGCCGAGGGAACGGCCGTGGCCACGCTGGTCGGCGGCGTGCACCTCCCACCCCGCGTCGCTCAGCTCATGTGCGAGTCGCTGGTAGCGACCGGCATGCTCTCCCAGGCCGTGTGCAATGACGACCGTGCCGAGTGGCGCGACCGCCGGTGTCCAGACGCGAAGCGCGAGCCGGACGCCATCGCGAAGTGTAATCTGGCGTTCGACCGCGGTGACTGGCACAGAGCGAGCATTGAGGATGAATTGGCAGCAGGTACCGCTCTTCAATAGTGGTCGGCGCGGCGTGCTCGCGCCATGCCACGCTGGGGCGGGGCCGGTGAGGCCGTTGTCCCCGAACGCGTCGCGCGCCCGGATCGATGACTC
>JANNVN010000346.1:0-2362 GCA_031414435.1 Gemmatimonadaceae bacterium
CGCCAGACCCTTCTTCGCCTGAATCGCCGTGATCGCCGCCGTCAACGTCGTCTTGCCGTGGTCGACATGCCCAATCGTGCCCACGTTCAGATGCGGCTTGTTCCGCTCGAACTTTGCCTTGCCCATGCTGCGTTCCTCTCGTCCGTGTAGTGAATCAGTGCAGGCTTACGCCTTATTCTTGTTGATGATTTCTTCGGACTTCGACTTCGGCACTTCTTCGTAGTGCGAGAACTCCATCGAGTACACCGCGCGCCCCTGTGACATGCTGCGCAGGCGGGTGGAGTAACCGAACATCTCGGACAGTGGCACGGTGGCGTCGATCACCTGCGCCTCACCGCGCTGCGTCATGCCACCGATCTTGCCACGACGCGAACTGAGATCGCCCAGCACGTCGCCCATGTAGTTCTCAGGGCTCACCACTTCGACCTTCATGATCGGCTCGAGGATGATCGCGCCAGCTGCCCGCGCGCCATCCTTCACCGCCATCGATCCGGCGATCTTGAACGCCATTTCACTGGAGTCGACTTCATGGTACGAGCCATACACCAGCTCAACCTTCACGTCGACCATCGGATAGCCGGCCAGAATGCCACCTTCCAGCGCTTCGCGGATACCTGCTTCCACCGGCTTGATGTACTCACGCGGAATCACGCCGCCGACAATCTTGTCCTCGAAGACGAAACCCTGCCCCTGCTCGGCCGGCATGACGTTGATCACGACGTGACCGAACTGTCCCTTCCCGCCCGACTGGCGCACGAACTTGCCTTCCACCTTGTCGACGCGCTTCTTGATCGTCTCGCGATACGCCACCTGTGGCGCACCGACGTTGGCCTCGACCTTGAACTCGCGACGCATGCGGTCGACGAGAATTTCGAGGTGCAACTCGCCCATGCCGGAGATGATCGTCTGACTCGTCTCCGGGTTGGTCGCGACGCGGAACGTCGGATCTTCTTCGGCCAGCTTCTGCAGCGCGATCGCCAGCTTGTCCTGGTCCGCCTTCGTCTTCGGCTCGATGGCGACGTCGATGACGGGGTTGGGGAACTTCATCGCTTCGAGAATGATCGGATTCTCCTCGAAGCAAAGTGTGTCACCGGTGCGCGTGTCCTTCAGCCCGATGGCCGCGGCGATGTCGCCGGCGCGGACCTCTTCGATCTCTTCGCGCTTGTTGGCATGCATCTGCAGCAGACGGCCAACGCGCTCGCGCTTGTCCTTGGTGCTGTTGTAAACGTACGAGCCGGCGCTCAGCACGCCGGAATACACGCGGAAGAAGGTCAGTTTTCCGACGAACGGGTCGGTGGCAATCTTGAACGCCAGTGCCGCGAACGGCGCTTCGTCGGTGACCAAACGTTCCGCCTGCTCTTCATCATGACCGGGCAAATGCCCCTTGATTGCTGCAACTTCGGTCGGCGCCGGCAGGTAGTCGATGACGGCATCGAGCAACGCCTGCACACCCTTGTTCTTGAAGCTGGCGCCGCAGAGCACCGGCACGATCTTGTTTGCGATCGTGGCCTTGCGGATGCAGCTGCGGATTTCGTCGATCGATAGCTCTTCGCCGCCGAGGTACCGCTCCATCAGCGCTTCGTCCTGATCGACCACCGCATCGATCACGTCAGCGCGAGCCTTCTCCATCGCCTCGATGTACTCCGTTGCCGGCTCAACCACGGCAAACGTCTTGCCCATCGTGGAGTCGTCGAACACGTACTGCTTGCGCTCGATGACGTCGATATGGCCCGTGAACAATTCGCCTGAACCGACCGGCAGCTGCAGCGGGTAGGCGGCCTTCGTGAGGCGGTCGCGGATCATCTCGACGCAGCGCTCAAAGTTGGCACCGACTCGGTCCATCTTGTTCGAGAAAATCAGACGCGGCACGCCATACCGATCAGCCTGACGCCACACCGTCTCCGTCTGCGGCTCAACGCCTGCGACAGAATCGAGGAGCGTCACGGCGCCGTCGAGCACACGCAGCGAGCGCTCGACTTCGACGGTGAAGTCCACGTGGCCCGGCGTGTCGATGATGTTGATGCGATACTCCGGCCCTTCGCCCTTTTCGTGGCTCTGGCCGTGGCGCATCCAGAAACAGGTCGTCGCGGCCGACGTGATCGTGATGCCGCGCTCCTGCTCCTGCTCCATCCAGTCCATCGTGGCAGCGCCATCGTGGACTTCGCCGATCTTGTAGCTCTTGCCCGTGTAATAGAGCACGCGCTCAGTCGTCGTGGTCTTCCCGGCATCGATATGCGCCATGATGCCGATGTTGCGGTAGTACGTCAGCGGTGTCGTGCGAGCCATGCGCGGAAACCCGTCTCAGATGAAGCTGGAAAACCAGTTGAGTCCAACAAAAAACCGAATGGATCCAGGCACCCCG
>JANNVN010000347.1:0-9792 GCA_031414435.1 Gemmatimonadaceae bacterium
AGTGTCAGTTCGCGCGGTACGCGAATGCGTGACGGTGTTGCAGAAGGCGCGCCCTTCCGCTCCCGCTCTTGCGCCTGCACCCGGGTCAGCGCCTCGTCTGCCTCACGCGCCGTGGCCACGCGCCGCTGCGCGGCGGTATCGATTGCGACATCCGTGCTCGGCACCGGTGGCGCCACTGCCTGCGCGACGGCCTGCGCCGGTGTGGGTGCTTGCGCCTGCGACGTCGACCCGGACTGTGACTGTGACTGTGACTGTCCCTGCGACTTCGCCACCACGCCTGCCGGCGATGCTGACGCCGCCTGCTCCGGGCCGATGACGGGGCCGCTCGCCTGCATCGCTGCAACCGGCGTCGAGCGAGCCGCGCTTCCTGGCGCAACCGAACCGGTCGACGCAGCGGCGTCGCTTCGGTCCATTACGGCCACTTCAGCCTCACTCCGCGGACCGCCGCGCGGCGGCTGTCGCACCAACGGCGTGGCCACAGCCACGAAACTGTCCGCCACATTCTCCACCACACTCGGCATCGCGCGCACCGGCGCGGCCGTGCCGCGGAATCGCGCGCTCGGCGCGGCAGATTCGGAGGCCGGCGTTCCTTCGCGCGTCTTGCCGACCTCGTAGCTGACACCGGCCACGAGCAGCACGCTGGCCGCCAGCGCCACCCGGCGGAGCGTGAACATCCCGCGACGCGACACGCGCTGCACGGCCGACGCGTCCCGCGTCGGCAGCACCGTCGCCGCAGGCTCCACCCGCACTCGCGGCGCGGGCTCGTCGAGCGTGCCAAGCAGCGTCGCGATCTGTCGTGTCATGGTGGTTGCCTCGTCAAAGCGACGCGCACACTCACCGCATGACGCGAGATGCGCTTCGACCGCGCTTCGCGCTGTGGCATCGAGCGCGTCATCGACCAGTGCGTGCAGTGTTCCATCATCCACGTGCGACATGCGATCCTCCTTCGCCCTGCGTATATACCTCGAGCATGCGCTTGCGGGCGCGTGCCAGTGTTGTGCCGATCGCACCGCGCGAAAGCCCGGTGGCCGCTGCGATTTCGTCGTAGTCAAATCCTTCCGCCTGCAACAGCAGCACATCACGATCCCGTTCAGACAGCTGTGCCAGCGCCGCGCGGACACGCAATCGCGTCTCTTCACGTTCGTAGGCGTCGTCCGGCTGCTCGTACGGCGCCACGTGATCTTCGTCCTTGACCAGTACTAACCGACGTTCGCGGGTGGCCGCATTGCGCCCCTCCTCACGGAGAAGGTTCAGCGCCACCGCGAACAGCCATGGCCGCGGATTGGTCGGCGGCGCCGCAACGGCGCGCGCAAACGTCTCCTGTGCCAATTCCTCGGCACGGCTGCGATCCCCCGTGCGACGCGTGAGCATCCGCACCAGTGATTCGTGGTCCTCCCGGAACAGCGCGCCGAGATCGAGTCCCATGTTCGATGCGGCCCTCAGGCGCCGCGGAAGTCTTTCGCCAACTGCAGCACGTCGGTCGCAGGCAGTGTCACCTGTCCAACGCGCTGGATTCGGATACTCACCCGCTGCCCCGCCACCAGCACATCGTCACCAAGGAGCGCCGCATCACGCAATTCGGGCAGTGCCTGCAGTACCGCAAAATACGCTGGTGAGAACGCTTCGACACTGACGATGCGCTGCCGAGCCTGCGCCAGGTCCATCCACTGTGCCCCGCGCTGTTCGAAGCGACGGCTCCCGAGCACACGCTGTGCCGATGAACTGCTCGACCCCACGGCACGGTCCTGTGCTCGCTCACTCACCTTGCGTGCACCACTGACGGTCACCGCGTTCAGATAGTCAGCACTCGTCTGCGCCGCCTCGAAGGCGACACGACCCGTCTGCGCCTTGGCAGCCGGAGCTCCGGCACGTGCCGCGTCCTGCTGCGATGCAACGCCACCTGCCGCAACCACCGGCTCCTGCACCAGATACGCAGTGTACTCGGTCACGATCCCATGACGCAGCGCGAGCGCCCTGATCTCTTCGATCCGTTCAGGCGTCACTCCTTCCAGTCGCATGGTGCGCGTCAGGGAACCGATGCGCCGTGCTGCCCACAGCGTACTCACGTATTCGTGCGCATCTTCGCGATCGGCAAACTCCACTGGCATCGAGACACGCACCGTGCGACCGTCTCGCTCGCCCTCGATCACCAGCGGCCCGCTGCCACTTCCCTGATACCGACCCAGTACCACCAGTTCCTGCCCGGCGAATAGATCGGGCATCCGCACGGGTTCAAGCGAAGCGATCCGCGCTGGCGATGAGACGACGCGCAGATTCACGAGCGCCGGCGCCCGAAGCTTTCGTGCCAGGCTGCCGACCGTCTGCTCCACGCTTCCGTTCGGCGGGACGAAGTCGGCGGATCCACGACCGTCCTGGGCCATGCGTTCCAGCAGATACGTGTTGACGTCCATGCCAATACCCACCGTGAACATGCGCATGTTGGCCGCATGCTGCGCGACCAGAGCGGCAAGGCGTTCCGGCTGCGATTCGCCAACACTCGGCACACCATCGGTGAGGAAGACGAGCACATCGAGGTTCCCGTCGTGTCCTCCGCCGGTTCGATCGCGCTGCAACACCTCGCGGAGGGCGCCCTCGATGTTCGTGCCGCCATCAGCGACCAGCGCGTTCGTCCACTCGCGAGCGCGTTCGAGCGAGGACGCATTCGCCGTGGTGTACCCTTCGCGAAAGGTTCGGACGCCCGAGGAGAACGAGATCAATCGAAAGCGATCGTGATCCGAAAGGGTACCGAGCATCTGCTGCATGGCGGCCTTCGCCTGCTCGAGCTTCGGCCCGCTCATCGAGCCGGAAACATCCACCACCATGGTCAGATCGCGACCCATCGGCTGCGACTCGGCGATCTCGGGCGGCGTGACGTAGAGCAGGAAGTAGCCATCCTCACCACGCGGTGCATGGGTCACCACGCTGAGCCCCGCCGACGCCGTGCGCAGCGGAAGAAACAGTTCGACATCACCACGCGCGGCGTCTGTGACCGCCACCGTCCGATCATCGCGGCCGCTGACCTGCAGGCTGTGAGTCGGCGAAAACGGCCGACCGAAAAGCGCTGGGTCGCGCAACGTCACACGAATATCAGGGCGTGCGCTGCCCCGCTCCTCGGCGCCGAGAGCGTAGCGCCAGCGCAGCGCGTCCCCCTGCTTGTCGAGCAGTTGCGTGAATCGCAACACGACCTTGCGCGTTTCACCTGGCTGAATCGGAAACACCTGCGCGCGGAGCAGTTGGTGACCCGCCAGCGTGACGAGCGCTGGATCACGGCGACGCCGCACGATTTCTTCGTAGATGCTGCGCGCCCTGGTCGCATCCATCAACTCGCCGCGTATCTCGGTCTCACCCATCCACAGCGACAGGGACTGGAACACCGCCTCGCCGGCCAATGGATAGTGATACGTACCTTCGGCAACGCCTGCCCCGGTGTTGCGAAACTGCTCTTCGACGTCGATGCGCGCGACGCGGCCCTCGATAGAGGCACGAATGCTGGTGGCCACGCGCACCACCCCCCAATCGGCCGGACGGGTCACAC
Source organism: Gemmatimonadaceae bacterium (assembly GCA_031414435.1). Lineage (GTDB taxonomy): Bacteria > Gemmatimonadota > Gemmatimonadetes > Gemmatimonadales > Gemmatimonadaceae > JACMLX01. The sequence goes on from JANNVN010000347.1 coordinate 3,536, forward strand.
CGGGACGTGGCGTGGGCTCGATCCATCCCTGGCCTGCAAGCCGAGCTGGCGCGAAGACAAGCGTCGACAGAAGGAGTGCGCGCGAAACTGCGTCGAGTGAGAACATGCCGAGCCTCGGGTGTCGGGTCGCTTGGGAGATGCCCGGCGCGCCGAGACGTGCACACACTGAAACGAACGCGGGCCACCGCATCGCTGCCGTGGCCCGTGATTCCCTGTGCACCGCGCCCGAATCGGCCGCCAGCGACACCCTGCTCTCCCTGAGTGCTGCCTAGGGTCGCGGTGCCGCTGTTCGCGACGCGGTTGCTCTGGCGCTCCGCGTCAATTCTGACGTGGCGCTGCGCTGCGTATTCGTCTGGAGGGCATTCTCCGCCCCGGTCGAAAGATTCACGTCCGGCAATGCCAACGGAATCTGCGCAGTCGGACCAGCCTGTGTGGTCGGTGATGCCGGTGTGGCGCCACGGGACTCTGGTGCCCGCCGGGTGGGCTCGCGCACATACACAATGCGCGTCTTTTCTGGCGCGGGCGGCACGGGCACCGACAGCGTAGACGGCGGCGCCGATCGCGCTGCCGCCTGGAACTGCTTCGCCGTCGCCGCAGCCGCTTCGGCCGCCGCCTGTGACACCGACGACTTGAAGTACTTGTAGCCACTGACACCGAGGATCAACAGCAACGCCGCACCACCCACGATTGCGTACATCATCGGTGTCGGCTTTCGCGAGACCTTGGTCTCGGTGACCAGCATCTCCGGCGCTGGCAGCGGGAAAGCCTGCGAGACGTACTCGAAGCTGGCAGGCACAGAGGACACAGCCGACGTGCCGGTGGGCGATCGATACGACGCTACTCGCGATGGCGTCGACGAGAACGTCACCACCAACTCCGGCTCTGGCTCGTGGCTTCGGCCGGGTGACATCGAGACAGGCCGCGACATGAACCCCGGCAATTCTGCCGATCGGGCTGGCGCAGACGGCGTGGTGCGCGGTGTAACGACCGAGACGCCGCCGACCGGCGTCGGCGTGAAGATCGACGGCTCGATCAGCGGCAAATCCATGACCCGCGGCGCCGCAGTGACGGGCACCGCTGCAACCGGTGTGGCGGACTTCGCCTGTGGCGCGTCCGACTCGGCGCGCAACTTCGCGATCGCATCGACCAGGCTGGCCGAGACGGGGACCTGCGTGCGAGCCGCTGGGGCGGGAAATTCGGTCTCGAGCGCCGGCGAGTTGCTGTGCGGCGGGCGCACCTCGGGACGACTCGTGGCGGGGGCAATCGGAGCGTCAATGCCGTACACCACCGAGTTGCCGACACCACCAAGCGTCAGTGTACTGCCCGCACCTGTCGGTACCAGACCCTGCCGTGCTTCAGCTTCGGCGGTCTTGGGGGAGGTGCTGCCAAGCATCAACGCCACGTAGTGGCGTGAGCAGTCGGCACACGATCCAAGATGATCGTCGATCTCGCGGCGCCGATGCGCATCGAGGCGCCCGGCCACCAGAGCCTTGAGTTCGAACAGTTCGGGGTGCACGCGAGTCTCCCATCGTCGAGAGGCGAGCGGCGAGCGTGCCGACCAGAATGGGGCACGTGCGCAGCTCAGCCAGGCGGTCCCACACCGCCTCGTGGTAACGACGATGATGATGCCGGACGGCAACACGCCAGATGACGCGGCGCTCTGAGTATCGGCCCCCGACGTCGGGGACTGATGTCGTCACCAGCCTGTCGTGCAAGACCGATACCCACAGTTTAGAAGCCTTCGGCCTCGAGCGCCATCACCGGCCCCGCCCCTGCCATGATCCTGGCAAACAGACCGTGAACCTCCGGGAGCATCTTGGTCATGAAGAACCGGGCCGTCTTCACCTTGGCGTCATAGAACGCCCGGTCCCCATTGGCGGTCGGGAGCTTTCCTATGGCGACCTCTGCCATGCGTAGCCACATATCGCCGAGCGCGACCAGACCGAACATCCGGAGGTAGTCGGAGCTGGCGGCTCCTGCTTCGTCCGGGTTCGCCATGGCCTTCGCGGCGATGTACTGCGAGGCCTCCTGAAGGCGCGCGAACGCCACGCTCAAGGGCTCGGCGAACTCCTGCAATGCAGGATCGACCGTGGTCCGTTCCAGGCGCTCCGCGAGCGGATGGAAGAAAAACCGCAGCAATCGCCCCCCCTCGGCCGGGAGCTTCCGGCCCACCAGATCCAGTGCCTGAATGCCGTTGGCGCCCTCATAGATCTGTGCGATGCGCGCATCGCGGACGAACTGCTCCATCCCGTATTCCCGGATGTAGCCATGCCCGCCGTAAATCTGCAGAGCGAGGTTGGTGGACTCGAAGCCCATGTCAGTGAAGTACGCCTTCACGATCGGCGTCATCAGGGCGACGAAATCGTCGGCATCCTTCCGGACCGCCGGATCGGGATGCTTCTCGTGCATGTCGATGTGCGTGCCGACCCAGAGCGAGAGCGCCCGCGCGCCTTCATTGAAGGCCCGCATCGTCATGAGTGATCGACGCACATCGGGGTGCACGATGAGCGGGTCTGCCGGGCCGGCGGGATTCTTGATGCCCGTCAGTGCTCTCCCTTGCAGACGATCCTTGGCGTAGCTCACGGCATTCTGGTACGCCACTTCGCTCAACCCCAGACCCTGCATGCCGACGGCGAGGCGCGCGGCATTCATCATCGTGAACATGCCGCGCATGCCCTTGTTGGTTTCACCGACCAACCATCCGATCGAATTGTCGAAGGCGATCACACAGGTCGGACTCGCCTTGATTCCCATCTTGTGCTCGATGCTGACACAGCGCACGGAATTGTCCGCTCCAGGGGTGCCATCACCATTGAGCAGGAACTTCGGCACGATGAAGAGACTGATCCCCTTGATGCCGGGCGGTGCATCCGGCAGACGCGCGAGTACCAGATGCACGATGTTCGACGTCAGATCGTGGTCGCCGGCGGAGATGAAGATCTTGTTGCCCGTCACGGCATAACTACCGTGGTCGCGCGGCACCGCCTTCGTCGTGAGCAAGCCGAGATCGGTCCCGCAGTGCGCTTCGGTGAGGCACATGGTGCCTGCCCATTCGCCGGTCACGAGTTTCGGCAGCCACGCTGCCTTGAGCGCGTCAGCGCCGTGCACCAGCAAGGCGTGATACGCGCCGTGGCTCAGCCCCGGGAACATTCCGAAGCTGAGGTTCGAGGCACAGATCATCTCCTCCACCGCGAACCGCAGCGTCTGAGGGAAGCCCTGCCCGCCGAACTCCGCGTCGGCGGACAATGCGGGCCATCCCGACTCGACGTACTGGTGATATGCGGTCTTGAAACCTGACGGCGTCGTGACCGCACCATTGTCGATCCGACAGCCTTCGGCGTCACCACTCTGATTGATCGGCTGCAGCACTTCCTCGCAGAACTGCGCGGCACCTTCGAGCACCGACATCGCCGTCTCGGCGTCGAAGTCGGCGTAGCCCGGCAGTGCCGTGAGGCGCGAATAGTCGATCACATCGTTGAGGACGAACTTCATGTCGTCGAGGGGTGCTTTGTATGTTGGCATGGTCGATTCTCAGTTGCGCAGCGGCTTGCCGGTGGCGAGCATGTGCTCGATCCGGGCGAGGGAGCCCGGCGTACGTGCGAGGTGAATGAACTGCGTGCGCTCGAGCGTCAGCAGCGAGCCTTCGTCGAGCGGCGATACGCCATCGGTGTCACCACCGGTGAGCACAGTCGCGAGCCGATCGGCAATCACCTGATCGTGTGCGGTTACCTTGGCCGCCGCGGCCATCGACGCCACGCCGGCCATCAGCATGCGCTTTCCGCGCTCACCGGGAAGCGTCACGGTGCGTGGAGCCGGAGGCGCATACCCCGCCACCAGTGACAACGCCCTTGCCTTCGCATCGGCCAGCAATCGGTCACGATTCATCGTGATGCCGTCGCTGGCCCGCAGATACCCGAGCGTACGCGCGTCAGCAGCCGACGTGGAGGTCTTCGCGGTGGCGATCGTCTGAAAAACGTGTCCGATCGCGGCCATGGCCTTGGCCGGGTCAGTCTGCACCGGGCCAACGTGTCGCAACACCATCTCCTTGCAGCCGCCCCAACCGGGAATGATGCCGACGCCGGCCTCCACCAGCCCGATGTAACTCTCCGCCCAAGCCTGCACGGCATCGGCGTGCAGCGTAATCTCTGCGCCGCCACCGAGCGTCATGCCGGCAGGTGCCACCACCACCGGGAACGGCGCATGCTGCAGCGCCGCGTAGGTGTTCTGGCCGTCCGCGACGCTCTGCGAGACCGTCTCCCACGCGGCGAGATTGATCGAGAACAACGCTGGGCCGAGATTGGCGCCAACGGTGAAATTCTCGCCATCGTTGTAGACGACCAGCGCCCGGTACGTACCAGTCCCGTCGCCAACCTGTGCGATGATCTGCCGAATCATCGCCATGATGCTGCCGTCGAGGGTATTCATCTTCGAGGTGAACTCGAGACAGAGCACACCGTCGCCGATGTCCCACACGCTCGCTGATCCGTTCTTCATCACCGGAGCGCCGCGCCGCTTCACGTCGCCCAGCGAGAGCACACCGGCAGCGTGCGGGACGGCCGCGTATTCACCGTTCGGGAGCAACTCCTCCACGCCGTTGGCGTCGGACCGGTAGAATGGCTTGTTCATGGCCACCAGCGCTGGAACTGCGATGCCATGGGCGGTCAGCAACGCGGTGAAGTTGGCCGTGCCCAGCTGGTCGATGAGCTCGAAGGGCCCGAAGCTCCACCCGTACCCAAGCCGCAGCGCCGCGTCGACGGCACTGACCCGATCGGCGATCGCCGGCACCAGCGAAGCCGCATACCCCAGTCCCCGTGCCAGCAGCGACGCGGCAAACCGCCCGCCCTTGTCGTCGAATGCAACGAGTGTCCGGAGCGCGCTTTTTCCGCGTGCGGCGGCGAGTGATGCCAGTTGTGGAGTTCGCTCCGCCCGATACGTCCCCGTCTGCAGATCGACGACTTCCTTCCGTCGGCCTCCCGCAGCATCAGGAACCAGTCGCGTGAAGCCGCCCCCTTTGCTCTTCCGGCCGGTGTTGCCGGCCGCGATCAATGCTTCCATCGGTGCGAACGTCGTCGGCAACGCACGGAACGCATCGGCAGCGGGCAAGGTCGCGTGAAAGCTCTTCATGATGTGCGGCATCAGGTCGAGCCCAACGAGGTCCGTCAGTCCGAAGATTCCGGTCTTCGGCAGACCCATCGGCTTGCCGCAGACTGCATCCGTTTCTTCAACGCTCAACCCGTGCTTGAGCGCCTCGTGCATGGCGCAGTACATGAAAAAGGTGCCGATACGGTTGGCGATGAAACCTGGCGTGTCCTTGCAGACCACAACACCCTTCCCCAATCGCTCGTCAGAAAATGCATGCAGCGCGGCGGTCACGTCGGGACGTGTGCTCGGACCGCTGACCAACTCCAGCAACCGCATGTAGCGCGGCGGGTTGAAGAAGTGGGTGATCGCAAAATCGCTGGCGAAGGCATCGGACTGCCCCTCGATCAAGGCGTGCAGCGGGATCGTCGACGTATTCGACGTCACGATGCTGCCAGGCCGACGCGCGGCATCGAGTGTGCGATACAACGGCGTCTTGACCGCAGGATCTTCGAACACCGCTTCGATGATCCAATCGACGTCGGAGAGTGCGCCGATGTCGTCCTCGATGTTGACTGGCGTGACCAGAGCCATCGCCTCCGTGCTCATGAACGGCGGCGGCTGCTGGGTGCGCATGCGCTCAAGCGCGCCGACAGCAAGCGCACTCCGCTCGGTGGCACCGGGCGGAACGATGTCGAGCAGGAGGACCGGAATTCCCGCATTTGCAAGCTGCGCGGCAATTCCGCTCCCCATCGTACCCGCGCCGATGACGGCGGCGCGGCGAATCTCGATGGCCATGAGAGGTGGCGTCAAGCCAGGAAGTTGAGAAGAAGCAGCCGACCGCGAAGCAGACGCCGGCGTGATACGCGAATCCTGCCGCCTCGGGGCCCCGTTCGCAACTTGGGGGTTCCGGCGATGGCCGCGGCCACGGCGACGGCCACACGAAAACAGCGCGCACGGCCTCCGTGCGCGCTGTTCTCATGTGTCCGGCTGCCCGTCCCGGGGGCTTGCTCGAGGCCCTTCGGCCCACCTCCAGCCGAACTCGCCTCAAACTCCGTCCCCATGATCTCATGAACTCCGTCCCCATGACCGGAGGAACTCCGTCCCCATGACCGGAGGAACTCCGTCCCCATGACCGGAGGAACTCCGTCCCCATGACCGGAGGAACTCCGTCCCCA
>JANNVN010000348.1:0-2314 GCA_031414435.1 Gemmatimonadaceae bacterium
CGCGTTCTGTTCCGCGAGCGGTGCATTCATCCCCATCGGGCGCCGCTCGGCACCGGCACGCTGTGCGCTGAACATCGCCGCTTCGCCGAAGAGGGCTGCTCGCCCGCGACCAACGCGGCGGGTGGCGCCCTGCAGCCAGCCGCCAACACTGCGCACCGGGGTATCCGGCCGGAACTGCCACGCAATCAGTGGTTCGAGCGAGACGTAGTCAGCGGGCAAAATCATGAGGGGCTGCACGTCCGACGCATCCCACCGGAAGGCCTGTCCGGTGAAGCTGCGCACCTGCGAAACCTGTTCGTCGGTGCTCCGACCCGCCCGGATCGGATGTGAAGGCAGCGTGCCGCTGTCAGGGCGAAACAGCGTTGGCGCAGAGCTGCCGCCGCCGCGTATGGCCTCGATCTGTGCGTCGGTGGCGCCGGGGTAGGCGAAGCCATTGGTGAAGCTGGCCTCGAACGCTCTGGCAAGCGCTGCCGCAGCACCCGCCAGGGGCATGTGATCCGCGATCAGCAGCAGGCGCCCACCGGACTCAACCCAACCACGCACCGCCACGATCTCGGCGTCGGAGAACGCTGACGGTGTCGGCAGTGGATACTCATTCCACGGCCGATCGCTTGGCTGTGCATTAGAGATGACGAGCAGGTCACATGCTCGGAGCGCCTCGGAACTGAGCGTGAGACGAAGTGGCGCGACCCGGTATCCATCGCGGCGCGCCAGCTCACCGAACGCCCAGAATCGGTCATCGAGCGTGTGGAAATTGTGGTGCCCTTCGTCGAGACAGAGCCGGGGACCACTTCCCGTTGAGTACGCCGGTCGTGCCAGCGGCGGGCGAAAGTCCCGATCCGGCACCTGCTGGGCGCCAAGCGACACGCCGAGCGTCATGCCCGCCAGCCAGATCGCCGCTGATGGCGCGCCTGACCCGAAGGCCAAGCGGGAGTTCATTGTGGAGGGCAAACAGCCGTGCACGCGGGTGTTCAGGCGGGGGTTCAAGCCGAAGTTCCAGCCGGGGTTCAAGCCGGGGCTCGAGCCGGAGTTCACACCGGCGTTCACACCGGCGTTCACACCGGCGTTCACACCGGCGTTCAAACCGGAGTTCTGGCATTGGTTCCTGTCGCCGCCCACGCTGAGATTCATGACGTGAACCTGTTGAGTGACACATTGTGTGGCAACGCTGCGGGGCCTCGCAGCGGTTGGCCCGGCGCGGCACACAGGCCGCGATACCGGAGTAGAATTCGACTGACCGTTCGCTGCCTCACTCGCGCCACGTGCCCGGACCCGCTGATGCGCCTCGCCCCGCTACTCGTCGTTTTCGCTTTGCTTCCTGCGTCTCTGCACGCCCAGTTCGGGCAGGCGGGGGCGGTGCCTGGTCGGCGCCCGGATGGTGGCGCAAGCCGCATCGGACGCCCGAATGCCATCCCAAAGTTTGCGACCACGAATGAACTCCAGAGCTTCAACGCGGCTGAAGCGCTGCTCAAGGAGTCGAAGAAGCTGAAGCTCAGTGATGAGCAGACCACCGCACTCACGGCGCTGCGCGCGACACTCTATGAGCGGAATGCCGACTTGATGGTGCGCTACGACTCTGTGCGACGCGTGTACAAGCTGCCGAAGGAGCTCGAGAATCCGACGCAGAGCGGTGGTGCCATGCCGAGCCAGGAGGAGATGGCGTCGCTCGGCGTCCAGATGCGCTTCATGGTCAGCATCGCGGAGCTGCTCATGGAACGTCGGCCAGAGCAGGTGACGCAGTGTCTCGCGCTGGTTGGCGAATCACAGCGCGATCGGGCCCGCAAGGTGCTCGAGGACCAGACCGAGGACATGAAGAAGGCGGTGCCGCAGCGACCGAGGCAGGACCGCCGCTAGCGGCGGTTTACTGTGCCGGGCCGGGACTGATGACGGAACGTAAAAAAGGGCCGCCGCGAGTTTCGCGGCGGCCCTTTTTTACGTGCGGTCATCTCCCCCCGCGCGGCGCGGTGATCCGCCATTATCGGCGGTCCTGCCTCGGTCGCTGCGGTACGGCCTTCTTCATATCGTCCGTCTGGTCCTCGAGCACCTTGCGGGCCCGATCGCGCTGCGATTCGTCGACCAGTGCGAGACACTGCGTCACCTGCTCTGGCCGGCGCTCCATCAGCTGCTCGGCGATGCTGACCATGAAGCGCATCTGCACGCCGAGCGCCGCCAGCTCCTCCTGGCTCGGCATGGCACCGCCGCTCTGCGCCGGATTCTCAAGCTCTTTCGGCACTTTGTACACGCGCCGGACCGAGTCATAGCGCACCATCAGATCGGCGTTGCGCTCGTAGAGTGTCGCGCGCAGCGCGGTGAG